>CALDTX010000084.1 GCA_937923565.1 uncultured Granulosicoccaceae bacterium | reverse complement strand
AACGTGACACGCTAAGCTTATTTCGTTTGCGCCTGTGCGAGTCTGGCCACCGCAAGTCCGGTGGCCAGAGCACAAGACGGGTTAGTCTTTTACTTCAATGGTTATGACTTCTGAAACAACGGGTGGATTGTGCGGCACGTGTAACTTATCACCCATGATCAATTGCAATGTGTGCTTGCCGGGTTCCAGCGTTAAAGTCGTTTGAGTTTGGCCTTTGCCAAAGTGCATTGGTGGGTTGCCCATTGGTTTACCAGCTGGTGGAAGCTCAGCTTGATCGACCAATAAGTGATGGTGGCCAGTGCCTTCAATATCGATACCCGCAGGCGCGACACCCATGCCCTCAAGGCCGAACACAACAGTGAACTCGCGCCCAACTGTTTCACCGTCTTTAGGTGACACGATTCGGACTTGCGCACCCTCTGGCGCTGGGGTTGAAGGGAGTTCCTGTGCGGTTATTGTCGCGGCAAATAGGCCAGCAATCACTAAAGCTAATCCGGCAGTAAAACGGTTGGTTTTTCTCAATTTTTTCTCCTCGTGAATAGTGGCGGTTTGTCACGCCTGATTTGCCAGATTGTTATCTGGCTCTGTTTGGCAACACCTGTTTCAACTAAATTTTGTATTCCCACAAAGACAACAACTGAGAAAGCGCAATTATTCCCTTGACAGTAAAATATTTATTTTTCAATGCAAGCTGCATCGCGAACGTCGACTTTTCGCTGCAAAACAACGTCAAATGCGTGTATTGTTCATTCCATGCATTTGATGGACTTTCACAGGCACAGCGCATGAGCGAGGTCGCCAATTTACTTACCGGTGAGCTTGATGCGCTATGGCGTTTCGCGCTGCGGCTCACCTCTAATGAGGCCGATGCGGAAGATCTCGTGCAGCGCACCTGCGTCAAGGCGCTGGAAAATGAGCATCAATATCGGGAGGAGGGCAAGTTGCGTAGTTGGCTGTTTCGCATCGAGCACCGAATTTGGCTCAATGTACTGCGTTCTCGGCAAATCAAAAATGCGGGTTCCTTTACACCCGGTACTTTAAACGGGACTGTAAACCGGGCCGAGCCGGAAAATGCGTTTACCGGGCAAGGCGAACAGGTTACGGGCAGCGATCCCGAATCTGAACTTCGTCTCTTGCAAATATTTGAACAGGTAGAATCCTTACCTGAAGCACAACGCTTGGTTATGGTGTTGGTTTGCGTTGAAGGTTTTAGTTACCAGGAAACTGCACAAATACTCGAAATACCCATTGGCACAGTTATGAGTCGGCTTGCCAGAGCGCGCCTGACATTAGGCAAGGCCATGGTTTTACACGGGCACGCAAAACAATCCGCAGAATTTGATGGAGTGCTGCGTTAATGAAATTCGATGAGTCAGATGTATTAGCCTATGTTGAGGATCGTTTGAGCGATGCTGACAAATCTGCATTTTTAGAAGCGGTGCGCAACAACGAAGAGTTGGCTGAACAAGTTAAACACATGCGCAATTCGATGTTGCCAATCGAAGAAGCGTACCGGCGACGTCAATCGCCCCCGGTTCCGGAGAGTCTCAGGCACAGCGTGAATGCACTGGTGAATGCGCAGCATGCACACCACAAACCTCTCAGGACTCGCGTAAAGACTTCAAGCGGTGCATGGTCGAACAATACTGGATTAGTCGCGTGCGTTGTGGCCGGCTTATGCGTGGGCGCATTGGCTACCATGTTGTACACACAAAAAATTGGACAAGGCCTTCCACCAGTAGCACAGGTCGATAGCAGTTCAAAGCAGGGTAGCTCGAATTACGATCATGAGCGTTTAGTCCAACGCATCGCCGATTATCAATCACTGTACATTGAAAGTACGGTTGCCAATGTATCTGAATCACGGCTCGATGATGCGCAACAACTGCTGGCGTCAATTGCCACCAAGGTAGGCATGCAAACCGGGATACCGGATTTTTCAGCATTCGGGTACGAATTCGCCCGTGCACAAGAACTTGGCTTTGAAGGCAGTACCTTAGTTCAGCTTGTTTACCGCAAGCCGGGTTCATCACCCTTGGCATTTTGCTATATGCAAGGTGAAGAGCTTGCCGCGCAGGAAGTAAAGCTTAAACGTCATCATCAGCTCAACGCTGCCAGTTGGATAGAAGATGGACACCACTATGTTTTACTCGCGGACGAGACCAATAAAGTATTGCAGCAAATGCACGACGCAGCTCTGGCCGTGTTCTAGTAACCGATATGCGTTCAACGCTGCATATTACTAATGGTGACTCCGCCGCCAATATTATTAAAACATTTGTGCAAAGTGATGCCGTATTGCCTTGGCGCGACCCAATGCATCATGGACCTTTCCCTGCCGGCTATTCGCTTGATGAGCTTAGCCGTATTCGTATCGATTATCTCTCTGGTGCAGTACCCACTATCACACCGGAATCGCTCGCAGCTATTAAGCCGCTGGAGAATCCACACGAGTTTTTCGCCAGAGATACCCTGCTCGGCCAATCGAGTGCATACGAGGAAGTGGTACTGTGGTTTGAACATGATTTACTTGATCAACTACAGCTTGTTCAACTGCTGTCGTTTTATGCGAACGAGCAATCAGATGTTGCCGTATCGCTAATCTGTATTGATCGGTTTGAAGGTATCGATGATTTCCGTGGCATCGGCCAACTCCCGCCAGAGAAAATGCAATCGCTTTACCCGAACCGGGTAGCGGTGAGCCAGGCTACCATGCGATTCGCTGCCGCGTATTGGCACGCGTTTACGCAGCCGAATCCGGTGCAACTTTTAAATTTATGTGTGCGGGAATCCAATGCTGAGCTTCCATTTCTCTGCAGCGCAATTAAAAGGTATTTCCAGGAATTTCCTTGGGTGTCAGATGGTTTGACGCGTACCGAGAGGCAAATACTGTCGCTGGTTAAAAACGGTGTGGTTCATCCCACCCGCATTTTTGTGCAGAACATGGACAAGGAATCGTGTTTGTACATTGGCGATGCGCGTACGTATTCTCAGATCGCCCAGTTGTGTGATGCGAACCTGCTTGCAGTCAAAAACGGTTTATCCTTTCAACACCCAACACACGATTCGGTCGATTTTGATTCTTTTAAGCAGCAAACCTTATGTTTAACCGAAAATGCACAGCGTGTTTTGAATGGCAATACCAAAGCGTTTGAGTTCGTGATTCGACAGGAATGGTTGGGTGGGGTGTACATAAACAGCGAAGAGTCGCTTTGGTGCTGGGATGAAGATCAGCAAACGTTCACTGATTATTCTACTTAAACCAAAAACCGGCTGAATCATTCAGCCGGTCAATAGAAACTGCCTTACCTTAAGAGTGCAATAATTTAAAAGTGCAATAATTTTATTGGGTCAAGCCGTGTTTTACCGAAGCTGCATTTTGAACTGGAAGAACATAACGGCATTGCTTTTAGAACCCTGGTAGTCAACTTCAGGTGAACCGGTGATGTTGAGGCTAGAGCGCTTGGAAAGGGCGATTTCCATTA
>CALDTX010000083.1 GCA_937923565.1 uncultured Granulosicoccaceae bacterium | reverse complement strand
TTACGTGACACACGATCAGGTAGAAGCCATGACGTTAGCAACCCGTATTGTTGTGCTGGCGAACCGTGGTATTGCTCAGGTTGGTACGCCATTGGAACTGTATGAAAAGCCCGAAAATGAATTTGTTGCGCAGTTTATCGGATCCCCGGCCATGAATCTATTGCCCGGTTCTGTTGTTAAAACCGGTGAGCATACCGTTGTAAAAACGACGGCGGGTAGTGGTGTTCTGGAAACGCGGATTCCGAGCCATGCCAGTATGTTGGGCCAGCAAATTAATGTGGGGATCCGACCAGAAGACTTAGTGGCTACAACGAATCCAAACGACAATTATGCGTTTGCAGGCGAGGTTTCGTTTTCAGAAGCCTTGGGCGAAGTCACCCAAATGTACTTCTCTGCTGATGCACAAAACGAAAATCAGGTTATTGCAAAACTACCCGGTATTCATCGTTCAGTTAGGGGGAGCACAATGCAGCTTTCCGCTGTGCCTGAGAAAGTTCATTTGTTTTCCGAAGGGCGTTCATTGTTATATGCCAATCAGTAGTGCTGCATAAGCAACAACAACCAGAACATAGACTTTTTATTTAAATATTATGAATACACAGCTGAGCACATCAGAGCAAATTGTTGCATCGTCAGAAAGTAAAGACTGGTGGCGGGGTGCGGTTATCTACCAAATTTACCCGCGCTCCTTTCAAGATACTAATAACGATGGCATTGGTGATATAGCAGGCATTACAAAACGCCTGCCGTATATTGCCGAGTTAGGGGTCGATGCGGTATGGATCTCACCCATTTTTCTATCGCCAATGAAAGACTTCGGTTACGACATCTCAGACCATAAAACGGTAGACCCCATGTTTGGTACCTTGGCTGATTTCGACACCATGATTGAAACGGCGCATCAGTTAGGTATCAAAATTATCATCGACCTTGTGTTATCTCACACAGCGGATAATCATGTCTGGTTTCAAGAGAGTGCAAAGTCTAAAGATAATCAATACAGCGACTGGTATGTTTGGGGTGATGCGAAGCCTGACGGTGGTCCGCCCAATAATTGGTTGTCTATATTTGGTGGCCCGGCATGGACATGGAACACAGCCAGACGCCAATATTACCTGCACAATTTCCTAACATCGCAACCAGACTTAAACTTTCATTGTCCGCAAGTGCGTGAAGCGGCGTTGGATGTTGCACGTTATTGGCTCGACAAAGGCGTGGATGGTTTTCGTTTGGATACCATCAACTTTTATTTTTGTGATGCCCAATTGCGTGATAATCCGCCCTTGCCGGCAGAACAAAGAAATGCAGACATAGCCCCTGAGGTTAATCCGTATAACCATCAGAATCATTTATACGATAAAAACCAACCCGAGAACATTGCGTTCATTGAATCTTTTCGGGCACTACTCGACGAATACCCGGCGGCTACAGCGGTAGGTGAGGTTGGCGATGCGCAATACGGTTTGCAGTTGTCAACGGAGTACACGTTGGGCGAGAAGCGCATGCACATGTGCTACACCTTTGAATTTTTATCCGTAACCAAGCCCGACGTTCAGCGATTCGCTCAAGTGTTAAAAAAATACCAGGACGAAGCCAGTAAAAGCTGGGCCTGTTGGGCGTTTTCCAATCATGATGTTGCTCGTCACATTAGCCGTTGGGGTTTAGAAGGGGCACAGCAACAAAAAATGCTCAAACTGCTGTGTCATATTATTCTGTCTTTACGCGGGTCGGTGTGTCTTTATCAGGGTGAAGAGCTTGGCCTGCCGGAGGCAGACGTGCCGTATGATCGTTTGCAAGATCCTTACGGTATTGCCTTTTGGCCGAAGTTCAAAGGGCGCGATGGTTGCAGAACGCCGATGCCGTGGGAGGCTGAAGAAAAGAACGCAGGTTTTTCTACGGCAGAGCCATGGTTGCCAATGCCAGATGCCCATATTTCGGGTGCCGTTAACACGCAGCAAAGCGAAGACAGCCTGTTAAGTTTTTATAAGCAACGCTTGGCATGGAGAAAAACGAAAACGGCATTGATCAAAGGTACGTTAGAGAATGTTGCGCAAACTGGTCAGGTTTTAAGCTTCGATAGAATTCATGGGAATGCCGGCGTCCATTGTATCTTCAACTTTGGTGAAGCCGATGCGATGCATAATATCGCTGCAGATCGCCCTTATAAGTGTCTTGAATCGGACGCTAGCGAATCACCAACCGTTAGCGAGGAAGGTATGCTGGTTGTTCCGGCATTTGGGGCTGTGTACTTCGAGTTGCTATAAGCGCTAGTTGCCAAAGCTGCACTACTGAGCCCCACACAGGCTCAGTAGTGTTTCCAGGTTTAATGAATCTTCCAACACATCAGCCAGTCGCTCAATTTCATTCTCGCGATATTGCACATAGTTAAACTCATTGTCCAAAGACACTTTTCCAGCCCATTGCAGTAGCGTGTTAAGCGTGTCTGTTGATTCAAATAACCCGTGTATATAAGTGCCGATCACTTTTTGATCGTCGCTCACCGCACCATCGTTGTAACCAGACTCTGACTTTTTCTCTCCCGTGTGGCTGCTTAAATATGCAAAGGGTTTGGCCATTGCTGGCCCGGTGGTTTGGCCCGCATGTATTTCATAGCCACTAACCGCTTGTTCGTTTGAAACTAAAAAACCGTTAACGTTGAGCAGAGTTTTTTGTGGCGTTAATACGGATTCGCAATCGAAAATGCCAAGTGTTTTAGATGAGCCAGCATTGCCTTCAATGCCGTCGGGGTCGTGGATCGCATTGCCAAGCATTTGAAAGCCACCGCAAATACCTAACAGTTTTCCGCCATAACGCAAATGCTTGTGAATTTGCTCTCGCCATCCGCTGGCCACTAAGTGCTGGTAGTCTTGGCGAACTGATTTCGTACCTGGCAAAATGATTAAGTCGCAAGCGCTTATTGGGTCATCGGGTCCGATAAATTTTAGATTGACATCCGGGTGTAAGCGTAAAGGGTCAAAGTCTGTGTGGTTGCTGATGCGGGGAAATACAGGTACGCAAACGTTCAGTGCATTCTCATGGCGATTCTGTTGTTGGTTAATGGCATCTTCTGCTTCTAAATGGAAACGATTTATGTACGGAAGCACACCCAGTACAGGTACACCGGTTTTTTTCTCCAGCCAATCAAGACCAGGTTCAAGTAATCCGATATCACCGCGAAATCGATTGATCACAAAGCCTTTTATACGCGCCTGTTCAGATTCACTCAGTAATGAAAGGGTGCCTACTAATTGTGCGAATACACCGCCTTTTTCAATATCGGCAATAAGAATGACATTGCAATCGGCAGCCTCGGCAAAGCCCATATTTGCAATATCGTTTTCACGCAAATTAATTTCAGCCGGGCTACCTGCGCCTTCTACCAAGATGCACTGGTGTTTGGCGCGGAGCCGTTCATACGATGCTAATACAGCGCTCATCGCCTTGGCCTTAAACTGATGGTAAAACTGAGCCTCCATATTCGCAATGGCTTTGCCGTGCACAATGATTTGCGCGCCCGTATCCGAATTGGGTTTAATCAAAATAGGGTTCATGTCGGTGCTGGGCACAACGCGACAGGCCAAAGCTTGCACCGCTTGCGCGCGGCCAATCTCGCCGCCATCTTCGGTAACGGCACTGTTCAACGCCATGTTCTGGGGTTTAAAGGGAACCACATCACAACCGCGGCGGGCCAGAACCCGCCCAATACCTGCCACTAAGGTGCTTTTTCCCGCATCCGAGCTGGTCCCCTGAACCATCAGGGTGGCTTTGTTAAACGATGTAGTGTGTTTGTCCACGCGCGCTTTTGACTTTGAGCAAATTCAGGTCGCAAATCATAGCGCATAAAGCGAGACAGATAAGCCCAATGCTGTATACTCTCGCCAACAGCAATGGCCCCATATTGGGTTAAAAGGGAACGGAGTTATAAGCTTCGACTGCCCCCGCAACTGTAAGTAGCGAGTTTGCTCTAAGGTATCCACTTAAACCGGCACCCTGCCAGGTTTAGGGAAGGAAGAGCACGCGCCTGTTATGTGACATTTTACATAGCAGTAGCTACGAGTCAGGAGACCTGCCTTTGCTGCGTCGTTAATCTGCCGAACGGGGTGTTTTGGTGAGCGGTTTATCCGTTAAAGACGCAAGCCTGAATCGGCAGCGTTAGGCAAGCTTTCCAGCGTTGTTTATTCTTTCTTGCTCTGCAAGCTCCCCAAGTCGGCCTTAAATGGGTTGCTTAGTCGTTTGTTCGATTCGTTTGCCAGATCTATCGCTTTGTTGTTGCCTCTGTTGGCAACCGGCGTGTGCGCGCAAACCTTAGACCCAATTCATGTGATTGGCGAGGACGTCATTGAGGTTGGTGAAGTAGAGCATTCCGAGTTTACGGGTAGTCATACCAGTTTGTCGGCAGAACAAATAGAGCAAGAGGTTGCAGGCCTCGGGCCATTACTGGCTCACGAAAGCGGCATTCAGTTTAAGCAGTCCGGTGGTGTGGGCAGTTATTCCAGTATCTCGGTTCGTGCAGCCAGTGCAGCACAAACCAATGTTTTTTTAGACGGTGTGTTACTGAACAATGCCAGCTCCGGGGCCGTGGATTTATCGCAATTGGAATTGCTTAACCTGAGTCGTATTGACGTATATCGAGGTGCTACGCCGCTGCAGCTGGGTATCAGTAACATAGGTGGGGCCGTTAATCTACGCAGTGGTGGTAACGAGGCATCGGAATCGCGCATTCGTTTAGGTTTTGGTAGTTTCGATGAACGCAATGTACACATAAGCGCGCAAACTGATCTCAATGGTTGGAAGCTCAGCACCAAAGCCAGCCGGGTTATGGCGAAAAACAACTTCACGTTTAATAACGAGAACGGCACGCCGCTGAATTTATCGGATGATAAACGCGAGAAACGTAACAACAGCGATTTCTCACGTAATGCTTTTCTGCTTAAGTTATCGAATAATAATGATCAATCGAATCAAGTTGATGCCATGTTGCAGTACACAGAACGTGAGCAAGGCTTGCCACATTGGGCTAACCGGTCCGACACACAAACACAAATAGATAACAATACCCTGCAACTGCAAGTTAATCGACGCTTTAGCGCAGAAGTCGGCAGTGACTGGAATCACAGTGAAGGGCTTTATTTTAATCGCAGTGTAGAAGCCTACGATGATAGTTACTCGCAGATTGGTTTAGGCGTGCAATCCACTAAGTCCATTTCGAATCTGATTGGCTTAAAAAGCTATTGGGAAAAAATAAACGACACCGGTACCTTTTCACTGCATGTTGATGGCCGTCAGGAGCTGCTGGAGCAAGAGGACAAACTCGGAGGCAGCAATGCGTTTTCAGCGAGTCGTCGAGAAATCAGCAGCGCTGCGCAATACAGCTTATTTGCGTTTAACGACAAGCTATTGTTAACGCCTTCGTTACGTTGGCAAGGCATCAGCGACAACTACGACGGTGTGCTGCGTAGTGGTAAAAACTCTAACTCGCAATCTGATGCCACCGCGCAGATTGGTATGCGCTGGGAACATTCAGAGCAGCTCACCTTGAGTGCCAATGCTGGGCAGCACAATCGAGAACCCGTGTTCTTTGAATTGTTTGGCGATCGTGGTCTGTACTTGGGTAACGCATCGCTTAAGCCTGAAAAGGGCACCAATGTCGATGTTGGTGTGCAGTGGCTTAGCGCAAGCCTGCCAGGTTCCTCACTGAACGTAACCGGGTTTGCCAGCTTCCGGGATGAGCTAATCGTTAGTGTTTACGATTCGCGAGGCATTGGTCGCAGTGTTAATAGCGGTAAAGCGCAAGTGCTTGGTGTTGAGTTCGATTCACAACTTGCGATAAAAAAACACTGGCAATTCAAGCTGAACATGACATGGCAATCGGCGGAAAATCTATCGAATGCCAACGCGTTTAATGGCAAGCAGTTACCAGGGGAGGCGCAGTTTGCCGGTTATGCACAACTTCGCTATCACAAAGGGCCTTACAAGCTCTGGTATGAATCTGACTTTATGCAGCAACGCTTTTACGACACAGCAAACCTATTGGCTGCAGAAGATTTTGTTGTGCACTCACTGGGTTTTTCGATGTTGTACAAAAAACTGCACACGGTGTTGTTGCTTAAAAACTTAACTGACGTTCAAACCGAAGACTACAACGGGTTTCCCAAACCAGGGAGATCTTTCCACATTAACTTTACTTACAACTTTCAAAGAAGGGTCTCATGAATATAAACCTGAACCGATCAGGCAGTGCGTTTCGCATTGCCACGCTGGTGCTGATCACCTCAACCGTTGCTGCATGTAGTAGTAGCTCAGACGATGGAGCAGCGATGGTGGGTTGCGCCATGTTAGATACCGGTGAATCAACCGGCGCTAAAATGGTTGTTGCCACCCGTGCAGGAGATTACACCTCTGGCCAAACTGAAACTATTGCATTGGATGGTTGTGCGGTTAGTGATGGTGCGTATGAAGCCACAGGTTCAGATATTCGCGTTAGTTCAAATGGAAGCGATGTTTATCAGTTGGGCCGCTCATCATTAGACAACATCACCAAATACAATATTGCAGGTTCCAACGATCCGCTCTACCAATACTCAGTAGCCGATGCTAACGCTATGGAAGGCGAGGGCGCTAACCCTTACCAATTAATTTTTGTAAGCGATACGAAGGCTTACTTGATTCGTTATGACAGTGCAAAGATGTGGATAGTTAATCCATCAGCGCAAAGCGAAGAAGAATATAAACTCGGTGAGCTTGACCTTAGTGCCTATGATTCTCTGGATATCACGCCTGAAGCGAATGGTGCGGTATTGGTTGGCACCAGACTTTATATCCTAATGGAGCGTCAAGAACGTCGTAGCCAGTTTGATTGGGTTGTTGAGCGAACGGGTTACGTTGCAGTTTTCGATACTGATACTGATGAAGAAGTCGATACAGGCAAAGGCGCTGCAGACAACCTAAAAGGTATTCCATTAGCGGTGACTAATCCAAACAATATCCAGTACTCAGCCGCAGATGAAATGATCTATTTGATTGGTCGCGGTAACAACTTCGGTACTGAAGAAGAGGGCGTAAACCGATACACCGGTGGTATCGAATCCATTGACCCAACCAGTTTTGATACGGCATTGGTTTATGATGACGGTACAGAAGAAACCAATAATGGTTTCGTTGTTGATCTCGTTGTTGTCTCTGCCACGCAGGCTTTTGTGACGACCACCAACGGTTGGCAGAGCAATTCGGTTTATTCATTCAATATGCTAACCAACACGCTCGGCGAGTCTGCATTAAGCGGTAGCATAGCCGATGGCTCAAGCGTAGCGTTTAGCGATATGGACATAACAACGCTTGTAGCAGCACCGGGCGATAGCTTAATGGTGGGCATCGGTGGCGATAACCCGGGCTTCAGTGTTTTAAATGCAACCGACGGTAGTAGCATGGCTGCGTTTGTCCCTACGTTACTGGTTCCCATTAATGCGGTCTTCGCTGGCCTGTAACTGGGTAACGGCGGTGTATTCATGCCGTATCAATCAGCACGAGTCACACTCAATCGGAGATGTCTCGTGCTGAACCTGTGCGCCATAGCTGTAGTGAGCACGCATAAAATGGTGGCATGGCTAACGCTGGTTAGTTTTATACTGGCAAGCGTTTTATTGGCTCCAACTACCCATGCGATGTCTTCTTCGTCGTTAAAGGTAGCTTCTATCAACTTATGTACCGATCAACTGCTCATGGAATTGGCAGACCCTGAACAGATCATCTCCATTTCCAATTTATCTTTTGAGAAGTCGGGTTCTTATCATTATCAACAAGCCCACGCCTTTGCGAGTAACGAAGGGCATGCCGAGCAAATTTTTATACTGAACCCTGACATAGTGTTAGCTGGTCAATACACGGCAACGCATACGTTGCGTCAACTCAAAGAGTTAGGGTTAAACGTTCAAATAGTGCCAATAGCAAATTCGCTCGATTCTATGATGTCCAACATCGAATTAGTAGCGAACAGTATCGGGCAGGCTGAACGCGGAAAAGCTTTACTTGCTGGCATTAAAAAGCGTTTACAAAAAATTGAACCTGCACCTGCAATCCAACCTTCAGTAGCTGCTTATGACCCGAACGGCTATACCGTTGGTAACGATTCTCTGCGTGGCGAATTGATGCGCTTAGCGGGTTGGAAGAATATCGCCAGCGAGGCCGGTATTGATAGCTTTGGTACGCTGGACCTGGAAACCTTGGTAAGATTAGCACCCAACGCCATCATCGAATCACCTTACAGTGAAGGTACTTATTCTCGTGGGCAGCAGCTGTTGCAACACCCGGCTATTAGAAGTGCTGGCATAAATCCATTGGTTATTCGCATGCAAAGCAACATGACTATCTGTGCTGGTCCTTGGACACTCGATGTTATTGATCGCTTGATCGATGCTCGGCATAGCTTAAAGGCGCCTCAGCCTTAATGTTTAAATCCCCGCTTTTTGCAGCCAGCTTGCTTTATAGCGTAGGGGCTGTGTTGGTTTGCATTCTGTTTTTTATTTCTTTATCTATTGGCCACGAACCGCTGGATGTTACGCAAACATTAAAAGCAATTTGGAACGGTACTGACAGTGTTGACTCCGTTATTTTGCTGCAAATTCGTTTACCACGAGCCTTAATCGCTTTGGTCGTGGGTGCAAGCTTGGGTTTGTGTGGTGCCGCTATGCAAGGTTTACTGCGTAATCCCTTAGCCAGTCCGGGTTTGGTTGGCAGCTCCAGTGGTGCTGCGTTATTTGCTGTAGCTGTCTTGTATTTTGGTTTTCATAATGCATCGTTACCTATTTTACCGATCGCCGGTATGTTCGGGGCTTTGCTCAGCACAAGCCTTGTGTATTTGTTGGCTGGCCGGGATGCGTCGGTTACAACCATCATATTGGCAGGTGTTGCCATTAATGCATTGGCGACCGCCATTATGTCGCTGTTATTGAACCTTGCACCTAGCCCTTATGCCGTGCGTGAGCTGTGTTATGGACACTTGGCGATATCACCGACAGAAGCATGGCCGACTTCTGGCTCATGTTACCCACCACGCTAATTGGTTGGTTTATGTTGTTAGGTATTGGGAAACAGCTTGATGGGTTAACGTTAGGTGAGCGCACTGCCGCCAGCATGGGTGTTAAACCGGTAGCTTTACGTTGGCGTGTATTTATCGCAATCTCATTGGCGGTGGGCGCAGCGGTTGCAACCACTGGCATGATCGGGTTCATCGGTTTGGTTGTGCCTCATTTGTTACGGCCATTGGTAGGACATCAACCCGGCAGATTGCTTGGTGTATCTGCTTTGGGTGGCGCAGCTATGTTGCTTGCGGCCGATATCGGTGTTCGTATTATTCCAACGCAAACTAATTTAAAAGTGGGTGTGCTTACCGCTTTGGTGGGTGCTCCGTTTTTCTTTTTACTGATTGTTCGTAGTCGGCGTGCTTACTTATGAACACTGAAACCAGCTTACTTAGCGCAAACCTTGTATCGTTAATTCGCTCATCGCGCCATTTGGTAGCAAGCGTTACTATGCAATTACAGGCGGGTGAACTGGTAGGCTTAGTGGGCCCTAACGGTGCTGGCAAATCCTCCTTGTTGAGCCTGTTAGCTGGTTTGGTGGCCTGTGATCAAGGGCAGGTGTATTTGGGTCAAACCCCTATACAAAATTGCTCGGCAGAACACAGAGCGCGAAAACTTGCCTGGGTAGAGCAGAGCGCGCCTATTCACTGGCCATTACAGGTAGAACGAATCGTAACGCTTGGCCGTTTACCGCATTTGTCGGCATGGCAGTCTATTGGTAAAAGTGATCAAGTTGCTATCGAAAGTGCGCTCAGTGCAACGGACTGTTTGCATTTGCGAAAACAGCGAGCCAATACGTTATCCGGTGGTGAACGTACAAGAATGCTGCTAGCGCGAGCGCTTGCAACCGAGCCCGATATTCTATTAGCAGATGAGCCTGTAGCGGCATTAGACTTAGGGCACCAGTTGCAGACTATGCAACTACTCCGAAACTTTGCGCAATCGGCGCGCGCTTGTTTAGTGGTATTGCACGACTTATCCATGGCGGCGCGCTACTGCGATCGTGTTTACTTAATGAATGAAGGGTCAATACAGGCAGATGGCTCGGCCGAAACTGTTCTCAGCAAAGAGAACATAGCCCGTGTTTATGGTGTTGAGGTAGAAATCGGTGCTGGCGAGTTTCCATGGATAGTGCCTTTGCACAGAGTTTGAACTTAGCGGCTTCAGCAGGTTCTTATAATTAGTGTCGTATTAGAAGCTTGGACGATTGGCTGGGAGGCGCAGCTAGCCCATTTGACGTTGTTTAGACGAAAAATTGACAGCCTAACGCTGTATTGTTGAATTTGCCTCCCTGTGTGTGTTTGCTGAGTTGTTTAGAACTGTAGAGTAGCTCACGAAATGGCGCATGAAAAAAATCTAACTTATTGAAAAGTAACAACAATAATTTTTTGGCAGAAAAATTTTGAGCATCAGGCTAAGTAAAAACGTCGATATGAGCGCTATTTTTGCATTGCTTAGGCTTATGTAGAGAGCCGATGTTGAAAGTTTTTAGTGTCGGTATGTTTTTAATAGCCAGTATTTACTTAACCATCAGTCACTTCGGCCGATCAATAGTGGAGATAATACGGGTGATACCTGGAGTCCAGCATGCACGCAGACGAGCTGCGTAGGGCCGTTAACAAGGTTGTGGAAGTTCTGACAAAGTCCGATATTTTGTCAGTGATCCGCGAATATCGCACTGCAAAAGGCGACGATCGAGCAGTTGCCGCTGCGCGTCTGGGACATTCAGGCGCAGTGATCATGGAAAACATGGATAAGTTTTCTGCGTCGGAGCGTTTAGTGGCGAAAATTCTGTATCTCGACAACCTTGGTACAACACAATATTGGCAAACCTTATTAGGTTCGGCCAGCGATCCGAGCAAGAACGCCGCAGAACTAGTGCATTTGTACAGTCGCGTTATGTTCGCATCCAATCATTTGCCCAATTTGAGCAAGTTGCTTGCGCCTGTCGTTAATGAAGTTAGCGCAGTACCGTTAAATGCAGGCGAAGCTAATTTGACGATCCGTTTAACCGATGCGGGTGAAAAGGCCGCTGACCCTGATCGAATTGCTCGATCCATCGATGGTATCGATATGTTGTACTCAGCCTGTGCAAGCATTGCCAGAAAACCTGCAATGGACTTACGCTTGGATAACATCACCGGTAAAGAAGATCGTGATATCTCCTTTACGGGCGAGAAAGACAGCGTAGCCGCACTTGGCGCGGTTATTCGATCTATCCCTGAGGCTTTAAGTCAGTACGGCGACGATGACGATCTAGACCTTGAAACACTGGTTTCTTCGTTGCCAATTTTTGATGATCTAACCACATTGGCAAATCTGGGTAAGTTTACGCAAGACGATCTAAAAGACATCAGCGAAACGATGCATCAAGGTGCCTTGCTGGTCTTGGAAAGTGGTGTTGTTTTAGTGCAAAAACCAGCACCTAAAGCGCCAGCAGCTCAAGTTGTGGTTGCACCTGAAACCATTCAGGAATCTGATCCGCCAACGTTAACAAGGCGTGCAAGTGTAAGTCCTTTGCCGTCAGCCAATAACGAAGCTGCCGCTGCGCCTGCTGCGCCGACATCCGAGCGCGACGAGCATTACGAGCGCTATCTTCGTGAACGGGAAGCCATGCAGCAACAGGGTTCAGGCGCTTCCCAAAAATCACCACAGGCAATCGCTAAACAGGATGCTGTTGACGAAATGCTTAGAAACCTTGGACGTTCCAGAGACAGCTAATAAACTGGCGCTGTTCATGCGCCAAAGCGTCTCAAAGTTTGCTTGTAACAATCAGGCCGAGGTTTCATTAGAAGAGCCGGGCCACAATCTTCCCCTGTATGTTCGATCACTTCATTGGATTAAGTGTACGTCTGTAACAGCCACAGCCACGCACAATGGTGCAGATGAGGGTAGGGTGGTTTGCTAAGAGGTGTACTGTAGCTAAGTTACAACATTGCTAGCAAGAGAAAATTGCTAGCAAGAAAAAATGGCTCCCCGGGACGGACTTGAACCGCCGACCCAATGATTAACAGTCATTTGCTCTACCGACTGAGCTACCGGGGAACTGAGCCGACAAGTTTAGAGGGCTAAAGCCTCTGGGTCAACATAGTCGTG
This sequence comes from uncultured Granulosicoccaceae bacterium, assembly GCA_937923565.1. Lineage (GTDB taxonomy): Bacteria > Pseudomonadota > Gammaproteobacteria > Granulosicoccales > Granulosicoccaceae > Granulosicoccus. Next base: position 8,612 of record CALDTX010000083.1, on the reverse strand, counting down.
AAGTTTTTTGCACGTTGTGTACCAATTGATGTCGTATAATGGCGTTTCCACGGAGTTTTCAAGGCCAAAATGGCAAACACTTTCGATCTCCAAACCAAATTTGCGCCTTCAGGCCATCAACCGGGTGCCATTAAAGGGTTGTGTTCTGGTATCGACGATGGTTTGGCGTACCAAACACTGCTCGGTGTTACCGGTTCAGGCAAGACGTTCACCATTGCCAATGTCATTCAGCAAAAGCAACGCCCAGCCATTGTTTTGGCACCCAATAAAACCCTAGCCGCTCAGTTGTATGGCGAGTTCAAAGAGTTCTTTCCGCATAACTCGGTTGAGTACTTTGTTTCCTACTACGACTACTACCAGCCAGAGGCTTACGTGCCTGCTAGCGATCTGTACATTGAAAAAGACTCATCCATCAATGAACATATCGAGCAAATGCGATTATCGGCCACAAAGGCCTTGTTTGAACGGCCCGACACCATCATCGTTGCAACTGTTTCTTCAATTTATGGTTTGGGTGATCCTCAGCAATACCATCAAATGGTGTTGCATCTGTCGCGTGGCGAACGTATCGATCAACGCGCGTTGCTGCGTCGACTGGCAGAGCTGCAATACGACCGCAACGATCTGGAACTGCGACGGGGCACTTATAGGGTCAGAGGCGAAATCATTGATATCTACCCGGCAGACTCCGATCGCGATGCGATACGGGTAGAGCTCTTCGATGATGAAATTGAAGCACTGAGTTTCTTCGACCCGTTAACTGGCGAAGTGGTGCGCAAAGTGCCTCGACTAACCATTTACCCTAAAACCCATTACGTAACGCCCCGAGATCGACTGCTTAGCGCTGTCGATGAAATCAAGGATGAATTACGTGATCGTCTGGAGCAGCTGCACGACGCTGGCAAGCTGGTTGAAGCGCAGCGTTTGCAACAACGCACGCAGTTCGATCTTGAAATGATCAACGAGCTTGGCTATTGCTCGGGTATCGAAAACTATTCGCGTTATTTATCGGGGCGGGGGCCAGGAGAACCACCACCGTGCCTTTTCGATTATCTGCCTAAAGGTAGCCTGTTGTTCATCGACGAAAGCCATGTAACGGTGCCGCAACTGGGCGCCATGTACAAAGGTGATCGCTCTCGCAAAGAAAATTTGGTGAATTTTGGCTTTCGCTTGCTCTCCGCACTCGATAACAGGCCACTGAAATTCGAAGAATTTGAACTGCTCGCGCCGCAAACGATCTTTGTATCAGCCACACCCGGTAAATATGAACAAGCACATGCCGATCACATAGTAGAGCAGGTTGTTCGGCCAACCGGCCTTGTTGATCCCGAAGTTGAGGTTCGGCCGGTTAAAACTCAGGTTGACGATGTGTTGTCAGAAATCAACATTCGGGTGGCGCTGAACGAGCGGGTGTTAATCACCACGTTAACCAAGCGGATGTCAGAAGATCTAACCGACTATCTGGCCGAGCATGGCGTTAAAGTGCGCTATCTGCATTCCGATGTCGACACGGTGGAACGCAGTGAAATTATTCGCGATCTGCGCTTAGGTGTTTTTGATGTGGTTGTTGGCATTAACTTGCTCAGAGAGGGGCTGGACATGCCCGAAGTGTCGCTGGTCGCCATCCTTGATGCCGATAAAGAAGGCTTTTTAAGGTCGGATAGATCGCTTATACAAACTATTGGGCGGGCAGCGCGGAATTTAAAAGGGCGAGCTATCCTATACGGCGATACAATAACGGGCTCCATGCAACGCGCCATCGATGAAACGAACAGGCGTCGTAAGGTGCAGCAGGCGTATAACGAAGAGCACAACATCACGCCGGTTGGTATTAGCAAAAGTATCCAAGATGTGATGGAAGCTGGCGACAGCAAGAAAAGTCGTGGGCAAGGGCGCTCGAGTGCCTCAAGAAAACAGGAAACGGTGGATTTCTCCTCCTTATCGGCTGCACAAGCTGCCAAGAAAATGAACACCATTGAAAAACAAATGTATGAATGCGCTAGAAACCTGGAGTTTGAAGAAGCCGCGAAACTTCGCGATCAGCTTGAGACGTTGCGAGCTCAGGTATTCAAGCCCGAAGAAACCGCAGTGCATTCTTGAAACTCGCAGAACTTAATTAGCGTTAACTAAAGAATGTGTTTAACCAAGAAACACATAGCAGAGGAAAAATATGATGCTTGAAGCTTACAGAGAACATGTAGAAGAGCGAGCTGCTCTGGGAATTGTTCCCAAACCGTTGAGCGCGGAACAAACAGCACAACTGGTAGAGCTCATCAAAGCACCACCAGCCGGTGAAGAAGAATTCATTATGGACTTGCTCGTAAATCGAGTGCCGGCCGGCGTGGATGAATCTGCTTACGTTAAAGCAGGTTTTCTGACAGCGGTTGCTAAAGGTGAAGCTGAAAGTCCTTTGCTAACCAAAGTTCGCGCAGTTGAGTTGCTCGGCACCATGCTTGGTGGTTATAACATCGTGGCACTGATCGAATTCCTAGACAACGAAGAGCTTGCCCCAACGGCTACGCACGCGTTGTCGCATACGCTGTTGATGTTTGAAGCGTTCCATGATGTCAAAGAGAAAGCCGATAACGGTAACGAGTATGCCAAACAAGTTATGAACTCGTGGGCCGATGCCGAATGGTTTACCTCGCGTCCTGAAGTTCCTAAAGTCATCACGGTTACAGTATTCAAAGTACCTGGCGAAACCAATACCGACGATATCTCACCGGCTGAAGATGCATGGTCGCGTCCTGATATTCCGTTGCATGCTAAAGCCATGTTGAAGTTTCCTCGCGATGGTTTTACCGACACACCGTTGGAAGATCTTGAAGCGCTTAAAGAAAAAGGCCATCAAGTGGCTTATGTTGGTGATGTCGTTGGTACCGGTTCATCACGCAAGTCTGCAACCAACTCTGTTTTATGGTTAACCGGCGACGATATCCCACATGTGCCTAACAAACGCGAAGGCGGAGTTGTGTTGGGTACAAAAATAGCACCGATCTTCTTTAACACCATGGAAGATTCCGGTGCGTTGCCTATCGAATGTGATGTTAGCGGCATGGCCATGGGCGATGTTATTGATATCTACCCACACGATGGCAAAGTTACCGTGCATGGCACCGATGAAGTTATCTGTGAGTTTGAACTCAGCACTAACGTATTGCTGGATGAAGTGCGAGCCAATGGCCGTATACCACTCATCATTGGCCGTGGTTTATCCGACCGCGCTTGTGTTGCACTAGGCCGCCCAGTAAACCCGGTTTTCCAACGCCCGTTATTGGAAGGCGATAGCGATGCTGGTTTTACGCTGGCACAAAAAATTGTTGCTAAAGCCTGTGGTGTTGAAGGTGTTCGCCCCGGTCAGTATGTTGAACCCATCATGACGACCGTTGGTTCACAAGATACTACAGGGCCAATGACACGCGACGAACTCAAAGATCTAGCGTGTTTAGGTTTTTCTGCCGATCTCGTTATTCAATCGTTTTGTCATACAGCGGCCTATCCAAAACCTGTGGATGTAAATACACACCACACCTTACCCGACTTCATGACCACCCGAGGTGGTGTTTCACTGCGTCCGGGTGATGGCATTATTCACTCATGGCTTAACCGTATGCTGCTTCCCGATACCGTAGGTACCGGTGGCGACTCGCACACTCGATTCCCAATGGGGATTTCGTTCCCGGCAGGTTCTGGTTTAGTGGCTTTTGCTGCTGCAACCGGTGTTATGCCGTTGAACATGCCAGAATCGGTGTTGGTTCGTTTTAAAGGTGAAATGCAACCCGGTATCACGTTGCGCGACCTTGTTAATGCCATTCCTTATGCAGCATTGCAGCGTGGCTTATTAACCATCGAAAAGAAAGGCAAGAAAAATGTCTTCTCTGGTCGATGTGTTGAAATTGAAGGTTTGCAGGGTTTGAAGCTAGAGCAGGCATTTGAATTAGCCGACGCCACAGCCGAACGTTCTGCGGGTGGTTGTACCATCAAGCTGGACATCGAACCTTTAAAAGAATACATCACGTCAAACGTTACCTTGTTACGTTGGATGATCGATCAAGGCTATGACGATGCACGTACGCTTGAACGTCGCGCCCGAAAAATGGAAGAGTGGTTGGAAAACCCAACACTGTTGGAAGCAGATGCTAACGCAGAATACTTCGAAACCATTGAAATCGACCTTAACGAAATCAAAGAACCTCTGTTGGCTTGCCCTAATGATCCAGACGATGTTAAGCCCTTGTCTGAAGTTCAAAATACCGACATCGACGAAGTGTTTATCGGTTCATGCATGACCAACATCGGGCATTACCGGGCGGCTGGTAAGTTGATCCAACAGTCCGGTGAATATGTAGATTCAGTTCTATGGATTGCACCACCAACCCGTATGGATGAGCATCAGCTTAAAGAAGAAGGTTATTACAATATCTTTGGTGCTGCAGGTGCACGACTCGAAGTACCGGGTTGTTCACTGTGTATGGGTAATCAGGCACGGGTTAAACCTGGTGCTACAGTTGTTTCCACCTCTACTAGAAACTTCCCGAACCGGTTGGGTAAAGATGCCAATGTGTATTTAAGTTCTGCAGAGCTGGCAGCCATTGCAGCCTTACTGGGACGTTTACCAACACCTGCTGAATACCTGAAATACATGGAGCAGATAGATTCAATGAGTGAGGAAATTTATCGCTATCTGAACTTCAACGAAATTGCCGACTTCCAGGATTCGGCCGATTCGTCGAAAACCAAGTTTAAGGATATTCCGGTAACCATTCAGCTGTCGGCGTAAACCGGTAGCGACAAAGCTTGCTCGGGTAAAGGGATTAATTTACTCGAGCAGGTAAGCCTCAGCAACGCGTGCATACTGCGCGCGTTGCAGCAGTAACTTTGGTCGGCTACCGCCGCATTGTCTCCACAACACCACCGAACGTAAACCACCCAATAACGCCGCGCGAATCGTTGACGCAACCTCTGTGTCGTTAAGGTGGCCCGGATCGCCTGAAACCATGATGCGCGGACTCAGATGGCTGATGCTGCTGCGATAGATATTGGCCAGGTTGCTGATAATGTTGGAATCTGCAATGTCGGTATCAAGCACTTGCACGCCACTGATACCAATGCGCAGCTGCTCAATGGTACGTTCATCTCCTAAGATGTTAGTGCCCAGTTGAATTAGCGATAAGGCGTAACGCGCCAGATCAAGATCGCGTACTTCTTCGCCACCACTGAACTGGTTTCGTAAAACCCGTAAACCGCGGCGAAGTGATTTATGAGAGCCCCCGTAAGCATCGATAACGCGCTCGCTGTTTATGGTGAGAATGGAGCGCAGTGTGCCTCGCAATTCGTCGTCATCGCATTGCCCAGTGGTTGCCAGCACTTTGCACAGATGAACCGACTGGAATATGCCTGCTAAAGCGAGCGTCTGGTTTTCAATTGTTTTGATCGAGGTCATGGGTACATTATAGATGTGCTTTGACGCTATCGGCAGCTTTGTCAGTTAAACTTTGTGCAGAAAGTGTGTCGGAGAAATCGCTGATAACACCACCACCCAGACAGGTATCGCCATCATAAAGCACAATGGATTGTCCTGGTGTCATGGCGCGCACCGGCTCATTAAAAACAGCGCTGATGTTACCGTCGTTGGTTGCTGTCACGGTTAACGCCTGATCTTCCTGACGATAACGCACTTTCGCTGTACACGAGAATGTACCCGTTGGCGTACTTCGGCTAACCCAGTGCATTTCATGCGCATGCAACTCAGAGCGGAATAACCAAGGGTGGTTATGTCCTTGACCAACAATCAATGTGTTGCTGTCTAAGCGTTTATCGAGTACATACCAAGGTTCATCGTTGGCATCCTGTTTTCCACCAATGCCTAAACCTTGCCTTTGACCTAAGGTATAGAACATTAAGCCATTGTGTTTGCCTATAACCTCACCATGATCGGTTCTGATATCGCCGGGTTGCGCTGGCAAATACTCAGCGAGAAATTCACTGAACTTACGCTCGCCAATAAAACAAATGCCAGTGCTGTCTTTTTTATTGTGCACGTGGATACCCGACTGCTGCGCCAGCGCACGCAGTTGTGGTTTCTCGATGTTGCCAACTGGGAATAAGGTGTCCAGCAATTCGGTTTGGCCCAGCGTATACAAGAAATAGCTTTGATCTTTGTTGCTGTCGAAACCGCGGATGAGCTTCGCCGTGCCGTCAGTTTTTTCAACGCGCGCATAATGACCGGTTGCAATAGCGTCCGCACCGAGCTTCTTGGCGTAGTCTAAAAAGGCTTTAAACTTTATTTCTTTGTTACACAGGATATCCGGGTTAGGTGTACGGCCAGCGCTGTATTCACTCAAAAAGTGTGCGAATACACGTTCCCAGTAGTCGTCGGCAAAATTGACCGTGCTAAGCGGAATACCCAATGCATCAGCAACCCCAGCAGCATCGCGGTAGTCTTGGCGTGCAGTGCAATGTTCGTCGTCATCTTCCCAATTTTGCATGAAGACGCCAGACACCTGATAACCCTGGTTCACGAGCAACTGTGTGGCAACCGATGAATCTACGCCACCTGACATACCCACAATGACGTGCGTTTCGTTATTTTTTTTATCGTTCATGATGTGTGCAGTTATTGATAACTCACAAATGGGTAATTAATGGGTCACTGCGGATTTTTTTACTGCGTTGTGCCGGTGCGATTGTTTGCTTGGCAAAAAAGTCGCCGTCCATCAGTTCAAGAAAACGTTTTGCTTGCGGTGACATAAATTTGCCACGCCGATGCACTACACCGTAACTGCGAGTAGGGAAGTAGTCGTCGATCGGTTTCACCGTTAAGTTTTCAAATCCGCGTAAGCAAATGCTGGTAACAATGCTGATGCCGGTGCCAGATTCTACATAGCGTTTGATCACTTCCCAGCCGCCAACTTCCATTACTACATTATAGGGTACGCCGTGTTGCTGAAAAACCAGATCGACAACGCTCCAAGTGCTTAAGTGCCGTGGTGGTAGAATAAGGCCGTGCGGGCTGATGTCTGTTAACGTGGGTTTCTCAACTTTTTCAAGTGGGTGCCCTTTGCACATAATGAGCGCCGGTTTGAAGTCGTAAATAGGGTGGTAAATCATATCGTCTGGCACATCGATCATGGAGCCTACCGCAAAGTCCACTTCATCGGCTCGCAGCAATGCCATACCGTCGTGCCCGGTGACGTTATGCAGTTTTAAATCAATTTGCGGGTACTCGTTTGAGAACCCATGGATAATTTCAGGCAATATATAAAGCAGGGTTGCCTCCCCAGAAGCAATATCTAAGGGGCCGGCATGAACGTTTCCAAGCCGAGCGGAAAAGCTGTCGTTCAGACGCGAAAACCCGTCGATGAGCGGCCTTGCCATATCGAGTAATAAATCACCTGCGGGTGTGAGCCGAATTTTTGGACCACAACGTTCAAACAGCAAGGTGTCTAATTCTTTTTCAAGCGCTTGAATTTGCAAGGATACTGAAGGCTGGCTTAGCTGTAATCGCTCTGCTGCTTTCGAAAAACTACCAGTTTGCGCTGCTTGGCAAAATGCTCTTAGCTGGCGAAGCTGGTTTAAACCATTGTTGTCTTGGCTGGCCATAAGTCGGGTACAGATTGTCTAGTATTTATAAATAATATGGTAATGATAACAATCATTAGTGTCAAAATGGGTAATAAGAACTCACAAAACGGGTCAAATAGGGCCCGTCTAAACGGAACTCGTTAATCGAGTGGAAATTTTTGCATGAGCTTTTACCATTTAATTCGTGATTGGCTACTGGATCCGCTGTCGTTGCTGTTTTTTGTATTGCTGGCAGTGTTGCTGTATTCCGTGTTGCGCCCGCATACGCGATGGCTGCGATTTATGCTGATATCGTCGGTATCACTGCTGATGTTCGTCAGCTCGCCATCAATCGTTAACCGGATGGTGTTGCAACTCGAAATGGTTTACCCAAGCGCTCAACGTTGCGAAGCGCCCAGCGCTATTGTATTGCTGGCTGGTGGAGTCGATTCCAAAGCCCGTTTACCCACCCAGTTCGAACTGATGAGTAGGGCATCGTTAGGCAGGGCAACGGCGGCTTGGCGAGTATCGGAGCAATACACCGATATCCCGATAGTAGTATCCGGAGGTGTGTTAAAACGTGTGGCAGAAGCTGATGTGCTTTCGAATTACTTGTTAGCACTTGGCGTCGAACCGCAGCGTATTCTTAAAGAAACGGGGTCCCGAACCACTTTTGAGAATGCGATTAACGTAGAGCGCTTGCTTTCTGGTATGAAAATACAAACACCGGTGCTATTAGTCACCTCTGCGCTACACATGCCCAGATCGGTAGCGACCTTATCGAAACTTGGTTTGGATAGCTGTGCGTATCCGGTGCAAAGAATCGGAATTGTTGATGCACCGTGGTTTGCGTTAATTCCGCAAACCACGGCGTTAGTGAAGTTCGATGCGTTATTGCATGAGTGGGTGGCGCTGCTCTATTATCGACTGAGCGATAAAGTGTAAGTAGGGCCACCCTGTAATTGCTGTATTCAGTGATGCCAATTAAACTTGATAGTAGTCGCGGTACCATTCAACAAAGCGTTTTACACCGTCTTCTACGCTGGTAT
>CALDTX010000082.1 GCA_937923565.1 uncultured Granulosicoccaceae bacterium | reverse complement strand
TCATTCCCCAACCCCACCCGGCCTGTCACACCCACTAATAGTCGCCGCAAAAAACGCCCCGCGCTCTGCAACAAACCCCGGTTCTAAAACAACCCGCTTGCCAGCCCGGGTTGAAAACCCAGAACCTGATTTAACCGTCGATGAAACAAGCAGTTCATTAGAAACCTGCTCCATACGAGCACTATCATTGCCGATCACACCACCAAGCTGCCTGTTCGCATGCCCGCACTGATCATCACAAGGTACCGACGTTATTAAGTCGTTATCAACGAGTACGCCCAGTTGGCAGAACACCGGCACTCGGTGCCTTACGTTCACACTCATCGTACTATCAACGTCCAATACATAACCACCGGCACCAATATCAGAAATGTTGTCGATCGCTGCCACTTCAAAATGCAGGTGTGGGCCGGTCACAAAACCAACATCACCTTCCAACCCTAGTACGTCGCCCGCGCTTACCTGATCGCCAACCGAAACTTCCACTGCGTTCAAACCAAAATGACTGTACTTGCTCCACTCGCCGTTCTCGTGTTCTATCCACACATAGTTATTCGGGCCATCTGCCGGAAAACCGGTAAGGCAGCTTGTATTGTTTCCACTGGGGCAGGATGCGCCGGAGACTCGCTCGTATGATTGCATGCAACAATTTTCTTTACCCGCTGGTCCGCTATAATTTTCGCACGCATTAATCGCTGTTTTTTCTAACCAATCCGCGCCTTCTGCACTAAGTGCAGTTGCCATTTCAGCACGACTAATAAGGTTATTGCCGCTAAGGTCGTAATCGCTCATAGCATTCGGTGGCTTAAAGTCGGCAAGGCGTGGTCGTATACAGGCTGTGTGATGATTATCTACAACAATACGCACAGTGCCAGCTGCCGCCGCAACAATGTTTGCAGCACCATTCGATGCTCGTAAATCTAGCCGATTCGCATGTTGGTCATGGCTATTCGATACGAAAACAACGGTACCGTTGGCATAAGGTAGCCGGTAAACATTTTGCGTAACAGGTGTTTGTGCCAGAACTTCAGTTAAAGACGTCGCAACTAACAGCCCCATAAATAGTAGTGTGCGCATTAGTCATCTCCTTCAACCGCCGTTAATCGCGATTCAAGCGCAATGATGTGTAATGTTAGCTCTTCGATTTTTGCCAATAATTTAGCTTGCATCTCACCGACAGCAATGCCTTGGTTTGCAACTTCATGGGCAGAAGGTATGTTAGGCAGATGGCCATAACGTTTTATATGGTCAGACACCTCCGATAACGGTGCCAGATAATAACCCTCTTCGAAAACATAATCTGCCCAGTCGGTCTCTACTACAATTTCCTTTGCCCGAATTGCTCCATTAACCATTAAGCGGAAATTGCCCGTGTCTAAATTACGCGTTCCGATGCCTACGTTATTAGAGCTACGATCAATCACCATTGTGTTGGTGTTAACACCGTTTTTAATCGTTCCGAAGAAAAAGCGGTTCTCATCGCCGTTATAGTGAAGAAAGGCACCGCCCTCATTGCCAGCTTCTGCGAATTCTAAAAGCCGTAGCCGTACAGCTTCAGCGGAGTTGGGTCCTTTGTCGTGAATATCCACAACGGGTTGCATCGCGCTTATTACCACTTTGTGATTACCGTTGTGATCAGCAAACAGTGGTGCCGTGGCGATGCTGAGTAGGAGGTAGGTGAATAGTCGTAGATTTTTAGACATGTGGCTTTCCCGTTTATTAAATTGCATTGAACACTACCATCTTAATAGAAATCTGCAACATCAATCAGTTAAATAGGTGATTTATAGTTAATCAGACACATTAAAACTAAATTCTCATGAAGTCGCGGTGTTACAGCATCGCCTATTTAAGTTATGTTTTAATTTTTCAATTATGTTTATATCATTCAAAACATACGCACTAACCAATCGCAATATAATAATTTTTTCTTATAAACGGTAGATAAAAAGAAATTCGACTATCAGAAAATCGATTGGTCGAATAGAAACTCATATTTTTAAAATCAAGCTTTTACAATGTGTTTTAACTCGGCGAGAAACCTATGAAAATAGCTACTAAAACAAGTCGATACTTCATGGTTGCAATCGCAACCGGATTATTAACCTACATGCCCACAATATTTGCACAACAGACAACACAAGGGTTTGCACTTGCACCTGGCGTCATCATTGATGAAGACAATGACATCGCTTACACCATGTCTCCAAAGGGTGTCATAGATGCTTTGGAACTTACCAAGGGCGAAATTATCTGGACATCAGGTGCAGCAGCAAAACCTGTGGCCATTCGCGGCGAACAACTCATAGCACAAGCTGAACCTGAAGACAAAGCAACGAAGCTAGTACTCATGGCACTTAACAGGGAAGACGGTAAAGCCATTAACGAAGCTTCGATTGATATCGGAGAAATCGTGACTATTGATGACACACGTGATCATCAGTTTCACATTGGCTCAGAATTTACGAATACGAACAAAGGCTTGATTGTTTGGCGTTATCACTACTATAAGCTAAGCGGTCCTGAAGCCGATTTAGAAAATCAATCGGAGCTATTCGGCGCTTTAGAGGTAAGAGAAAACGCTGCTATACAAACTATTGAAAACGGTGGTTCGCCACTGGCTTCAGGTAAGCCGCCCTATGCGTTACCCAGACTGTCACGACCTGTTTCTGAGCAACCTGAAAAAGATCAAACCATCATTGATGTTGACAGTGGCCTGCGTTTCAGGATCGACGGCGGCAAAGTTGAAAACCAAACTCGTGCATTAAAAGCGGATGCTTTGCAAGGAGGTTTATTCCTCAGCGCTAACGCGGTAGACGAGGAATTTACGTCTGTACATCGTATACCGGGGCAACAGTTCGCTGAATCTATTGATAAACAAAATATCGTTGCGAGTGAATTTACCGGCAGACTTGAATCTGCTCAGCCTTATCGCTGGACTGTCTATCAACGAAACCCACTATCGGTAGTTGCTACGTTTCAATCACGCACATCGCTGGCTCCGTTCTACGTGTCAGACCAGCATGTCATTTATATCCGACAACCCTATCAACAAAGAGAAGACGGTGTTTTAAACACTTATCCACTGGCTTTAGTGGCTCACGATATCAACAGCGGAGCAATCACATGGGAACACACATTACGCAACACAATGTACCGCGGCCCCATCCCGAACGCAGCACAATGAAAAAGGGGAATTTTATGCGCAAATTAAACCAATGTTTCTTCGCTGCTCTGTGTTATTTTTTTCTGGTACCTCAGGGCATAACGCAAGAAAACAGAACCTGGGAGAGCCTCGGCCCTAAAGTAATAACAGACGGCCAAGTCACCGGCATCAATGACGACGAAGTTGTAGGAGCTATTAATTCTATTGCGCTACACCCCACTGATGCAGACACCCTGTTCATTGCATCGGTCAACGGCGGAGTGTGGAAAACAAACAACGCAACAGACCCTACACCAACATGGACTGATATGTCCGACGATCTGCCTTCCCTATCCATAGGAACGGTTGCCTACGATCTAAGCGATGCCTCTTTTGAAACTATCCTGGCTGGTGCCGGACGTTATTCATCACTCGGCAGACGCGGTGGTTTTAGGTTTGGTCTTTATCGCAGCACAGATGG
>CALDTX010000081.1 GCA_937923565.1 uncultured Granulosicoccaceae bacterium | reverse complement strand
AACGCAGAATCCAAAGAAGTTGAATTACGTATTTCAACGATGCCTACGGCGTTTGGCGAAAAGATGGTAATGCGGATATTTGATCCGGACGTGTTGGTAAAAAATCAAACCGAGCTTGGCTTTGATCCGCGCGAGGCTGATATCTGGAATAAAATGATTAAGCAGCCCAACGGTATTTTGCTGGTGACCGGGCCAACCGGTTCTGGTAAAACCACAACGTTGTACAGCTCTCTAAAACTGTTGGCAACCCCTGATGTCAATGTTTGTACGATCGAAGATCCGATCGAATTAGTTGTGCCTGCGTTTAACCAAATGCAAGTACAGCATAATATCGACTTAGACTTTGCCGCTGGTGTACGAACACTGCTCAGACAAGATCCCGATATCATTATGGTGGGTGAGATCCGAGACTTAGAAACCGCTCAAATGGCTGTGCAAGCAGCGTTAACCGGACACTTGGTCTTGTCAACATTGCACACTAATGATGCGCCTTCTGCAGTGACTCGTTTGCTCGAGCTTGGTGTGCCTTACTACCTAATACGTTCTACGTTTATTGGCGTTATTGCGCAGCGCTTAATCAGAACATTTTGTCCGCATTGTGTAGAGAAAAAACCGATGGACACCGAACAGTGGACGCGGTTAATGTCGCCTTGGAAGGCCGAGCCACCCAAGTACATGAACAGCCCTGTTGGTTGTCTTGAGTGTCGTAACTCCGGGTTTCTTGGGCGAGCCGGTATCTACGAACTGTTACAACTGAGCGCGGGTGTAAAAGATAAAATTCGCCCGGATGTCAACCTTGAAGACTTGCGCAAGCAAGCTTTTAAAGATGGTATGCGTCCTTTGCGTATCAGTGGGCTGGCTAAAGTGGCGCAAGGCAAAACAACGTTTGAAGAAATACTTAAAGTAACGCCTGCACCGTTGCTGGGGTAGGGCATAGAACTTAGCTTCGCTGTGCGTTATTATCGGGCTATTCCTTGGTAACGAGATACAAAAACAGTGTTGATTCGTTCGGTGAAACCAGATGACTATGCGGCTATTTGCGACATTTATTCGTATTATGTTTTAAACGGTACCGGAAGCTTTGAAGAGATTTCACCGTCATTAACAGAAATGACCGGTCGCATCGAAACGCTGCTTGATAACGGTTTTCCTTTTTTGGTTGCGCAGCACGATCAAGCCGTGGTTGGCTATGCTTATGCTGGTCCGCATAAAGCCAGATCAGCCTACCGATTCACTGTTGAAGACTCTATCTACGTGTCGCCAGAGGCTGCTGGAACCGGGCTTGGGAAGCGTTTATTAAAGCAGTTGATCGTTGAAGCCAAAATGCTTGGTTTTAAGCAAATGATGGCAGTTATTGGCGATAGCGAAAATGCAGGCTCAGTTGGTTTGCATCGCAGTGTTGGGTTCCGCGAAATTGGTATTGCCAAACAGCTCGGTTATAAATTTGATCGCTGGTTGGATATCGTCTATATGCAATACTCATTAGAGTAAATTCGCACCCTTCCGGTATAACCTCAGCGCGCTATTTCAATGCCTTATGAGAATGTTTAAAAAGTTATCTGCCGCCATACTGCTCTCAGGCTTCGCCTATCTGTTAATGCTTGTTTTTCCGGCCCCCTTGTTTGCCTATCAACACAGTTACGAACAATTTAATGTCTACTCCGACAGGCCAATTCCGCCTGCAATCGATGACGTGCTTAAGCTTGCTCACAAAAATATTTCTCAATCTGAATACTATGATGCGCAGCAGAAATTTAAGGTATTTATTAGCAACGATAAGTGGCGCTTTATCCTATTAACACGCAACCCGAATGCGGGTGGTGTTGTTCAAGGTATTGTTAGCTCAAATGTGCATATCAGAGAGTCTGATATACAAGCTAATAAAATTATCCCACCAAGCGGTTGGATGTACGATGCGTCAAGCAGGCCCCTGTCGTATTTTTTATCGCACGAATTAACGCATGCCATGCAAGCGCAACAAGATCGTTTTATGATTTTAAAAGTACCTGGCTATGTCATGGAGGGTTATGCAGACTACATAGGAAAGAAAGATCAATTCGACTACCAACTATCCCGGCAAATGCTTATTGATAATCATCCGTTTATGCGAGACGATAGCCCGTTGTACAATCGCTATCATCTTGCTATTGCGCATTTGATCGATGTTCAGGGAATGAGCATCAAAGAAATCAGTCGTAATCCCCCCAACTTTCAGGCTTTAGTCACCGAAATTAAGCGTGATAATTGAGATCGATGTTCGAGTGGCGGTCTTATTTACAGTTGTTTAAAGCCAATTCGTCCCATCAGAAGCTGATGCAACAATAGAATTGAGTTATCCTTGACGCTAGGCTTTATTGCAAGCCAAGTGAATTCAATATTGTTGGGAAGCTAAACGAAATGACACCAGAGCAAAGAGCGAGTAAGGTAGCTGAGACCATGCTTGCAAATGATGTTGCCGCTGCACAGCTAGGGCTTGTGTGCAAAAGCATCGGTGTGGGGACGGCTACATGCTCAATGGTAGTTAAAGACAAAGACTTAAACGGACACGCCATATGCCATGGTGGTGTTATTTACACCCTTGCAGATACGGCCTTCGCATTAGCTTGCAACAGTTATAATCAGTCGGCGCTTGCGCAAAATAATAGTATTACTTACATAGCTCCCGGACAGCTGGGCGATGTATTACTCGCTAGCGCTGTGGAAATTAGCAAAAGTGGGCGTTCAGGCATCTATGATGTGGTCGTTGAAAATCAGCACGGAACTGCAATTGCTCATTTTCGGGGGCACAGTCGTACCATCAAAGGCCAAGTTTTTAAAGAGGAGTCAGTGTGTTGAAAAATCTAGCACCTGAGAGAAATAGTCTGGAAGCCATAGAAACAGCTTCAGTCGATGAACTGCAGGCGCTACAGCTTGAGCGCATGAAGTGGTCGCTAAAGCATGCCTACGATAACGTGCCTTTTTATAAATCAGGCTTTGAAAATGCTGGCGTACATCCTGACGATCTCAAACAACTATCCGATCTAGCCAAGTTTCCGTTTACTGTAAAACAGGATCTTCGTAACAACTACCCATTCGGTATGTTTGCAGTACCAAGAGAACAAATTGCTCGTATCCATGCGTCTTCCGGTACAACCGGTAAACCAACCGTGGTTGGGTACACTAAAAACGATATCGATACTTGGGCAACAGTTATGGCGCGGTCGCTGCGTGCCTCTGGCACCCGTCCTGGTGATGTTGTTCATAACGCGTACGGCTATGGTTTGTTTACGGGTGGTTTGGGTGCGCATTATGGAGCTGAAAAACTGGGTTGCACCGTTGTGCCTGTATCCGGCGGTATGACCGACAGGCAAGTCACCCTAATTAACGATTTTAAAGCGACGACGATTATGGTTACACCATCCTATGCACTCTCTATTGCTGATGCTTACAGAGCGCAAGGTATGGATCCACGCGACAGTCCTCTGCAAGTGGGAATTTTTGGTGCTGAACCCTGGACTAATGCGATGCGCGAGGAAATTGAACAAATGTTCGATATGAATGCCGTTGATATTTACGGACTGTCTGAAATTATAGGGCCGGGTGTGGCCAACGAATGTGTTGAAACCAAAGACGGCCCAACTATATGGGAAGATCATTTTTATCCTGAAGTGATTAACCCGGAAACGGGCGAACTTGTAGAAGAAGGTGAGCAAGGAGAGCTTGTGTTCACATCCCTTACCAAAGAAGCGTTTCCCATTATTCGCTATCGCACACGAGACTTAACGCGTTTGTTGCCGGGCACTGCGCGCACCATGCGGCGCATGGAAAAAATCACTGGCCGATCCGATGACATGATAATTCTTCGCGGGGTGAATGTGTTTCCAAGCCAAATAGAAGAACAACTAATGCGGGTTGAAGCGTTATCGCCACATTTTCAAATTGAGCTGTCGCGTGCCAACAGACTCGATTCAATGACAATCCATGTTGAAGCTGGCGATTCAAATGCGTCGGGTGAGCTTGGTCTGCAAGCTGCAGAACAGTTGAAGTTACACATCAAATCTAACGTGGGTGTTAGTGTCAAAGTGAATGTCTGCGAAGCCGGCGCTGTGCCGCGAAGCCAAGGTAAGGCTGTTAGGATTGTTGATAATCGGGCTTGAGTTATTTAAGTAGCGGCTTACGTTTTTTTCAGTAATTGTTCCACATGATCTGCAATGGCCAAACACGACGTTAGTCCCGGAGATTCAATGCCCAGTAAATTGATTAAACCCGGCTGGCTAAATTCGGCACCGTTTTGAATGATAAAGTCGTCGGCTAGCTTGTTATCTATCGATACTTTTGGCCTTAAGCCAGCATAGTCGGCAATTAGGCTATCGTCTTTTAGTTCTGGCCAGTAGGTTCTAATGGCCGCATAGAATTTTTCAGCCCGGTTTATATCGACGGTGTAATCCATACGCTCAACCACTTCTACGTCAGGGCCAAACCGTACTTGACCGAGTAAATCCAGTGTTATGTGTACGCCTAACCCCCCCACTTCTGGGACTGGGTAGATCAGCCGGCTGACGGGAGCAGGCCCAACCAACTTGAAATAGTTGCCTTTTGTGTAGCTGGCTTTAATGGTTGATTTACTGAGTTGGTTGGCTAACCGTGGTGCATCATGGCCAGCACAATTAATCAAATTAGCGCAATGAATTTCATTTATGGTGTGGTCTTGCGTGTCTTGAAGCGTCACTGCAAAACCAAGGCCGCTATGATGTGCTTCAATACGGTTTACCTTTGTGTTGTACGCGATCATTGCACCGTTGTTTTCAGCATCGCCTAAAAAAGACAGCATTAGCCCATGGCTATCGATGATGCCGGTTGAAGGTGATAACAACGCAGATGTGGCCGACAGTTGTGGCTCCAGCTGTTGCACCTCATGGCTTTTCAACAGCTTTAAATCGGTTACGCCGTTGTTCAATCCGCGTTGTTGAATATCAAGTAGTGTTGCGTCTTGTTTGGCATCCGCGGCAACGATCAACTTTTCACACCGTTTGTGTTTAATGGTTCTGGATTGGCAATACTGGTAAAGCAAGGCTTTTCCAGCGACGCACAGTTTGGCTTTTAAACTGTTTTTAGGGTAGTAAATGCCGGCGTGAATAACCTCAGAATTTCGTGCACTGGTTTCTGAACCGAAAAGCTTTTCTTTTTCAGCGATAACGACTTCCTGGCCTGCGGCAGAAAGGTTCCTGGCTATTGCCAGGCCAACAACGCCGGATCCTACAACCAGGGTTTGAATATCAACACTCATGCTTTTCTTTTCGGTAGAACATAGTTTATGTGCGGTTCCTGTTTATTACGGGTTTCAAACTTTGGCGCTGCTAACTAATTTGTTGTTGAATTGCTTTAGTGCTAGTCTGTGCCCGCGTTAATTGTAAACCCAGATCGCGGCCGGTAGCTATCAGATTAGTACAACTTTTATGAACACAATAAATCAGAACATGGGCTTAAGCGTTTGGCTGATGCTCATAACGTTGTCTATATTGTGGGGAGGTTCTTTCTTTTTTGTTGGCGTAGTTGTTGGGGCGTTACCGACGCTACTGATCGTATTGCTGCGTGTTGGCTTGGCTGCAATGACGTTATGGATTGTCATTTTGTTTTCTGCCAACAAAAATTCGTTTAGCCTTTCGGTTTTATTCGCGTTTTTGGGCATGGGCTTGCTGAATAACGTTATTCCCTTTTCTGCGATTGTTTGGGGGCAGTCTTATATTAGCTCGGGCCTGGCTTCTATTTTAAACGCTACCACGCCTATATTTACTGTGCTCATTGCGCATGTTTTTCTGAGTGACGAAAAAATTTCATTGGCTAAGTTTATTGGCGTGTTGCTGGGTTTTGCAGGCGTTGCTGTGATGCTTTATCCGTCTTTGCAAAATGACTCAACGTATACGATATACGGTCAACTAGCCATTTTGGTTGCCGCACTCAGTTATGGCTTTGCAGCGGTTTTTGGTCGTCGGTTTAGGTCTTTGGGTGTGAGCCCGATATTTACGGCAGCAGGGCAGTTGAGTGCTTCAACCCTGATACTTTTACCTGTTGCGCTAATCACTATCGAATGGCAGAAGCTACAAACGCCTTCTTTGTCGATCGTTTTGGCGATAGTGGCGTTAGCAGTAGCGTGTACGGCCCTTGCTTATTTGTTGTTCTTTCGCATATTAGCCAGTGCCGGTGCTAACAGTGTGTCGTTAGTGACTTTACTTATTCCAGCGTCTGCTGTGTTGTTGGGGATAGTGTTCTTGGATGAGGAGCTAACTCGATGGCAGCTCCTTGGTATGCTGATTATTGCGCTAGGGTTGTTGATTATGGATGGTCGGCTGTATGGACATTTAAAAGCGCTAAAGCGTTAGCCGCCTGCCATTTGATCTGCAAACGCAGCGGCGCGTTTTTCAACTTCTTCGGGTGTAAGCTCTTCAAAGGTGTGGGCAAATGTCCATTCGTAGCCATGGCCATCGTTGGCTTTCGCAACGCGATCTCCCCAGAACATATCCTCAGGTTCGCTGGCAACACTCATACCGGCAGCCACGGCCTTTTTTAGTGCATCGTCCGCGTTATCAACGTAAATCATAAAGTTAACCGGTGAGCGAGCGCTTGGCGCGCTGCTCATACCAGGCCATTCGCCTGAAAGCATGATCGATTGTCCGTCGACATTAAGTTCCGCATGCATTACTGAGTTATCCGGGCCATCCATGATCATGGAAACTGTTGCGTCCAGTGCCTTTTCGTACAGGGCGATGGCAGCGCGAGGGTCTTTTACGGTTAAGTACGGTATTACCATGTTGTTCTCCTTAAACTGAGTGGTTAAAGCCTTGTTTGAGTATTAGTGATTCCTGCTGTGTAGCGTATGCGGTAACTCATGTTTTTTGAAATCGTTTTTCGGTGGCGGACATTGGCCTGTGCTCATCACTTTAACGCTAAGCAGTAGCGCAATGATGGCAAAGATAATACTGCCCATGGCCTGACCTATCAATACACCAGATGCGCCCCAATAACTAGCGCCAACCATAACGAATGGCAGTGTACCAATGGTGTTTTTACCCCAATTAATTAAAGTGGAATAAAACGGGTGCCCTAAATTGTTAAACGCAGCGTTGCCAACAAAAATAACGCTGTTAAAAAAATAGCTAAGCGCGAGCGGCCCACAGAAAAGTAACAGTAGCATCAGTGAGTCGCCACTGGCGTTGAACACAGAAGCAATAGCATCTCTGAATAAATAAAGCAGTAACGCAGCAAATAGCGTGTAGATAAGCGCAAATTTTAGCGAAGCTGTAAAAGTACCGCGTACTCTGTGTTCTAATCCGGCACCGTGGTTCTGGCCTATGATTGGGCCGACAGCCCCCGACAACGCAAACACCACCGCAAAAGCTACTGGCGTGATACGCCCAATTAAGGCCATCCCAGCAATAGCATCGGTGCCGAATTTTGCCATCTCCCGGGTTACTATCGCAGCCCCGATGGGGGTCGCAACATTGGCCAAAACCGCTGGCGCAGCGATTCCTGTAACGGCCGAAAAATCGCGTTTCAAACCTTTGAAATGCAGCGGCACGAAACCGTTATAAACTCGTATTGCTGGCCATAGTGCTGCTATAAGCAAGGCGATTCTTGAGCATACCGAAGCTATAGCAGCGCCTTCAAAACCCCAGCCAAAACCAAAAATGAATAGCGGATCCAGAACAGCGTTAACAACGCCTGCACACAAGGTTGCTAACATGGCTCGTTTTGCATCGCCGTGGGCTCTTAGTACAGCGCTTGCAACCATGGCGGTAACCATAACCGGCATGCTGGGCACAACGATGGTGAGAAACGTACTGGCAAGCGCTTTTGTTTCGCCGGTGGCACCCAGTAGATCAAGCAAGGCTTCTTTATAGAAAAGCACAGCAACCACAATAACGGCTGAGCCGATGAGTCCTGTTAGTAACACGCTGCTGGCAAACTCGCGAGCACTTTGAACGTCATGAGACCCCAACGACTTTGCAACCAATGCACCTGCAGCGATTGAAAAACCAATGGCGATAGAGGTTGTAAAGAACAATAGGGTACCGGCATAGCCGACAGCGGCGGCAAGTGCTTCGTTACCCAGCATGGAGATGAATAACATGTCGACGAGGTCTACGGCGAAGATTGCCATCAGGCCTATCGTCGCCGTAAACGACATTACTGAAACATGCCGCATTAAACTCCCGTGAGTGAATACGGCATCGTCTTCAGAGTTGTTTACAGTGCTCACAGCGCTATTTGGCTGTGATCTTTTGTACGGCTTCTTCTATGTTGATTAACGTCGCTTCGCTATCGGAACGGCCCTTATATTCCAGCTGATTCTCGGCCAGCAGTTTTTCGCTAACCACAAAACGGTGTGGAATACCGATAAGCTCCATTTCGGCAAACATAACGCCAGGGCGTAATGGTCTGTCGTCGAGTAAAACATCGACATTGGCGTCTTTAAGTTGCTGGTACAGTTTTTCAGCGGCCGCTTTTACAGCATCAGATTTCACCATATTGATGGGTGAAATTACCGCTGTAAACGGTGCAATGGATTCTGGCCAAATGATGCCTTTATCGTCATGGTTTTGTTCGATAGCTGCTGCTGCAACTCGGGTAATCCCAATGCCATAGCACCCCATGTGCATATCCTGGGATTTCCCGTTTTCATCGAGAATAGTGGCTTTCATGGCTTCGCTATAGGTTGTTCCCAACTGGAATATATGACCGACCTCAATGCCACGAACTATTTTGATTTCACCTTTTCCTGTAGGGCTGGCATCGCCTTCTACGACGTTGCGAATGTCCGCAATAACAGGCTCTGGTAAATCTCTTAGCCAATTGACCCCGGTTATGTGTTGGTCGTTTTTATTAGCGCCGCAAACAAAGTTACTCATGTTCGCGGCATCGGCATCGGCTATAACCGGAATGGTTAATCCAACGGGTCCGATTGAGCCTGCGTCGCAGTTGGCAACGCTTTGAATTGCTTCAGCAGAGGCGAAGGTTAGCGGAGATGCTACTTGTTCTAAATGCTCCGCTTTGATGGCGTTAAGCTGATGGTCGCCTCGAAGTACCAGTGCCACAACCGGGCTTTCTGTACCTTCAACCAACAAGGTTTTCGCACACTGTTTGGCGTCTACGTTCAATGCCTTGCTAAGCTCATCGATCGTATGTACGCCGGGCGTTGGTACCACAGCCATGTCACTGCTTGCCTCTCCCCGTGTACCTTGTGCAACGGCTGCGGCTTTTTCAACATTTGCCGCAAATTCGTCACCGGTTGAGTATGCCAGCGCATCTTCACCACTGTCGGCCAGTACGTGAAATTCGCGTGATTTCGCACCACCGATACTGCCGCTGTCTGCTTCAACCGGCCGGTATTCCAAGCCAATGCGATTAAAAATTTCGCAATAGGCGTTGTGCATATCGTCGAAGGTTTCAAGCAGCGAGGCTTCGGTTGTGTGAAACGAGTAAGCATCTTTCATGATGAATTCACGCGATCGCATCACACCGAAACGAGGTCGAATTTCGTCTCGAAACTTGGTTTGAATTTGATAGAAATTGATCGGCAATTGCTTGTAGCTGCGTAACTCTTTGCGAGCAATATCGGTAATGACCTCTTCGTGCGTCGGACCCATGCAAAAATCCCGGCCGTGCCGGTCTTGCATTCTGAGCAGCTCAGGTCCGTATTTTTCCCAGCGTGCCGATTCCTGCCAAATTTCTGCTGGCTGCACTGCAGGCATGAGTAGCTCGATACCGCCGGCGCGATTCATTTCTTCGCGTACGATGGCTTCGATTTTCCGAACCACGCGTAGGCCCAGCGGCATCAGGTTGTACAGGCCAGAAGACAAACGTCTGACTAAGCCCGCTCTTAGCATGAGCTGATGGCTCACAATTTCGGCTTCTGAGGGCGTTTCTTTGGTGGTCGCGAGGTGAAACTGGCTGGCGCGCATGGGTTGAATCCTATTAATGATATTTGGAGTATAACGGCACTCTGCCAGCTCTACAGCAGGGTATGATGTTAATACACGATATTTCTATTTGAGTTAATCTTGCTACATGTCTGATCGACGACTTCAAGTATTCCACACGGTTGCAGGCGTACTGAGTTTTACGCGTGCTGCCGAGCTGTTGAATATGACGCAACCTGCGGTTACTCATCAAATCAGGCAGCTCGAAGAAGACTTCAATACCCGCCTGTTCGATCGATCCAACAATAAAATTAGCCTCACCGTAGCTGGCG
The DNA here is from genome assembly GCA_937923565.1 of uncultured Granulosicoccaceae bacterium. GTDB lineage: Bacteria > Pseudomonadota > Gammaproteobacteria > Granulosicoccales > Granulosicoccaceae > Granulosicoccus. The sequence goes on along the minus strand of CALDTX010000081.1, from coordinate 6,419 downwards.
AGCAGGTGTTGGAATACGCCAATAAAATTATTTCGCTGTACGGCGATATGCACGAATCGGTCAAAACCCTTACTGGCGACAACACAGGCTTGGTCACTTTGGGTGCAAGCACCACGATCGCTGAGTATATGCTGCCCGGGCTGTTGGGCGATTTTCGACAACGCTTTCCAGAAGTACAGGTAAGACTACGTGTGGCTAATACCGATGCCATCGTGAGTATGGTAGCCGATAGTACGATAGATCTGGGTGTTGTCGAGGGCGAAGTGAGTAATCAGTATTTGTTGGTTGAGGAGTGCCAGCCCGACGAACTGCGCGTGGTTGTGAGCCCAACGCACCCTTTGGCGGATAAGACTTCGGTGATGGCAAAGCAATTAATCGACTCTCCATTCATTTTCCGCGAAGACGGCTCAGGCACCCGCAGTGTCATTGCTACGTATCTGGAGCAAAATGGTTTGCACGAAGAGCAATTAAATCGTCCTTTTGAACTTGGTAGCACCGAAGCGATCAAAGGGGCTGTTCAAGCGTCCATGGGAATATCGATCGTCTCCGGAGCCGCTTTAGAGAAAGAGGTAAAATTAGGGCTTTTGGTGTCTTTACCGTTGGTGCCGCCGCTACGACGCTCGTTCTATTTTGTGCGGCAGCGCCAGAAATTCCGAACGCATTTAATGGATCAGTTATTTCAATTTGCGCGTGAATACTGTCAAAAAGCCGAGCAGTCAGCGAAATGACGAAATTTTGATCAATAAGATGAGCTGTTTGCACCAATATTGCTTCTCACAATATTTAAAGAATTCAATTGGCCTTGCTCCGTGAAAGGAATGGCATAATCTAGTTGTGAAAATATCTTCCTCTACGCCCCCATCTGACGAAAACAGCGGAGTTGCTCCGGCAATGCGTGACATTATTCGCGACTGGTACAACCGCAACTTCTCGGATCCTCAAGCCGTCATACTGGCGCTGCTGTTGCTGGTTGTGTTTGGTTTGCTGTGGTTACTTGGGGATATTCTTGCTCCGGTTGTGATTGCCTTGGTGCTGTCTTACCTGTTGGAGGGCGTTGTGTCTACCATGCAACGTTGGGGAGCGCCACGCACGCTATCAGTAACATTTGTGCTGTTGCTTTTCATGACCGTCATGTTAGTGGTTCTTTTCGGATTGCTGCCGGTGCTATCACAGCAGGTAACACAAATTGTAAAAGAGCTGCCTCGGATGATTGCAACCGGGCAGGAGCAACTGCTACGTCTTCCGGAACTCTACCCAGATGTTTTCACGGTTGACCAAATCAATGAAATGATTGGCAACGTGCGCGCAGAAGCTGGTAGCTTTGGCCAGAACATACTTTCATTCTCCATTGCCCGCTTGGGTAACATCATGGTGATCATGGTGTATGTGGTGCTTGTGCCGTTCATGGTGTTTTTTACGCTAAAAGATAAAGACCAACTGCTGAGCTGGGCTGGAAAGTTTGTACCTCATCGTAGTGAATTGTCGTTTCAAGTTTGGCGCGAAGTTGATCAGAAAATTGCCAATTATATACGTGGAAAGTTTGTTGAAATTTGTATTGTTTGGGTGGTTACCTACATTGTTTTTGCGGTAATGGGCCTTAACTATTCCTTGTTACTCAGCTTTCTTGTTGGTTTGTCAGTCATTATTCCCTATGTTGGTGCAGTGGCGGTCACTGTGCCGATTGCGTTAATAGCATTTTTTCAATGGGGGTTCACCGCTAAATTTGGCTATTTGTTAGTGGTTTATCAGATCGTGCAGGTGCTCGATGGCAATGTATTAGTGCCGCTACTGTTCTCTGAAGTTGTTAACCTGCATCCCTTGGCGATTATCGTAGCGGTCTTGTTCTTTGGTGGCTTGTTTGGCTTTTGGGGAATCTTCTTCGCGATACCGTTAGCCACGCTTATTCAGGCAGTTTTGAATGCATGGCCAAAAGCAAACAGGGCAAAACCTGGTGTGCCGCAACTGCCGGCTTCATAGATTTTATAAGGCTTTACAGTTTTACTGCGTGTTGTTTCGTCTTGCAGTTGTGCTTTATTCCAGTGCAATCGTCGCCACAATACTGCGATGATCTGAGCCCACATCACCACTTGCATTAAACGATAAAACTTTTAAGTGCTTGTTCACGAACATGTGATCAATGGGTATCAATAGCGGGAACACTTGCGCAGGCCAAGTAGGGTTTAATCCGTGGCCATCACCAGCGTTAAGTAATTTACTTTTACGTACCATTTTTTTAAAAAACACTGACCAGGGTGTGATATTAAAATCTCCGGCGATCAGCAACGGAGAGTCAATGGTTGTTGCCCATTCAGCCATCATTTCCAATTGTTTGTTACGGTTGTTGAATAGCTTTTTTGATACCGGCGCAATTGGGTGTGTACCTAACAAGGTTAGCACTTGCCCGTTTATCGCGATGTCTGCTCGAATGCTGGGTATTTTTTTTGAAACAAAGTCGATGACTTCGTGATTTTCAATGGGATGCTTGCTCCAAATGGCAATGCCAAACGCGCTGTTTTTGGTTTTTTCTACCCTATAGGGGTAATCGGTTAAATGTGCTTTGAAGTAGTTCGACCAAAGTTCGGTATATTCTTGAAACACCACTATATCCGCATTTTGTGCGTTTAAAAAATTTAAGTAGCGCTCATGATCCCGGTTGGCCATCCACAAGTTGGAATTGACGATTGTAAAGCTTGAACGGTTGTCGTGTGTGTCGGTGTTATGTTGAGCGGCAGGCCACCATGCGGGCAGGATGTTATAAACATGAAAGGCGCACACCACACCAAACAGTACTGCATAGCCTAGGCGCTTTCTAAAGCAGGCAAGCAACAGTACTGGTATTAGCCCAAGTAATGCCTGTACAGCAAAGTTACTGACTAAATCGAACCAGTAATGCAGCTGGCCCAAGGGACCCAGACAGCTCACGATAGCACAAATACTTGTCAGTAAAAGCAGCACATTCAACGGTTGTGAGACGGGTTTCATACTGCTGGTTAAAGCAGTTATGGTGCCGACTGCCGGAGCGTTACATAATTGATTCCAACAAGGCTTTTGTGTTGTCAAAGTTCATGGCAACGGGGTTGCCGCCAACGCTTGGGTCGTTCAAAGCCGAGGTGGTTAAGTTGTCAATGTTAGGGTTACTCACACCTAAATCGGTGAGTGTTTTAGGAATGCCTAATGCCTCATTGAGTTGATTCACATAGTCACAGAACCCATTAAACCCGCCTTGAATATCGAGGTAGGCTGCGGCTTTGTCGAAGCGATCCGCTATGGCTTCACGATTAAACTGCAGCACTGCAGGCATGCAAACCGCATTGGTGGTGCCATGGTGGGTGTTGTGTACAGCGCCTATGGGGTGCGACAACGCATGTATGGCACCAAGACCTTTTTGAAAGGCGGTAGCGCCCATGGCTGCTGCACACATCATGTTGGCTCGTGCGTCCAGATGTTCAGGTTCTGCGTAAGCAACTTGTAAATTGTCTTTGACCAAACGCATACCTTCCAACGCAATGCCCTGACTCATCGGATGATAGTGAGGAGAACTGTACGCTTCTACGCAGTGGGCGAATGCATCCAGCCCTGTGCCGGCGGTTAGAAACTTTGGCATACCAAACGTGAGTTCCGGGTCGGCTATAACAACCACAGGTAACATTCTTGGGTGGAAAATTATTTTTTTCTCGTGCGTGCTGGCGTTGGTTATGATGCTGGCCCGGCCAACTTCTGAACCGGTACCGGCAGTCGTGGGTACAGCAATTACTGGATGAATAAGGTTAGCCTGTGCTCGAGTCCAGTTATCGCCAATATCTTCGAAGTCCCAAAGCGGGGCGGTTTGCTCAACCATCAGCGCCAGCGTTTTTCCGATATCCAGTGCAGACCCGCCACCAAATGCAATAACACCATCGAACCGACCTTCACGGTAAATAGCGAGGCCTTCGTCAACGTTTGTGTCGGTTGGGTTTGAGTCTACGGCTGAGAAAAGCACAGGTTCATAACCAGCAGCTTCCAACAGGCTGAGAAGATTTTTCGTGATGGGCAAATCAGCCAAACCTTTATCGCTGACAACTAAAGGTTTGCTCATGCCAGCTTCAACGCAGGCCGATGCAATTTCATTGATTCGGCCAGCACCGAATCGCATAGCTGTGGGGTAAGACCAATTACCAATCAGGTTCATTGCATCAAGCCTTTTTTAAATGGAACGATTTGGGTTTAGTAAGATTATGAAACGCAATTATGGATAGGCCAGCACCATTGCCGGTATCTTTGCATCCGGTCCAGCACAATTCCGGATCGAGATAATCGCAACGATTCATGAACACTGTGCCTGTATCGAGCTGTTCACCAATAGTTTGTACGGCTGATTCATCGGCGCTCCAAATAGAGACGGTTAAACCGAACACACTGTCGTTCATAAGTTCAATGGCTTGTTCGTCGCTTTCAACCGACATAATGCCAACTACTGGGCCGAAGTTTTCATCTTTCATTAGGCGCATTGAATGGTCAACGTTTGTGAGTAGGGCAGGGCTTAAATAAGCGGCACCGTCATCTTCGCTGTGCAGTTTGGTAATCCGTTTAGCACCTGCTGCCAAGGCTTCATCAATTTGTGTGCGTACCTCATTGGCTGTGCGGGGTGTGGCCATTGGGCCAAGCGTGGTTTCCTGATCCAGCGGATTGCCGAGTTTGTAGTTGTCTACAATGGCGACTGCTTTATCAACGAATTGTTGGTACAGCGTATGATGCACATAAATTCGTTCGATACCACAACAACACTGACCTGAATTGAACATGGCGCCATCGATTAACGTATCAACGGCTGCGTCTAAATTGGCATCGGCCCGAACATAGCCTGGGTCTTTACCACCAAGTTCGGTACTCACTGGTGTGAACGTTCCGGCTGCAGCGACTTCCATTGCCTTGCCGCCGTTAACAGAGCCTGTAAAGTTTATAAAGTTGAAGAGTCTCTGTTGAATGAGCTTCTCGGTGGTGTCGTGGCTAACCACGATGTTTTGCAGTACGTCTTCCGGGACACCGGCCGAATGAAAAGCCTGTGCGATGCGTTCGCCCACCAGCAACGTTTGCGATGCATGTTTTAAAACAACACAGTTACCGGCGATTAAAGCCGGAGCAATTGTGTTAATTGCTGTCATGTAGGGGTAATTCCAAGGTGCAATAACAAAAACCACGCCGCGCGGTGTACGTTCAATTTTTCGCGTAAAAGCGGCGCTTTGTTCCACGATGATTGGCGACAGTGCAGCGTCGGCAATTTTGCACATGGCATCTGCACGTTCCTTAAAGCCACCAAATTCGCCACCGTAGCGAACAGGGCGGCCCATTTGGTGTGCAAGCTCCGTGGCCATTTCACCACTTTCGCTGTGTTTTCCCATTATCTCAACAGCGCTTTCAACTAGGCTAATACGTTCTTTTAACGATCGATTAGCCCAGTCAGACTGAGCTGCATGGGCTTGCATAGCTTGCTTTTTTGCATCCTCGAAGCTTAGCAGTGGTCGTTCGAGATACACAGAGCCATTGATAGGCGACAGGCACTGAATTGATTTTTGTACGTCCATTAATGCAGTCTATTGTTAATTGTCAGTGTTATCAGTTGCGGCTAATTAGGCCCGTTCGAAGCCGCGCTTTAATTCCCAGTTGGTTACTGTTTTTTCAAATTCTTCGAGCTCCCATCGGGCGCAGCGAACATAATGTTCCACCACTTGTTCACCGAATGCTTTTTTGAGCATGCTAGAACTTTCGAGTTTATCCGAAGATGCATATAACGTGCGTGGAAGTTGCTGCGCATTACTGGCTTCGTAGTTATCACCGGAGCAGGCATCGGGCAACGGCAAGGCTTTTTCTATGCCGTCTATACCTGCTGCTAACATGGCGGCCTGCGCTAGATACGGGTTAATATCCGCACCGGGTATACGGCATTCTACTCGAATAGACTTAGAGTCTGCACCGCACAGCCGAAACGCCGATGTACGATTATCGACAGACCATACAACATTAGTGGGCGCGAATGAGCCTTTGGCAAATCGTTTATAGCTGTTAATGTAAGGGGCTAGAAAGTATGTGTAGTCTGGCGCATGGGCGAGTAAGCCGGCTAGGTAGTGATCCATAATGCTCGATTTGCCCAGCGTTGCGTTCTTATCAAAGAACGCAGGTTCTCCTTTAGCTGTTAACGATTGATGTACATGCGAAGCACTGCCTACCCTTGCTTGATCCCATTTGGATATAAAAGTAACAGCATGGCCTTGTTGCCAGGCGATTTCTTTAGCCGCGTGTTTGGCCAACGTATGATGATCAGCGCAGGCTAGTGCATCGCTGTATCGGATGTTCAATTCTTCCTGGCCCGCTTAAGCCTCGCCTTTGGAACATTCAACCGGTACACCCATGGCGTACAAATGATTACGCAGTGGTTGCATAAC
>CALDTX010000080.1 GCA_937923565.1 uncultured Granulosicoccaceae bacterium | reverse complement strand
TCTGTTAGTACGGTACTTTTGCTACCACGCATAAACAATGGCAGCCCAACCTGTTCTTCCAGTTTGGAGATATGCTGGCTGATACCACTTTGCGTCATCGCCGCCTGGCTGGCAGCGATCGTGAAATTTTCAAATTCTGCAGCCGCTACAAACGCCTTAAAAAAGCGCGGATCGAGCCGCAAAAAATCAATATTAGCCAAGTTCATAGTACATCCACGCCCGTATTCCTTCAGCAATCGTCCTTTTATACAACGACTTCACGTTAGAAGCAACAGACTATGCTCTGTTTGAGCTAGTGTCTGATTTACCACGAGATTCTACTCAGATTCGCTCACAAGCTTTGATTCTATAAATGGCGTTGCTGATTCCATCGATTTCAACCGTTCGGCTGTGAAGTATAAAGTGCCACTATCATTTAGCCATTGATCTACGTCGTCACCAACTTGGCTGACTCGACAATGCCAATACTCAATCGGATCGACTGGTGACGCCGCAACCCGTAATCCACAAAGAAAACTGTTGCGTAAATCGCCGTAGGCAACTTCCATACTTTCCTGAGCCGGGATTGAAATATTCAATGTTCCATACAATTTATTCGGGTTAGCACCGGCTTGTATATACAACGTGACTTCAAGCCTTAAATGGGTCTCATTACACACTGTTCGGCAATAGCTCACCGTATCGTCCTCATAAATAATGCCAGTATAGGCAAACAGAAAGACTGGCTTATTATTATTCATAATACGGCCCATCAAAGCATTGAATGACGCCAGCGTTGCAGGTGACGGTAGAAAATTAGTGTGCAAGTCGTGAATTTTCGCGATAAAGTTAAACCCTAATCGCTGCTACTTTCGGGATATGACATGTCAGATGCGAAACCAGAGACTCAGCCCAGAGTGCTTTGCCAACCCGATGGAATTCGTGTTTGGAGAGGTTATCGGTCGAAGACCTTTGTCGATAATCGCACAGGTTTCGACGAAAAAATAAAGTCCATATTTGTACCGCACACAGCGCAGCAAATGTTCCCACTTGGCTTGCAGTCTTACTTTCCCGCGCTCCTACCCGATTCACGCGTCATGAAATCAACTGACGGTAGAAACGATGCTTTCTTAATTTTGCCTGACGAAATTGCTTTGGTGGTGTACCCATCAAAGCAGATGTACGACCAAGCAGTAACTTCCAGTGTCGCTGGTCGAGCTTATAGCATGCTGCATTGGCCAATGTTCAGTAGCGGTGAAGCGCCTATCCCAAAAAGCTTGAGTGGCCCCCCAGTACCTTGGAAAGAAAATTGGGAGTTTGATGAACCGCTGACACTGGTTAATAACGCCATCGACTGGCAAACCGGTACAACAGAAGCCATATTGCTGCCACGACATTTTGAGCACTCAGATTCAGACTATAGATACCAAATCACAGAATGCATAACAAGCTGGTTAAAGGACGACCATTCACAGATTGATGGCAGCGTGTTAGCTGTAAACCCCACGTATTTACTGTATTGGGAACACCGTGAAGCCAAACTGGAAAAACAAAGTCTGGTTCATAAACTCAAAGCATTCATGGGACCACCGTATTTGCACAACATGTCCAAGGTTGCAAATGTACCACCCGCTTTCAGTGAAAAAGACAACGGTGTAGAAATGGCTATTGGCGATGTACTGGACGTTAGATTGTTGGCCAGCGCTATTGGCAGCTAGCCTAATTATCCATACGCTACATGCTCTGCGCGATTACGAATTCACCGCTTGCGGCAGTATTTTTTGACTATGCAAATACTCATCATATGTGCCAGAGAAATTAACGAGTTGTTTATCTTTAATTTCTATGATTTGAGTCGCAAGCGATGATACAAACTCGCGATCATGGCTCACAAATATTATCGTGCCCTCGTAGTGAGCTAACGCTAAATTAAGCGCTTCAATTGCTTCCATATCCATGTGATTGGTGGGCTCGTCCAGAATAAGTACATTGGGAGAACTCATCATTAACTTGCCAAACAGCAAGCGGTTTTTCTCACCACCTGAACATACAACAACCGGTTTTTCAAAATCATCTGACGAAAACAACAGCTGACCCAATGTTGCACGCACGATTTGATCATTGTGCGACGATTTGCGCCATTGACTCATCCAGTCGAACAAGCTGATATCGCTATTGAATTCTTTAATGTTGTCCTGTGGACAATAACCCACTAAAGCGTTTTCAGACCATTGTACACGCCCTGAATCGACGTCCAGTTCATTCAATAAACAACGAAGCAAGGTACTCTTTCCTACGCCATTTTCGCCAATAATTGCAAGCCTTGAACCGGCTTCTAACATAAGCTGACCGTTCTCAAATAGTGGGCCTTCATCAAAACCTTTGGAGACATTCTCAAGCGTTAACGCTTGGCGAAATAATTTTTTCTCTTGGGTGAAGCGAATATAAGGGCTAACACGACTGGATCTTTTTATGTCGGCTAACTGAATTTTTTCGATTTTCTTAGCGCGCGAAGTTGCTTGCTTGGCTTTTGAAGCGTTTGCCGAAAAGCGACTCACAAATTGCTGCAGATCGGCAATTTGTGCTTTCTTTTTACTGTTTTCATTTTGTAGCAATTCACGTGCAGCGGTTGATGCGATCATAAAGTCATCATAATTGCCAGGGTAGACGCGCAGCTCACCATAATCGATATCTGCCATATGCGTGCAAACGGTATTTAAAAAATGACGATCGTGAGAAATAATGATAATCGTGCTTTTTTGCTGGCTCAACACGCCTTCAAGCCAACGGATCGCATTAATATCGAGATTGTTTGTTGGCTCATCCAATAGCAAGATATCTGGGCTCGAAAAGAGTGCTTGTGCCAGTAACACGCGCAGTTTCCAACCGGGTGCAACATCACTCATAGGCCCGAAGTGCAGCGACTCATCGATACCTGCGCCGCTTAGAAATTCAGCAGCACGACTCTCTGCGGTATAACCATCGAGTTCAGCAAAGTCTACTTCAAGGCCCGCCACCCGCATGCCCTCTTCTTCACTCATTTCAGGCAAAGCGTATAAGCGATCTCGTTCCTGTTTGATTTTCCACAACTCAGCATGACCCATGATAACCGTATCAATGACGGTATACTGTTCGAAAGCAAACTGATCCTGATTCAGCTTACCGATGCGCTCATTTGGCGTAACAGACACGTTACCGGCAGTGGGTTCCAGTTCGCCCGAGAGAATATTCATGAACGTCGACTTACCACAGCCATTCGCGCCAATCATGCCATAGCGATTGCCATCACCAAACTTGACTGAAATATTTTCGAATAACGGCTTAGAACCGAACTGTATAGTGACGTTAGCAGCGGAAATCACGGAATAGACCTGAGGTTGAGGTGCACAGAAGCTGTGACGGAAAGTTAGCCGGCTATTCTAACACTGAAACGACACTAAGCTTTGGAGTAACTGGCATTGAAGCTGTGCAAAAACAGCGCCGTTGCGCCCTAGCGGCTAACGCTTCACTGTTTCAGCTTCTTCATTTGCGGGTCATAAAGCGAGCTCAGACTGAGTTCAGCCTGAATTCTGTCTCCTGCGACCTCAAGCTCATATTCACCTGACAATACATCGTGTTTAGTCATCGGTTCATTAGATCTGACATAGCCCATGCCTATACTTTTATTCAAGGTATGCCCAAAACCTCCTGAGGATAACCAGCCACACCGCTGACCATTACGGTAAAGGGTTTCCCCCCCTAAAAGAATGACATCAGCACTACAGGTAAACGAGGCCATCATTTTACAGACACCATTTTCGATTTGCTGCAACAGTGCTTCACGCCCTTTAAACTCAACAGCAGACTTCAATTTAACCGCCCACGCTAAACCCGCTTCCAAAGGCGTGTGGTCTGGCCCGATTTCGGCCCCCCATGCCCGATAGCCTTTTTCTAAGCGCAAGGTTTCAATGGCCCGATAACCTGCATTGATCAAACCGTGCGCTTTGCCTTCGGTTATTAAGGCGTTGTACACAGCTACAGCATGTTCAACTGGCATATGCAGCTCCCAGCCATTCTCGCCGACATAACTTATACGTAAAGCCAAAACCGGACACCCTGCGATGGTGATAGCGCGCGATTGCGCAAACGGAAAAACAGCAGGGCTAACGTCATTTGGTGAGCAAGCACTCAGAATGTGTGGCGCGTTCGGGCCAAACAAACATAAAACGGCTTTTGAATCAGTGATGTCTGTAAGCGTGGCTTGCAAGCCGTCAGGGATGTTTCGCTTTATCCAGTTGAAATCGTGCGTGACAAAACCTGTACCTGTGACAATATAAAAGCTATTTTTAGCCATGCGCACAAGTGTAAGGTCGCACTCTATCCCACCGTTATTATTAAGCATTTGCGTATAGATAATTGAACCCACTGGCTTGTCGACGTTATTAGCAGCCATCCAACTTAAAGCAGCTAGTGCATCAGGGCCTTCCAAGACGTATTTGGCAAACGAGCTTTGATCAAAAAGTACCGCCTGGTTGCGCGCCGCATCGTGTTCACGAGCAACCGCAGCATGCCAATTAGGCCGTTCATAGGTGTATACATCGTAGGAAGGCATTTCGTTGGTGGTAAACCAATTAGGGCGCTCCCAGCCCATTTTTTCTCCAAACACCGCACCGTTTGCTTTCAGGATTGGATACAACGGAGAGTGTTTAAATTCTCTGCCACTGCTGTGCTCCTCCGATGGCCAAGCCATGGCATAGTGTTTTCCATAGGCTTCTAACGTTCTGGCCTTTACCCACTCTTGACTGGCATGGGGAGTACCGAATCGTCGAATATCAACAGCCCATAGATCATACGGTGGGGAGCCGTTGGCCACCCATTCAGCTAAAGCCATTCCTGCGCCGCCTCCCGAGGCAATCCCAAAGGCATTAAAACCCGCACCGATGAACACGTTGGCAATTTCCGGTGCCTCACCCAATATGAAATTGCCATCGGGTGTAAAACTTTCTGGTCCATTTAATAACTGCTTTATACCCACCGAGCCCAGCGCAGGTACACGCGGCAGCGCTTGTTCTACGAGCTGTTCGAAATGATCAAAATTACTGTCTAACAACTGAAATTCAAACCGGTCTGGAATACCATCAAGCGCCCACGGAATGCCGTTGGGTTCATAGCCTCCCATAACTAGGCCACCCACTTCTTCTTTGTAATAAGTTAAGCGATCCGGATCTCGTAAAGTAGGTAAAGTAGACGGTACATCGAATGCTTCAGTCACCATGTATTGGTGTTGTACTGAAATCAATGGCACAACCACACCAATGCTAGCGGCTAAGTCGCGAGTCCACTGACCACAGC
>CALDTX010000079.1 GCA_937923565.1 uncultured Granulosicoccaceae bacterium | reverse complement strand
TACGCTTTACCAATGCCTTGCCGATGATATTAGCGCTGTGTTGGACAGCATCGCGGTCAAAGCATGCCCAGTCGTTGGGCGCGCGTCTTCGGCCCGTGCGGTGTTCAATTTAGCTCGAATTATTCCAGATAGAGTTTCAGCAGCTTGCGTGGTTAACTCACTCGTTCCACTGCCCTATATCACCAGTAATAAAATATTGTCACGCTGGACACTGGCACTGGTATCCGCCATGCAAAATGCACCTCTTCTAGCGACGTTGATTCTGGAAACAGGCAGGCGCTTGATGGTGCGAGAAGGCGTCGAGCGCTTTATGATTAAAATGTACAAAGGCTCTGCTTCAGACCTCAGTATCATTGCAAAAAAAGGCGTCACCTCAAGCCTACACGAAGGCGTTAATGCAACGACTCAGCAAGGTTTTGAAGCACCCGTGCAAGATATGATTGATGGTTTTACTGATTGGTCAGAGGATGTAAAACAGCTACCAATGAAAGTGACGCTAATGCAAGGTCGTGATGATCCCAACGTGTCAATCAAGGCATCCCGTGATTTTGCGAAGGACTTCCCTGAACACATTGAGCTAATTGAATATGAAGATGGCGGCGGTTTATTAAATTACTCTCACTCCAAAGAAATACTGGATTGGGTTTCCAAGCATTTGGCCTGAAGGCTATAGATGAACAATCTTTCATGAGACGTTAAGGATAAGTATTTGAGACGTATAGTATTGTTCCCCCCTTAGAACATCAGTTTTCGTTTTTGCTAGGGGGGTAAACATGAAACGGGCAATAATCTCTATTCTATTCATTTTTTCAGTGACGACAGGCGCTTATGCCGCATGTCCATGGCCGCAGATCGGCGCGCTCGGTATGGACATAAAGCAAGGCAGGGACTTGTTAACAGACTATGGTGCATGTCGCAGTAACTGCAAAGGTCTAGAAAACAAACTTAATAACAGTGTTATCAAGCTGACCAACAATGCATCCTGTGCTTCATATATTCTTACTGCAGAGAATATCGAGATGATTAACTTTATCTCAAGCCGATCACGGCTAATAAAAAAACAAAAATCGGGTGGTACTTGGGCTTCAAAATCGACAACAAAACCACGTATAGCGCAAGCACCTAGTCCCGCTGAAAGAGCAGTATTTGAACCAGCCTCATTCACCGAATCACAGTCTATGCCTGCGCCTCGAGTAGTCGCTCAGCCAAGACCTAAAGCACCTGAAGTTGCACAGCAAACCAAAATGGCTATTTCACCAGAAGCTTATGTTGCGCTATTTACTGAGGACTCACCGCAGTCAATTCAAGCAGCTCAACAAAGCGCACGAAACCAAGCTCTGCGACAGCAGCAACAGCAACAGCAACAGCAACAGCAACAGCAACAGCAACAGCAACAGCAACAACGCTAACACCTCTGCGTCTGACGTCGAGGGTACGATGGATGATGCGCTAGATAACACAACATCTGATACAAGCATTCTCAACAGCAACAATGCAGAAGCCGTAATATTACAAGCATTCGAAGTGTTTTCCGGCAGAGCTTTCGACAACCGTTTAACAACGTTCCCTTATTTACAAAAAGTACGCGTTCAACCGGACGAAGTCAGCAGCAATGATTTCTTTGATGTATTCGTGCGTAAAACGCCTGAATGTACGAATGATGGTGTTGTGGGCGAATCATCATCGGACGCTCAGGATGCTTTACTGGTCAACAGTTTTTACACTAACTGCCTGGTTAATGGAGACCAACTCAACGGACGCGTTGTACTGAGCGACTGGGCGTATGGATTTCAAAGAGAATTTTCCGATAGTTTTTCAGTTGAGTTTCAACCGGGCGGCATTATGGAGGTGTCGGGTTCATACCGATACCAACCTTCTGTCAGTTGGCAACGTCGATTTGAACTCAACAACTTCAACTATCACCTTGCGTATCCCGGAGGCACGTTGACCGTAAACGATGCCAACCTTACACGCAGCTTTCGATTAGACGGCTATACCGGGTTAACCGAACTCGATGACAACGAACTGACGAGTCACATGACAGGTTCTTTTTCGATGAGCCCACCCGTACTCAATGGCGCATCTGTTGCGATATCCACATTGGTGGATTTTACGAATACAGAGCTAACATCGCAGCTTTTCTATGCCAGCGGACAACTACAGATTACAGCCGAAGACAGTCAGATTCTGTTGAATGCAGATAACGGTGACGCAACAACAGTTGATGTAACGACGACCAACGCCAACGGGAACGTTACCATCGAAACGCTGGACTGGAGTAAATGGCATAGCGCACTCGCATTTCATCCTGCAGCGCTAGACCCAATCGCTACTATTTCAACTGAACCAACACCTTTGCCCGATGGGGATGGCAGTGTAATCAATGAAAACACCTACACAGCAATAGTCCAAACGGTTTTTGATATTTACACCGGCGATAAAATTGGCCCAAGCGTGCTATCAATGCCGGGCTATACGATGCCAGAATTTCCAAACGATCTGTGGCAACACAACGGTTTTGGAGATCCTGTTTTTGAGACATGCGCTAACGGTGGTGAGGCAACGCTCATTCCTTACAAATGGGGTGCCCGGCAAATTACGACGGGTTGGAATTCAATTTACAATAATTGTTTGGCCAACAACGTTTTGTACGAGGGCGAATTTAAAACTCGTAACTATGGCAACTTCAGTTACTACTCTCGCGGCATCAATATTACTGATACTTCAAGCAAACGTGCTTTTGCAGGAAACCTGAGTTATAAGTACGTAGCAAACCGAGATGGCGGCCCTCCAAGACATTACAGCTTGACCGGTGCCTATAGTTCGAACAAACCTGATGATGAAATTGAAGTTAACGACATTAACTTGAACATGGCGGCGCTTTATAACCACTTCGTTCAAATAAGCGGACATTTTAGCTTTAAAAGTACGGCTACTGGTCAGCAACGAATTAGCGTAACCACCGCCGATCCGTTAGTGAATAATACGTTTCCTTGGCAGGGTGACAGCTATAGCAATAACTATCCTAAATCTGGTGTGATGGTTGTGGATGCGGGTAATGGTAATTCTTTATGGCTTAACGCTAGCACAGGTAATGATGAAACTTTTACTCTGACTATTTACCAGCCGGGTGAGCAGGCCATAGTACACATTGAAAGCTGGGTGGATTGGCAGGACTACTTTGCATTTAATTTCGATTTGCATAAGCGCTGATGGATTTTCCGCCAAAGACGTCTGCACGCCCTGCCCTGTGATCAAATGATCTAACACCGGCACATCGATAGGCTAATTTGGGACGATCTCAATAATGCTGCAGGAACTTAACGGACTTTACTTTCGACTATCAACAGTTTGGCTTTGCATTGCACATGCTGAAAGTTAAAAGGCACCGAGTTAGAAAACAACTTAGCTTGTACGTACAACGGCGTGTTATGAGTTAGCGCGTTGTTGCAAATGCTCGATAATTTCACTCGATTCATACATCCAGCTAACCTCGTTATTATTTTCGATTCTCAGACAAGGTACCTTCACCCGACCACCACCTTCTTGCAGCTCTTCTCGGTGTTTAACTTCTTTGTTGATATCGCGCAACTCAACATCAACACCTAATGCATGAATTGCTCGGCGAGTTTTAATACAAAATGGGCAAGCTCGAAATTGATACAACGACAAACCATCAAACGCTGATTGAACACGTAGTTGTTCAGTGGGCGAGCGTTGTATCGATTTAGGGCGCGACACCCAATCAACAAACATCACAACGTTACCTAGCGCGTTACGGACCAATTTGATAAACATCTGTACTTTTAATACCTGTGAAAATATTCGCGAACAATAACAAAGCCAGTCAACATTTGTTGATTTATCTGAATTCAAGCAATACACACTGCTCTTCTCTTCATAAATCTGCCTTTCTCGAGCTGAAGCCCGGTAGCCGTTTCCCAATACGGTATATTCTTAGCCAAGTTTCCAACAGGCACCTCAGCCAAACCAGTGACAGGCCCCTTATCTGAAACGGATAATAGGTTGCCCGTGGAAACACTGTTTGCATAGCCACCTCGCGGTTCGCTCACACATGGCAATTTAAGACCTAGTTCTTTTAGCCGCAATTCGATATCCATTGCTACCCCTAAAACAGCCAATCTATCCACCTATCGCTGACTAAAATTTGCGCGTTGTATAGGGTGAATAACTATATTACATCAAACCTCTCTCAGCCAACGACGTTTGCACACCCTGCCCAATTATTAAATGATCCAAAACCCTTACATCAATCAAAGCAAGCGCATCCGTGAGTTTGCGAGTCAGTCTCACATCAGTATCACTAGGTTCAGCAACACCGCTTGGATGGTTATGCGCAAAGATAACCGCTGCCGCATTAGACGCTAAACACCGCTTTACCACCTCCCTCGGATAAACCGCTGCTGAATCTATAGTCCCTGTTGAAATCTGCTGATACTCAATAACCCGATGCCGGTTATCCAAAAACAAACCTGCAAACACCTCATGCGGTAAACCACTCAAATGCAACGACAAATATTGCCTTACCTGATCGGGCGAACACATGGCATCCATTTCCCGAACCTCACAATAAATTTTTCGACGGCTCAACTCACACGAAGCTTGTAGCAATGCATAACGCGCCTCCCCCATGCCTTCTAACTCGCAGAACTGTTGTTTACTCGCGTTCAGCAGTTCAGGTAAGCCACCAAAATGGTGGAGCAGTTCGTGTGCAAGATCCACAGCCGTTTTTCCGGCTACACCGGTTTGAAAAAACAAGGCTAAGAGTTCGGCATCGCTTAAGCTGTAGACGCCTTTTTGAAGGAGTTTTTCGCGCGGCCTTTCGGATTGAGGCCAGGATTTTATGGTCATGATCATCGTCCTTGTTGATCAGAATTTGAAATTTACATGCTAATGCATGGGGAACATTAATAGCATATAAAAAAATGTGGGTCTATTAATTATTCGGTTATGAAATGTTGTCTACAATAGGCACTATTAGGCAAAGCCATTAACTAATAACCGAAAAGCGGCTGTTATTAGCTGTACCGTTTCGCCAACCGTAAACAACCCTCACCAACCAACTCCGTACTTTGGGAACCAAAAGACAGCCGTATCCAATGTTTAAATTGATTGCCAAATATCTCCCCGGGCATCGTGCAAACCAATTGCTCATCCAAAATTGAATACACTTCCTGCATAGAATCTATTTGCTGATGAGGCCGAAGCCACAGAAAAAAGCCGCCTTTACCTGCGGTGTATATTTCAATATTCGCTTTTGCCAACGCGCTTAACGCAGCCTCCCGCCGCTGCATCAAACCTTGCCAATGCTGCTC
Organism: uncultured Granulosicoccaceae bacterium; assembly: GCA_937923565.1. Lineage (GTDB taxonomy): Bacteria > Pseudomonadota > Gammaproteobacteria > Granulosicoccales > Granulosicoccaceae > Granulosicoccus. The sequence continues at coordinate 33,650 of CALDTX010000079.1, read as the reverse complement.
TACCCAATTGCCATGATTGCTTAACGAAATTTCCGCTAACAGCTGCGATGCATGTGGCGCGCAAATTAAGCTGTAGTCCTGAACTTTGAGCAAATGCTCTACCAATGCTGGTGGTGTACGCAGCCACCCTACCCGCCAACCCGTCATGCCAAACGATTTTGAAAAGCTGCCAACACTCATTGTGTTATCGGCGCAATCAGCAAGCGACTCTATACAAACATGTTGCCCTTCAGGCACGAAGTCTCTGTACACCTCATCAACAATGATAAAAACATCGTTTTCGATGCATGCGGCTACGATGGCTTCCAGCTCTTCGCGCTTAAATATTTTCCCGGTAGGGTTAGAAGGGTTAACAAGAACCAACACTTTCAAGGTTTGCAGTAGCTCTGGTGAAAGCGAGTAGTGCATATCGGCATCGGGGTGTATTTCCACAACCTTGGCATTGATCGCTTCAAGCGCCATTTTATGGTTCAGGAAATAAGGCGTTAACAGCCCACACCGATCACCGGGGCCTAACAAGGTTTGCGCGGCAATGCTAAAGCCATGGTTTGCACCGGCGGTTACAATGATTTCATCTGACAATACACCACAGCCAATATAACTTGCTACCGCCGATCGTAAGCTTTGCAAACCGGGGTCGGCGGTGTATCGGTGTATATCGTCACCCGTTAGTTCGTTGCCTAACTGCGCAATTGCTTCCGGTGGCGGGCCAAAAAAAGACACGGCTTGCCCTAGGTTTATAACCGATTTCCCTGCGGCTTCCAACGCTCTACAGGCTTCGTTAATTTGATCGATCGGTGCGGTCTGCAATTGTTCTATGTGCTTTGCTGCAACCATTATTCAATTCCTGACTAACACAAAAGCCTTTAAAAACGAAACATCTTGTAACGGCAAGTCTAGAGCAAAGGCACCTGAATAACTGGTATAACTGCCTGTAATTGTTGCCCTGAAAACGTCGATGCACCATGGCATTTGATAAAAAACTATTCAGCGTGTTTTTGCCCGATGATGCAAGCTGGCTAAAGCACACCAACCCGTGGTCTATCTGGACGCGCTTCGCAACCTTGCCGTTTATCATTCTAGCGATATGGTCGCGTGTGTGGATAGGCTGGTATTGCCTTATTCCCATTATTCTTTTGATAATCTGGGTATTTATAAACCCAACGTTGTTTAAAGCCCCAAAAAACTTCAATAGCTGGGGATCAAGAGCCGTGCTCGGCGAACAGATCTATCTAAACAGAAGCGAAAAACCAATACCCAAACACCACGCTTTTGCTGCGCTCATTCTCACCGTGTTGCAAAGTATCAGCGGGCTCATACTGGGTTACGGCTTATGGAAACTAGACCTCTATTCCACTATTTACGGGGCCAGCACGATCTATTTATCGAAAATGTGGTTCCTTGATCGCATGGTCTGGCTACACCAAGACACCCAACAAACCCGTGAACGCCCATAAACGTACCCAGCACCCCATAAACCTACCCAGCATGAGGTGTACTTAGCAGGATTAAACACCCACAAGCTGCTAAAATTTGCGCATGCTGCCCTTAAAAGACAAAAAAATACTGCTGGGAATCACCGGTGGAATTGCGAGCTATAAAAGCGCCATCCTTGCCAGGCGTTTAATCGACGCTGGCGCCGTGGTTCGCGTTGTTATGACCGAAGGCGCGCAAGCGTTTATAACACCGCTTACACTGCAAGCACTCACGGGCAATCCTGTACATACCGAGTTACTCGATACCGATGCAGAAGCCGCCATGGGCCACATCGAGCTTGCCCGTTGGGCCGATCAAATTCTCATAGCTCCTGCCAGCGCAAACTTTATGGCACGGCTAAGCCATGGCTTCGCTGATGATCTACTAACAACCTTGTGTCTTGCCAGCGATGCGCCCATTGTTATCGCACCCGCGATGAACCGCTTAATGTGGCAAAACGCGGCAACAAAAGATAACGTGAAAAAACTGAGCCGTCGCGGCATTGCCATGCTCGGGCCAGATGAAGGTTTTCAAGCGTGCGGTGAAACAGGAGCTGGCAGAATGCTAGAACCTGAACAAATTCGCGATGCGTTAATCAGTAACGACTTTCACGCATTAGGTGGGCTTTCCAACACCGGGCCTTCTGCATTACAAACACCGGCACAACACAGCTCCGCAGCCAATCAACCCAGCGCCTACGCAAAAGATCATAAATCGCTTGCCGGCTTAAACATTGTTATTACCGCTGGCCCTACATTGGAACCGATAGACCCCGTGCGCTACATCAGCAATAAGAGTTCAGGAAAAATGGGCTTTGCGCTGGCCAGTGCGGCGGTTAAACAAAACGCTAATGTCACGGTTATCGCAGGGCCTGTATCGTTAGAAACACCTGCGCTGGTTAAACGCGTTGATGTCACGTCTGCACGTGAGATGCATGCCGCTGTGCTGCAAGCCGTACACAAGGCTGATATTTTTATCAGCGTTGCAGCGGTTGCCGACTACCGTGTTGAACAAATAGCCGATGAAAAAATTAAAAAATCTGACACCAGCATGCAGTTATCGTTAGTGCGAAACCCGGATATTCTGGCAAGTGTTGCAGCCATGCCCGACCGGCCCTTTTGCGTTGGTTTTGCCGCTGAAACTGAATCGCTCCAAGAAAACGCGCGCATAAAGCTGGATAAGAAAAAACTCGACCTCATTGCTGCTAACCAAGTTGCGCAAGCAGAAAACCCGGTATTCGGAACCGACACCAACTCGCTGCATGTTTACTGGCCCGGCGACGGGCATCACCACATAGCAGCCGCACCTAAAAAACAGGTGGCCGCAGAATTACTCGATATTATTGCCGTTAGACTGGCTGCCAGCAAAAACAAAACAACGAAAAACTGAAGGCGTTCTAAGTGCCCATAGTTTGCCCATTTCTAAAGTGCGGCTACAGGCACTTCAACGACACAAGTTTTACAGGCATCAACTATGATTGCGCACGCTCTGAATTGATACAATTGATGCGCATGCTTTCTGGTCGCTCGAACTTTAATCAAATACGATTCTTGAGATAACCATGTCGGAATTCGCACAGCGACAGGCTGATTGGATCAAACAAAACAACGTAGCCGCAACGCTGCTAAGCTTTGAGCAAAGCGTCCATTCCGTAGAACAAGCCGTTACTATCAGCGGTTACGCCATAGAACATATTTCAAAATCCATCGTCCTACAAGATTACAACAACAAAATCATCATTGCGATGGTGCCGTCTTGCTACCGAGTAAGCACAGAAAGAGTCCGCAAAGCCTTATCGCTTGAACAGCGCCCCGTCACTGCTAAAGCTGAAATCATTGAACAGCAGCTACAACAAAAAATAGGCGGAAACTCACCACTAAACGCAGGCAATGCAGAAGTTTTAATAGACCCTACCCTGTTAGACATTGAGTGGATTCTTACCGGTGGTGGTGACGACAAGCACCTGATTAAAATTGCCACGCAAGAACTTTGTCGTGTGGTTGAACATCGTGTTGTGCGGGTTCGAAAATAAAAGCAACGTTCGCCTTTTATCGAAAAATGCAGCCAAGAAAAACAGGCAAGTCATACAGGCAAGTCATACAGGCAAACCATACAGGCAAACAACCGCATTCTGTTACTATGCCCCTTTCCCACACCAACAATAAAAAAACATGCAAAGCATAGATTTCACGGTAATCGATGAGCGCATCGGCAACAGCATTCCATTACCCGAATATGCCAGTGCAGGCTCTGCCGGGCTCGACTTACGCGCATGCCTTGACGACACATTAAACCTGGCACCGGGCGATACGTTTTTAATTCCAACCGGGCTGGCCATTTATATTCGCGACCCCGGTTACGCCGGGTTGATTATTCCAAGATCTGGCTTGGGCCATAAGCACGGCATCGTGCTGGGTAATTTAGTGGGACTCATAGACTCCGATTACCAGGGGCAATTATTTGTTTCCTGTTGGAATCGCAGTACTGAAAACTTCACGATCGAAATCGGTGATCGTATAGCGCAGCTTGTTATTGTACCTGTGGCTCAGGTTACCTTTAACCAAGTGGACAGTTTTGAAAACAGCGACAGGGGCGCCGGGGGTTTCGGTTCTACCGGAAAGTCATAAAAGTCATAACTGTTTGTTCCACTCTATAAGGCTGCAAACTGCTATATTTCGCGAGCGCTCGGCTCAGCCACCAACATCGCTGTGCAGAAATAGCAAGCTGGACCCCGGAAAGTTGTCGACCCGTGTGATATGGCTGTATTAATCTCTTACGGTTTATTTGTTACGTCGATAACTAACCCTAAAACAGAGCGCAAAGCGTCAAATTTACGACTTTCGAAAATTAGAGCACGCCTAAGGGCACAACTGTTGCAATATGCCTAGGCAATACTGCAATTCGGCAGTGAACCATTTACAGTTAAAAGCACAGACCAAGGTCACAGGACTCGATTGGATATGAACATTTCACCAGATATTTTTCGCGCCTACGATATTCGCGGTGTAGTCACAGAAACACTCACGCCCGAAGTGGTAAAGGAAATCGGCAAGGCATTTGGAAGCGAATGTGCTGAGCGTGGAATCGAGCGTGCCGTTGTAGCGCGCGATGGCAGAACATCCGGCCCACAACTCATTGCCGAACTCAGCGCTGGCATCCAGTCGGCCGGCATCGAAGTGATCGACATTGGCATGGTGCCTACACCTGTGCTTTATTACGCCACTTACTATTTAAAAACTGGTACCGGCATTATGGTCACCGGCAGCCACAACCCACCTGAATACAACGGCCTCAAAATGATGATTGAGGGTGCGGCTTTATTCGGTGATGGCATCACGGCTTTATACACCCGCCTACAAGAAGGCAGACTTCAGGAAGGCAATGGTGGATACAGCACAGCTGATATTTTGCAAGACTACCTCGACGAAATTATCGGCGACATAAAAATCAAACGCCCCATGCGTATCGCATACGATTGCGGCAACGGCGTTGCAGGCACAGCAGCACCACAACTGTTTGAAGCACTGGGCTGCGAAAGCACCGCCTTATATAACACGGTAGACGGCACATTCCCGAACCATCACCCAGACCCTGCAAAACTTGAAAACCTGCAAGATCTCATCAAAGCTGTAGACGAAGACAACTGCGAAGTTGGCTTAGCTTTCGATGGCGATGGCGACCGAGTTGGTGTTGTAGACGATAAAGGCAACGTGATTTGGCCCGACCGGCAAATGGTGTTGTTCGCACAAGACGTTCTGTCCAGAAACCCTGGTGCCAGTATCGTTTACGATGTGAAATGTTCAAAAGTTCTGCCTGCAGCCATCAGTGCCGCCGGTGGCAAGCCCGACATGTGGAAAACCGGCCATTCGTTCATCAAAGCGCGCATGAAAGAAACCGGCGCACAGCTCGGTGGCGAAATGAGCGGACACATGTTCTTTAAAGAGCGCTGGTACGGCTTCGACGATGCCCTGTATGCTGCCGCTCGCCTATTGGAGATTCTTTCAGCCACAGATCGCAAAGCCAGTGAGATTTTTGGCGAAATCCCAAATAGCATCAACACGCCTGAACTGAACGTCAAACTGGAACGCGACGGCGCGCAGCACGATTTCATCGAAGCTTTCTCGAAAGAAGCCAAATTTGAAGGCGCTGAACTTACCACCATCGACGGTGTTAGAGCCGATTTTGCTGATGGCTGGGGACTGGTTCGTGCCTCAAATACTACGCCGTCACTGGTAATTCGCTTCGAAGCAGACAATGAATCCGCATTAAAGCGCATTCAGGACGAATTTAGAGCTACCATGCAACGTACCGATAGCAGCATTGAAGCGCCCTTTTAGGCGCACAACTCATCTATGACGGATAGCAACAAACCGACCGAACAAACCGCAGGCAATAATACAGGCAGCACTTCCGTCAATTTGGAAACCGCTCGAGAAACAGCGCGGGTTCTTAACGAAGCGCTGCCCTACCTACAGCGCTACACGGGCCAAACCGTCGTGATCAAATACGGCGGTAACGCCATGACCGACGAGCATCTAAAACGCTGCTTTGCCCAGAACATCGTCATGATGAAACAGGTGGGTATTAACCCCGTGGTGGTTCACGGCGGCGGCCCGCAAATTGGCGAATTGCTCAAACGGCTCGACATCAACAGTGAATTTATCGATGGCATGCGTGTTACCGATGCCGCCACGATGGAAGTCGTTGAAATGGTGTTAGGTGGCCTGGTCAACAAAAGCATTGTGTCGCTGCTTAATCAAGCTGGCGGCAAAGCAGTAGGCCTTACCGGCAAAGACGCCAACCTCATTCACGCAAAAACACTGCAGCTCCCCGGCCGCGCCGAAAACGTACTGGGCTTTGTTGGTGAAGTCGATCGTATCGACACCAGCGCCGTTCGACGCTTGCAAGAAGACAACTTCATACCGGTAATAGCTCCTATTGGCACTGACAGCCAAGGTGCCAGCTATAACATCAACGCCGATTTAGTCGCCAGCGCTATGTCTACTGCATTGCAAGCGACCCGACTGCTGCTACTCACAAACACGCCGGGCATTCTCGACAAAAACGGTAAGTTACTGACAGGCTTAGTGCCCTCAGAAGTGGATAGCTACATTAAAGACGGCACTATACAAGGTGGCATGCTACCGAAAGTGCAGTGCGCTCTCGATGCTGTGCATGCAGGCGTGGGCAGTGTTCAGATAATCGATGGCAGAGTCGAACACGCGGTGTTACTTGAATTGTTCACCGACCAAGGCGTCGGTACGCTGATTCGCGCAGCTTAAATGCAGCTGCGTGCTATCTGGAAGATATTGCCTTCCGGATCGTTACCGTCGCAATAGTCGTAAGTATCACCGTGCATACGCGCTTGCATGGGCACACCTTTCAACAGTAATGCATCCCGGTAGGCGGCTACATCGTCCACGGTAAAAACCAATTTTAACGGTGTAGCGTCTCTGGCTTGTGCAGGGTTTTCGATGTGAATGTGTGTTGCGAATTCGGTAGGAATTTTATGCAGGCAAAGTTCAATGGCGCCAGCATCTAACACAATGAAATCTGCTGAGGTTTCATCTGAAACGATGGGGCTCAAGCCGAGTACGTCTTGATAAAACGACGCCATCACTTGAATATCTTTTACAAAAACAATGATTCTGGAAGCGCTAAGCATGGCTTAGAGATTAGCAGAAAATCTAACGACCTCGGCTAATCTTGAGTTCACGATACCGAATAAGATCGTCATCAAATTTCTCAGCCACCACATTACGTTCAGCCGCTTTAGAATCAATTAACGACCACGCATTCTCGATGTTTCTTTGCACGCTGAGTTGTTCTGCATACAAGGTTTGAGCAGCATTACCCTCGCCTCGCGTTTTTTCTTGCATGATAATTCGCTTATCAACCACTTCGAGCCGTTCCGACAAAATTCTTATGCGATCATCCAGCCGGCTTATCAAGCCGTCAATCATACCAATACGCTCATCACGCGTGCGTGTCAGGTCTTCTTCGGTGGTAAACGTTGCCAGCAAGGCTCGATCACGGATCTTTGCAAGCTCTGCAACACGCTGGGCTTTAAGTGCTTCACGGCGCTCTTCACGACTCAGCACTTCTTTCATCACCACACCCTGATTATTCAAAATGCTGTGGCCATTATCTTGTTTTGAACTGGGTGCACGATCCTGATAGGTGATCGTGCCGTCGTCTTCAATCCGATACACCTTTTCGGCATGAGCACTAAAACTGCAAAACAATGCTGAACCAGCGACACTCGCCATCAGAACGGCTTTACACAACCCGAATGACACATTTTTCATAAAATATTCCAATTGCGGAAATGCGTCAAAATTGTGTGATGAAATTCGCATTTTCCTGCTTCGTTTACCTACGCGTTCATACGCATACTGATAGCTAGCGTCAGTTTCTGTAGAAGTCTGAGTAAATTGCGCCCAATTAACCAACAAATTAGTAAAACTTGCGAAGGGGTGTACAATGCCGCGCCATGCGTATCATAACTGTGAATGTCAACGGCATAAGAGCGGCCGCTAAAAAGGGCTTTTTCCCCTGGCTTGCCAGACAAAAAGCCGATGTTGTTTGTGTGCAAGAAACCAAAGCTCAGATCGATCAACTGAGCGATAAGGTCTTCCACCCCAAGGGCTATCACTGCACCTATCACGACGCCGTTAAAAAAGGCTACAGCGGTACGGCTGTTTATTCAAAGCTCAAACCGGTTAAAACCGTCGTTGGACTGGGCATCGACTGGATAGACTCAGAAGGTCGCTACCTTGAGGTTCAATTCGACAATATAAGTGTGGCTTCGCTGTACATGCCATCAGGCTCCAGTGGTGAAATTCGCCAAGACTACAAATACAAAATGATGGACGCGTATTTGCCGTTGTTGAAAAAAAGCCGGAAGAAAAACAAGCCTCTTATTGTGTGTGGCGACTGGAACATTGCTCACAGTGAAGCCGACATCAGAAACTGGAAAGGCAACAAGAAAAACTCTGGTTTTTTACCCGAAGAACGCGCTTGGTTAAGCGAGCTTTTCGACAAACACGGTTACTGCGACACCTTCAGACAGCTGCCGCAAAAAGAACATGAATACACGTGGTGGTCTAACCGAGGTCAGGCGCGCGCAAACAATGTTGGTTGGCGTATCGACTACCAAATAGCCACCGACAACTTGGCCGATAAAGTTACCAAAACACGCATCTATCGCGACAAACCATTTTCTGATCATGCGCCACTGATCATCGACTACGACTTCACCATTGAAAGTTCAGCCAACGCCTGCGATTAATACTGAGAATACAACCGTGAAGCCAGCGGCATCGTTGGTTTTACTGGTGCTGCTGATTGGCATTATAGCCAGCGGCATTTCTTTCGTTTTTATCAGAGAGAGTGTTGAAAGTAGCATTATGCTATCGGCTTGGCGATCACTCCTGGCATCGCTGTTCTTATTACCCTTATATATAAGAGCACGACGCTTATACGGCGACACCAGTTGGTTAAAAGTACTTAGCCGCTCTTTATTGCCCGGTATTCTGTTATCGATTCATTTTATTGCATGGAACGCAGGTGCCCGCTTAACCAGCGGTGCAAATGCAACGCTTATCGTCAACCTTACGCCTATTGTTATGCCGTTCTTAATGTTTATACAATTTCGGGAACGCATACAACGGCTAGAGCTCTTTGCAACCTTGCTAGCCATGGCGGGTATTGTGTTGCTGGCTTACAGCGACTTCAGCCTAAGCCGTGAGCACATACTGGGCGATCTGTTTTGCTTTGCCTCGATGCTACTGTTTGCGTTATACCTTACAAGCGCACGAAAACATCAGCAGCTCGCAAGCATCTGGCTATACGTTGTTCCCATGTATGCAGTGGCAGGGGTTTGTTCTTTGTTATTGGCCAGCATCAGTGAACCCATCGCACCAACAATGGATACAAAAAACATACTGATGATTTTATCGTTGGCGGGGATTTCAACCGTTATTGGGCACACGGCTTTAAATTTTTCGATGCAACATTTACGCGGGCAAACCGTAACGCTGCTTAACTTGTTGCAATTTGTTGTAGCAGGCGTTGCTGCTTATTTTCTTTATCAGGAACTGCCCAGCACCTTGTTTTACCCGGCCAGCCTATTGGTTTTATCAGGGCTGATTTTAGTGGTGTTTAATCAGCATCGTCGGGAGGCACGTTAGCGTCAATGAGTATGTTATTACGTTCAGCTTGATACCAATCCATTGCAATACTGATTGCAGTACGCAGCGCCTCTATATCAGCGCGCGTGGTGCGTACAATCTGCAAGGTTTTAGCATCATCTGAAAAATTGATGTCTAGCCTGTAGCGGGTTTGCATAACAAACGCGACAAACGATGACCCTAGTAGCAGCAGTATGCATAACGCCAGCATGGCCCATCCAAGGTTCGTTGGTAACATTTGCTGCTTAATGCGATACAACTGCCAAACCGTTAAGCCAACCGCTACAAAAAAAACAATGCCGGCGCTAATGCGCGGCGGGGCCAGCATTTTTAAGGAGTATTTTTGAATGTAGCGAACAGCGTAGCTGGTGTTCTTCACCTGCAACCAGGATGGGGTGACGATAACGCGTTTGTTTTTATATAAGACTTCTTCTTTTGGCAACGGCCGGGGTGCTACAGGTTGTATCAATGTAGCACCGGCGGTTGTTCAGGCACCTCGTCAAATTCATCGAATTCGTCGAACTCTTCAAACTCTTCGTCTAGGGCGAGTTCTGGTTCGTGAGAGGAATGGTGCAACAGCATTCTCCAGCCGCCATCTTCAATATGATAGATATTGGTTGAAACCATAACACTAACCAACTGGCCATCGAGTTCGATTTCTTCCCTAACCAAATGAATAGCGAGATCGTCGGTGGAGGTTTGTCTGGCATCTGAAATTGAAAAGCCAATTTGTGGCGATTGCGCGAACATATCGGCAAAGCTTTCCAACACGGCTAGCCGACCTTCGATACGGTTGGCGCCCGGATGGATACACACAATGCTGTCATCGCTAGACCAGATATTACCTAAAGCGTGAATATCAGCTTTTTCTATCGCTTCATAGAAAGCGATTTCTGCTTCTTCAGGAGAATTAAATTTTTGATTCAAAACGCGATCATCGGCCGTGACGTGGAAACTAGATAATACCGCAACTTGTTGCCTCGACGGAACTACCGCTAGCCTAATGTGATTATTTAAGCCGTGGTAGACGGCAAATAAGCCGCCCAATTGTGCGTTTCGTCACCGAAAACCACAAAGTGAGGATTCAGTAAAGATTCCCGGGTGTTGTAACGGAGGTCGTTCAAGCTGGTATCGGTGATGTGACCACCGGCCTCTTCAACAATACACTGCGATGCGGCGGTGTCCCATTCGGAGGTTGGTCCAAGCCGAACATAAACATCGGCCCTGCCCTCTGCAACCAAACACGATTTCAGCGCGGAACCCATCGATATTTCTTTATGCGCGCCCAAATTGTCGAGAAATTTTTGCAATTGTCGGCCAATGGTGGGGCAGCGGCCGCGAGCAACCGTCATGCTACCGGGTCTGACCGGCGCTGGCCTGACCTGGATTCGCTCGGCTTTGTTCTGAGCACCTTTTTTCCAGGCCCCGAATCCTTTTGCCGCGTAGTAGCTAACGCCCAGTGCAGGGGCATCAACAACGCCCAGCTTGGGTTCACCATTAACAATAAGTGCAATGTTGACACTGAATTCATCGTTCTTTCTTAAAAATTCACGCGTACCGTCTAAAGGATCAACAAGCCAATACACAGGCCAACGGTTGCGGACACTAAAAGGGATAGATTCAGATTCTTCAGATAAAACTGGGTAGCTTGGTGTTAACGCAGAGAGTCGTTCGATAATAATTTTGTGCGCATCAAGGTCGGCCGTGGTTACCGGGGTTTCGTCGCTTTTGTACGTTACGTCATACCGTTGGGCATACACTTCCACAATTCTTTCGCCAGCAATACGGGCGACTTCAAGCGCTTGAAGCGTTAGTCTTTCGGTTGTTTCTTCGTCTGGAAACATCCCGTTCATTTCCTACTTGGTTCACAGCAGGTAGCGGTCATAGGCGAAAACATTAAAGCCTCGAACGCCAAACGGTAATGATTCTTGTGCACATGTACGAAAAAACTCTTTTTATGTCGCGTTTGTTGCGAACAGGCTCGCGCTTACTTAGTTAAAACCCTTGGTTAACGTTACCGTTTTGCTGCCAACGGTAGCGCCCTCCTGCATCGGGTCTGGCAAAGCGACCCAATTGCTGTACCAGCGCTTGCGGAGCATTTGCTTTTGGAGTGATCAAAACGTCGGCCTTATAGTTACCGTCGAGTGATACATCGATGGAGCCGTCTAACGTTAAGTCACCATCTGTGGATGATAACAAGGCTTTGTGCGTGTTTTCGTCTACCTTCTCTATATTGATGTCGATGTTACCAAGTTTTACCGGAACGCCAATAAAGCTTGTATTGATGACCGCATCAGACCAATTTAACGCCCCTGCCATTTCGGTTAACAATTGATTCTTTAGTTTTAATGTACTGACATCGCCACTGATTGTTCCAGTGAAACTGGCTACCGGTGCTGGCAATAACTCTTCAAACGCCGCGGCTTGCGCCGTAAAAATAAAGTTGCTAACCACGGTTTCGCCGGTGAGCTGCTGACGCACCTGCGCTTCACCACCGCCGCCATAACCTTTAAAGTTTACATCGGCACCAATACCACCTTTAACGATAGTTGCTGGCGCTAACTTCCAATTCACATCATTAAACTGAAGTGGCAGTAGATCGTCATTGTTAGTCACCGACGCAACTGATCCATTAAAAAGTTTGCCGGAAACGCCTGTGAGTTGTAGCGGTTGTAAATTGGGTTGAATGCGTTCGATTAACGGTGCTGCCGGAAAAAGAAAAACAATGGATATAACGTAAACCAATAAACCAAGCAAAATAAGCCGAACCACTCGCATTAGCTTTTCTCGATATTGAAACGCACGGTTACAGTGCCTTCGTTCTTACGCGTGATGTTCATCGTTTTAATGCTAATGCCATAGAGCTCCAATTGCGCAAGCACTGGTACCAGTTTGTCGAACTCAACTTCGTTCATTTGCACACGAGCACCGTTGTTACCGCTGGGGTCGATCCGTTCGGGTTGCTTAATGCCTGCGTTACGAATTAATTCATCAATTAACTGAAACGGCGCTTTATTGGTTTGTTTTAACTGAGTGCCAGTACCACCCCCTAATGCCCTGAGTTGAGCAGCACCCGACTGTACCTTAGCCAGGGTTTGTTGTTTACTCACTAACAAGGTTCGGTTGTTATCCAACCCTGTATTAATTGGGTACCAAACGAAGGCGTATAACAAACCCACCACCGACAAGGCCGCCACGCAAATCACGATGATACGATCTTGTGAGGATTGTCTTAGATACCATTCTTTCATTGCAACGGGGCCTGATTACTGTGCATGTAATTATTCAATTCTGATTCGACTTCGCAAGCCGCCCTTTTCCACATTCGCTGAAAGCACGTTCATGGATAAATCACCACGTTTCTTAAGCTCTTCTTTGAGCAAGTCTAATGTGGGAATTGCATCGGTGGTAACGTCCAGATCGAAACGACCTTCACGATAACTAATAGAGCGAACCACCGTTTGAGGCTGCGTTGTTAAACTTGCAGCGATCTGACTTAGCTCGCTCGTAAAGCCGTTAGTGCTGCCACCGCTAAGCTGCGCAATCCGATTTTCTATTTGCTTTACGGGTCGTTGTAATCGCGATCCGGGCATGGCCTGCTTGAAGGCTTGTTCAATTTGTTGGTCAATGAGTTTTACCTGATTGGCCGATTGACGAAGTTCTAACGCTTTAACGCCCATTAACACGGCACATAAAACACCCAACAACACCATGCTCCAGCGCCACGGCTTCCAGTTTTTATCGAACTGGGTTTTAGGGCTGTAGTCGCCTTGCAATAAATTGATATGAGGTGCGTTTGCCAAACCACTGGCATACAAGCTCAATCGGCTTTCGCAGTGGCGCGTTTCCATATCAACGCCTTGGGTTTCAGGCAATGGGGAATCTGAGTTGGTTCTAAACACCACCATGTTGGCTGAAGCGTCATCCTCAAGATTGCTTCTTGCACCCTCCAACATAATGCCCGCCATGTCGGTGTCGGTGCTAAAACCTGAAAAGCCATTTAAACGCACAACAGTTTGATCTGCATCGATCAAGGCTGTCCAGGAGGCATCACCAGGTTCATCGCTTTCAAATTTGGGTAGGGCTAATGTTTCAGGCACAATTTCGGTTGGTCGAAGCCCGGCATTGGCACATTGCTCCTGCACCGTATCCATGGTGTCGCGGCCAATGACCGCTACCGGATAGACGTCGTCTTTACCGCGTCCGCCTAAAGCAAAGTGCAGTTGCTCAACGTCGTCGGCAAGTTGTTCTTCAAGCGCAAAAGGTATCGCTTGTAATGCTCTACTGGCAGACCCTCCCGGCACTGATGCCTCCGCCAGTAGCACATCGTTACCGGGCACGATTAGCGTGGCGCGTTTGCCTTCTACTTTTTCAGCCGCCTCTTCAAACGTGCCTGAAAAAATAGCCGAGCTCAGCTTACCTTTGTCGTCAGCTAATGCCCAACGAACATGGTCCTCGCCAACGTGAGGTAAATGTATGATGACGTTCTTGGCCAAACCGATTTCCAGCTCAAATTTAGGCTTTAACGTGTGTTAAAGCATCGAATAATAGTCCAATCTGTACGCCAAACGTTGGCCGCACATTTTCCAGTTACTGCTTCAAATGTCAGTGCTTACTGCTAGTTTCAGTCATCCGTTACAACGTGTCTCTGGCACGAAAAATCACTTTCGTTTTGCCTTCGCCATCTCGTTCAAGCAAAGTATACTGCGTTAAAACCGCCTCTTCGCCACCAACATCTATGCGTACTTGGAAGTAGTCTGAACGCACCGTTAATGTATTAGCCGGCGCAACTTCTTCACCACTTTCAACCGCTGCCTCCGATTCAAAATCGAGAACACTTTCATACGGCGTTAAATCACGATCCTGCGCCAAGGTATCAGGGCCTGCTTCTGCTTCTAAGTCGAAGATATTTTCGCAAGCTGGGTAGTCTTCATAAGCCCCGGTATCCCAGCGGGATAAATCCGGGCCCAGTGGCTCCAAAAAGTCAGAAACCGACGACAGCACTTCCGGTGTTGCCGTATTCACATTCAACGGTGTCGGTCCGCCACGCACAGGTAATGCCGCTATGTGTGGCAACAACAATTCGTAATCTTCCTTCTCTTCCTTTATGGCCGAGCTAAAACCTTTAACCAACAACAGCTCGCTAACCATTGTAAACGGGCCATTGGCAGCGCGATAAGCCGGTGTTAAGCCAGTATAGTAATCATCCTCTGCACCATCAGGTATCGTGGCGTTAAAATCTGCATCTACCCAGTCGACGATTGCATCAGCCTTAACTTGATCAATGCTCAGTTGCGACAGCAGGCGCTTTAACTGCAACACATATTGCTCAACCGCTTCACCTTCAGCGTTGATCAAATTATTTAAATTAAACCGCCCTTGCATATCAACGATGCAACCCTGCAATGCCATGTTATCGATAGGCACCGGCGGAATGGTTTGAGCCCAGTCGTCATCTAACGAGTCTGAATTTTCTCTTAGCCCATCCTTAACATCACGAAACAATAAGGCGGCGGCAAAGCGTTCGCCACTGGTGGCAAAACTTCGTGCGGTTTGAATGAGCGCTTCATTTCTCTCGCGCTGGATATCCAAATGCTGACGGCTTATTATCGCAACTATACTTATAGTCCCTAAAGCGACAACAAGCATGGCCGTTAGGATGGCAACGCCGCGTTGTTGATGTAAATTAATGTTCATGCGGCTATCCGGGTAACGCAAAAACACGAGTAACCGACCCCATATCGTTCAACTCAAGGTTGAATTCGACAGCTCGCGGCATGCCGGGGGCTTCTTCAGTATCCAACGGTGGCCAGCTGTCTTGCCATTCACCGCGTGTGTCAAGAAACCGTAACGTCAAATTATCAACACCTGTGAGCAGCTGTCGGCGCTTTGTCGGCGTTTCTTCCAACGTATCCATGTGATACCAATACTGGCGAAGCAAACGATCGTCTTCCAACACATAAGCGACGCGTTGCAGGGTGGATCGGGCTGGCGAAACATCGGCCGCCGGATTGCTCCAGCCAGTTCGGGAAAACTCGAACAACGATTCACCTTGCAGGTTGAACACATAACCGGGTTCGAGCGAATCGACGGCCGATCGGATTGGCCGGTCGATAACCTGCGTCATGTCTTCTGCCAACCAATAGAAGGTGCGCTGCAATTCAGTCATGCGGCTCGACTGTGCTTCAATTCGGACGCGTGAATTGTTGATCTGAGACAACATCGTGAACCCGGCCGTGCCCATAACGGCAAGAATGAACATCGCCACCAATAGCTCGATGAGCGTAAAGCCCTTAATGCTGGATGGTTTGTTCATAACCGATGTTCGGGGTTACCCATAAAGCCGGTGACCGAATAAATATAGCTACTGGCATCAGGTTTGAGTCGCACTTCAACGTCAATGCGGCGTAAGTCGGCGTCGGATAATTTTCGCACGCGCGTATTGATATACCAGCGCTGCTTAAGCATTTCAGTTTCAGTATTTTTAGCGCCCGGGTTTGGCCAAGCCGGTAACGATTGCAAAGTGGTGAGATGATTACTGGCTACCCATCGCCCCACTTCTTTTTCGCGCAGCACGCTACTTCTAAAAGCACTGGAGCCGGATGAACCAACCAACGCAGAAACCCCAACCGCCAGTATAGTCATGGCAACGAGCACTTCTATGAGCGTAAAGCCGCGCAGCTTGTAACGACGACCGTTCAGTAGCTTGTGGCGGCGACTGATCAATTGAGCGACTCAACAACAACCGGTAAAATTTCGCCGGTTTCAACAACGAAACGGTGCTCAGCATCCTTGTCTGCCAGAATAATACGGAAATCCGGCATGATTTCACCGTTCGATAGAAACATCACATGAGGCTTGATTGGGTCTTCGTCGGTGGCTTCTGCCAGCTCGTCAGTGAGCTCTTCAAGCACGATCGGCAACCCGGAGATATCCACCTGAAATTCCATTTCCAGCGGCACTTCTTTATACCTGAGCCGTTCATCATCGATTATTTGCCAGCTGGAATTGCCAGCATCGTCTGCCGTTAAAATGTAAAACTCATACGATGCCGGATGAAAACGTATACCCATTTGTTGGCGCGAATAAACGGCTTGATCGGCAGCCAATTCCATCAGCAAACCGGTTCGTCGGGCGGAGTCGCGCACAATGGTGCCGGGGTTTTGGAAGTTGATGTTTATCACCACCGCACCCGTTAATATCGAGATGATAGTGATAACCACCAACAGCTCTATTAACGTAAAACCGCGCTTGTTGTGAAGTGGCTTCACACTGAGCTGCCTCTTTTATGCCCGGCTACGCTTACTCAGACCAGTTGGAGATATCGGCTGCTTCGCCTTCCCCACCTTCGGCGCCATCACTACCTAAAGAGATAATATCGAAATCGCCACCTTCGCCAGGACTAACGTAGAGGTAGTCTCTGCCCCAAGGGTCTTTTTTAAGCTGCTTAACGTAACCACCATCTTGCCAATTGGCAGGCTCGGGATCACCGGCTGGTTTCTCAACCAGACTAATGAGGCCTTGATCGGTTGACGGGAAGTTGAAGTTGTCGAGCTTGTACAATTCCAGCGCACTGGCCATTGTGCCGATATCCTGTTTAGCCTTTATTACGCGGGCTTTACCAGGGTTATTGATGATACGAGGCACCACAGCCGCACCTAAAATGGCGATAATGGCAACGACCACCATGATCTCGATGAGTGTAAAACCAGATTGACTACGCTTAATTGTCATTTTTCCCATACCGGATTGTTCTCCAAATCTGTTGTGCTTACGAACGCTAATACCAAAAGAATAGCACTTACCCAAGCGCTTACACGGCATTCTGCACGTAACCACTTGTGTAGCGTAAACCATGCCGTAAGCTGGCTTTTGAACCCCAATGAAACAAATGATTCACTCGTTTAAACAAGCCCTAACCACTCCGTCATATTGGTTTGCCGCCGCTCTGACCATTCTGTGCGTTGCACTGCACTACGCCGGCCTGTCAGATAATCTACGATTCGATCGTCAGGCTATCGACAACGGCGCTTGGTGGCTGTTACTAAGTGGCAACTTTGTGCACCTAGGGGAAAGCCACTTATGGATGAACATGGCAGGCTTAGGGTTGGTTGTGGCATTGGTTTGGGGCCATTTCAGCGCAAAACAATGGTTATTAATAACCATTTTTTCAAGCGTGGTTGTGGGTATTGGTTTGTATTTCTTAGACGACGAAGTGCAATGGTATGTCGGATTCTCCGGCTCCCTTCACGGCCTGATCATCGCAGGTGTTATCCGCGATATCAAAATTTACCCAAAATCTGCGTGCCTGTTGCTGACATTAATCATTGGAAAACTTGTCTGGGAACAAGTGGCCGGCGCTTTGCCGGGTAGCGAAGCTGCCGCCGGCGGGCGTGTTGTGGTGAATGCTCACTTATATGGCGCGATTGCCGGCGCAGTGATCGCCGGAATACTGGCCCTGCTAACGCCAAAGCCAGAATTCATTGAACATACTGAATCCGATAAACTCAACAAACCCAAAGAACCCAACAACCCCTAGAAGGCTAACGCCGCAGTAACACCCTCTTTCAACTGTTGCAGCATGTGTCTGTAAGGCACCGGGCCATAACTGATTCGCCCAACGCCCATTTTCGCCAGCTGGCCGTTATCTGGCACACCGGGTAAGGCAATAATATTCACCGGCAAGTTAACCGAAGAACATAATTTTTCGATTAAGCCTGCATCCTTGAGCCCGGGTGCAAAAAGGCCACTGGCGCCAGCTTGCTCATAGGCATTGGCTCTGTCGATAGCTTCCGCCAGCATGGTTTCATTATGGGTATCTGCGGCAGCCTTTAAGAAGATGTCGGTTCTGGCATTAATATACGCATGCTCGCAAACAGACGTGGCTGCATCTGCAGCAGCTTTCACTCTGGCAGTTTGCTGCGCTATTGAGTAAAGGCCATCGCCACCGATTATTTGATCTTCAAAGTTAAAGCCGACAATGCCAGCTTCCATTGCCTGGGCTACGGTATCAGCAACTGCTGATGGCTCGGTGCCATAACCACTTTCCAAATCCATGGTGACAGGCAACTCAACGGCTGCAACAATGCGTTCAATATTGGCCAGCGCTAAAGAGAGTGGCATTTGCTCACCGTCTTTAAAACCTTGCGCCATAGCCACAGGGGCACTACCGGTTGCAATAGCTTTCACACCTTGCGATGCAATGGCAGCAGCGCTACCTGCGTCCCAAATGTTGAAAAGTACAATAGGCTCACCGGGGATATGCAGCGATTTAAATACCGCGGCTTTTTCATTTTGATTTGACATCGTTAAGAATTCCTTTGCAAAAAAGCTATCTATGGCGCTGTTTATCCTACAGGCCTTCCAGTTGAGCCTGCAAATTTTTTACATGCGTTGCCGCATCGATAGCGTTACACCCACTGGGGTTTTGACCACACCAAAGAGAGCTGAAGTCGCTGGAATTTTTAAGTTCAGCAGCCGCCTTTAATTGTGCTACCGCAAACGCTGCCGTTGGAAATTCCGGTGTATCTTGACTGATAGGCCCTTGCTCTAACATCAGGCGGTTAATAACGCTTCTTGCTGGCCTGCCGGAAAACACATTTGTGAGTGCAGTAAAACGCTCACCACCAGCCACACTTTTTACAGCCTGAGTGTGCAACGACGAAATAGTCACTTCATCGCACAGTAAAAAGCAGGTACCCATTTGCACAGCGGCCGCCCCCATACTCAACGCAGCATTTATTCCTTCAGCTGTGCTGATACCACCGGCAGCGATGACTGGCACATTAACCGCGTCAAGCACTTGCGGCAACAACGCCATGGTGCCCGTTTGCGTCAGCAGATAATGCGCATCGGCATCCGGGGTTTCTAAAAACACACCCCGATGCCCGCCTGCTTCGTAACCTTGGGCGATAATGGCATCGGCGCCTTTACGCTCGAGCCACACCGCTTCTTTTACGGTTGTGGCCGTGCTTAGAACCATTCCACCCCACGCTTTTATTCGTTGCACAAGCTCAGCATTGGGCAAACCGAAATGAAAGCTGACCACCGCTGGCTTGAACGGCTCAATGGCATCAGCAACATCATGGTCAAAAGGCACTCTGGCAACGGCTGCGGGTTCTTGGGAAGGAGTAATACCGAATTCGTTAAAGTAGTGTTGCAGTGCATCGAACCATCGCTGTTGACGTGCCTGGTTTTGCAAAGGTGCCGCATGGCAGAAGAAATTAACATTGACCGCATTTGAAGTTTGCTGCTGTATTTGTTGTAGCTCGCTTTGTATCGAGTCAATCGTAAGCATCGCACAAGGCAAAGAGCCTAAGGCACCTGCGTTACTCACTGCAATCGCTAAACTGCTACCTTGAACACCTGCCATGGGTGCTTGCACGATGGGTGTGCTTAAGCCAAGTGCATTGAATGCGGCAGACATTTTAAACACCGCCATAGTCTTTTTTCTCTTCGCCAATCCAACGTCTGATTAAGCCTTGTACGCGCTTGGGTGAATTGCTAAGTAAGGCATCGGCTACGTCGCTAACATCGTCTAGCATGTCGGCGTCACGCCCTAATTCTGCAATCCGAAATTCTGCTAAACCTGTTTGCCGAGTGCCTAACACTTCACCCGCACCACGAATCTCGAGATCTTTTTGAGCAATAACAAAGCCATCGTTTGTTTTACGCATAATACTGATGCGCTCTTTTGCATTTTGCGACAACGGCGCTTGATACAACAAAATACAGCTACTTTGAGCACTGCCTCGCCCCACACGACCACGCAATTGATGCAACTGGGATAAACCTAATCGTTCAGCATTTTCTATCACCATTAACGATGCATTAGGAACATCAACGCCAACTTCAATAACCGTTGTGGCCACTAATAGATCCAGCTCACAGCTTTTAAACGATTGCATAATGGCATCTTTTTCCGCCGACTTTAAGCGCCCATGCACCAAGCCAATGCGCTTGTCGGGCAGCATATCGTTTAGCATGGCAACGGTGTCTTCGGCGGCTTCAGCCTGCAACGATTCGGACTCTTCAATGAGCGTGCACACCCAGTAAACTTGTCGACCCGCATCAACGGCCTGGCCTACCCGTTGTACCACTTCACCTCGGCGGCCGGATTCAACAGCCACGGTTTGCACCGGTTTTCGGCCCGGTGGTAACTCATCGATAATGGAGCAATCTAAATCGGCATAGGCTGTCATTGCCAAGGTGCGCGGTATGGGTGTTGCCGTCATGATTAATTGATGCGGTAAGCTAAGCGCTCCCGACTTTTCATCAACAGCGCCCTTATTACGAAGTGCCATCCGTTGATGCACACCAAAGCGGTGCTGCTCGTCGATAATGGCAAGCCCAAGTTCAAGAAATTCGACATCTTGCTGGAACAAGGCATGCGTGCCAACAACAATGCGTTGATGACCCATGGCTACAGCTTCAATAGCATTGCGCCGTTGCGCTACGCGAAGTTTCCCCGATAGCCAGCCAACGCTTACGCCCATAGGCTCAAACCATTCAGAGAAATTGAGTAAATGCTGCTCTGCCAGTATCTCTGTTGGTGCCATTAAAGCCACCTGATATCCCGCTTCCACCGCGTTGGCCGCTGCCAAAGCTGCAACAATGGTTTTACCAGCACCCACATCACCTTGTACCAGTCGCAACATGGGCGCACCGGTTTTCATATCTTCGGCGACATCCTGAAATACTCTTTGCTGAGCACCGGTTAAATTAAAACTTAAACTAGCCAGAAGTTGTTGCGCAAGCGTGCCCTTCGGGTTAACCATCGGTGCGGTGTTTTTTTGCGCTTCAACCCGTAACAAGCGCAAACCTAAGCGATGCGCAATTAATTCTTCGAATGCCAGCCGACGCAGCGCCGGATGCATGCCCGACATTAACGCTTCCACATCGGCACCCGGAGGCGGTCTATGGGCAATACGCAAGGCAGCGGCTAAGTCGGGCATATTGCCTTGTTGTAGGAACTTAGCAGGCAGGTAATCAAGCAATTCGTTTTGATCCAGTAAGTCGAGTGCTTGATCGCTGAGCTTGCGAAGTGTGGGTTGCTGTACGCCTTCAGTTGCCGGATAAAACGGTGTTAGCGTTTCTTGCAAGGCAACACCCTGGGTTTGTAAACGGTACTCAGGGTGTACTATTTCCAACATGCCGGGGCCACGGCGAACTTCCCCAAAACACTGCAATTTGGTGCCGGGTTTAAACTGCTCCACCTGCTTTTGCGAGAAGTGAAAAAAGCGCAGCATTAAACTACCGGTGCCATCGGCCACGCGTACCATCAACGAACGTCTACGCCGTATTACAACATCGGCCAACACCACCTCAACCGAGATCACCGCTTCAACGCCGGGGCGCAAACCACCCACCGGTGATAACTGCGTTCTATCCTGGTAACGAAACGGCAGATGAAACAAGACATCTTGCACGCTCTTTATACCAAGACCAGCTAGCTTCTCAGCTACCGCCGCGCCAACACCCTTGAAAGTGGTTACTGGAGTGCTTTCGAGCATGGGCTACGTTAGCCTTCTATATGCATAATACCTTCAACTTCTACGGCAACACCTTTAGGCAGCGCCGATACACCAATAGCGGCGCGAGCAGGGTACGGCTCGTCGAACCGGTCAGCCATCACGTCATTAACCAATGGGAAATGCGCAAGATCAGGAAGATACACATTAAGTTTTACCACATCAGCAAATGAGCCACCCGACGCAATACAAACCGCTTCCAGATTATCGAAAACCTGCACAATTTGCGTACGTACGTCGTCGCTAACCACTTCCATTGTCTCAGGCACCAACGGTATCTGGCCCGAAAGGTAAACGGTTGCACCACATTTGATGGCTTGGGAATAGGCGCCGATAGCACCGGGAGCGTCTTTAGTAACAACAGGGGTTCTAGCCATTTGCGCTGTACTCTTTAAAGAAGATTAAAAGAGCAGTATACCGTTACTGAGCGCTTTAACGCAGATTGCTAACGACTACGTACAACACCTCTAACGACGGTGAGATTTTTCAAACGTCGAATGATCCTAGCCAAGTGCTTTCTATCGGTCACCAAAATGATAAACCGGATACGGATGTTGTCTTCACCTTTATTATGAAAATCCATATTCTCGATATTCACATTCATTAACGACATCGTAGAAGTAACACGGGCCAACGCACCGGGTTGGTTGGCCAAATGCACAACTAAATCGGCTTCAAACGTTTCATTGATTTCAGCAGCCCATTCAACGGCTACCCATTCTTTCGGCCGACGTCGATAACGCCCTACATTACGACAACCAGCGCGGTGAACAGAAATACCTTTGCCAGCAGTAATAAGGCCACGCACATCATCGCCGGGTATCGGGCAACAACACTTGGACATCGACAACACAGACCCTTCGCGCCCTTCAATTAACAGCGGCGCAGGCTCACGAACTGGTAAGTTGGCATCATCGTTTTCGGTACCACGGTGTTTGTTGATTAAGCGCTCGGCAATTTGGCTTGGCAAATGATTACCTAAGCCAACGTCTTCGTAGAGATCGTCAGTCTCTTTAAACGCAAACTCAGCCAGCAAGCTTTGCATGGCCTTTTCAGAAAGCGATTCTGGTGTTTCGTCGTAGCGTGCCAAAGCCCGTTTAATCAATCGCTGGCCAAACTCAACGGCTTTTGATCGGTCGAGCCGACGCAGGTAATGCCTGATTGCCGTGCGTGCTTTTGAGGTAACCACAAAGTTCAGCCACATGGGACTTGGCGTGGCGTTGGGGTCTGTGTCGATTTGAACGGTTTGGCCAGATTCCAGTGCCATACTCAACGACGTCTTATTGCGATCTACACGCGCTGCCACACAGGTATTACCAATTTGCGAATGCACCGCGTAAGCAAAATCTACAGGTGTAGCGTTGTTGGGTAGCTCGATAATTTTGCCTTTGGGGGTAAATACGTAGATGTCACTGGGCAATAAATCCGTTTTTACACTCTCTACAAACTCAAGGGTATCGGCCGTATCGCTTTGCATATCAATAAGCGCTTTAAGCCAAAAGTTTGTATTGGCTGCTGAATCTGCGTTGCGTTTACCTTCCTTGTATGCCCAATGCGCAGCAATGCCAGACTCTGCAAATTCATCCATCTCTCGCGTGCGAATTTGCACTTCAACCGGTATACCGTCGAGGTAACGCAGAACCGTGTGCAAAGACTGATAACCGTTTTCTTTGGGTTTAGCGATGTAGTCTTTGAAGCGCGAAAAAATAGGTGTATACAGCTGATGAACAATGCCCAGCACTTGATAACATTCTTCAACATCGTTAACAACAACGCGCAGTGCGAACATGTCGAACACTTCCTGAAACGACAGCTGCTTGCGACGCATTTTTCGGTAAAGCCCAAACAGGTGTTTTTCCCGGCCAGTAACCGATGCGTCTAAACCCTTAGCACGCAAGCTAGTTAGGATTTGCTCTTCGAGCTTGCTAACAACATGATTGCGATTACGGTGCGCTTTATCGACCATGCCGCCCAAAACACGCGAACGCGCCGGATAAAAACAGGCAAAGCCTAAATCTTCAAGTTCGTTTTTAATTTTAAACATGCCCAAACGCCCTGCTATCGGCGCATAAACATCCAATGTTTCACGGCCTATACGGCGCTGACGTTCCCTTGAGAGAGCACCGATGGTTCGCATGTTGTGAAGCCTGTCGGCAAGCTTAATTAATATGACGCGAATATCAGACACCATCGCGAGCAACATTTTACGAAAGCTCTCGGCTTGCGCCTCTTCCTTAGACTTGAACTCCAGGTAGTTCAGTTTGCTCAGGCCATCGACAATAGCCGTAACTTCATCGCCAAATTCTTCGACCAACGTTTCCCGCGATGTTTTGGTGTCTTCGAGTACATCGTGCAACAGCGCAGCCATCACGCTTTGATAATCCAGATTGATATCCAGCACGATATGCGCAACCGCTATCGGATGCACGATGTACGGGTCACCGGAGCTGCGTTGTTGTCCACTGTGAGAATTTCGGGCTACTTCGAATGCACGCTTTATCTGCCGTACCTGCGCGACTGGAAATTCTGCTTCTACGCGCTCGAGCAACTCACCGAAGGCGCGCATTTCGATGGGAATGTTGTGAGAAAGAGTAGAAATTTGTGCCGTTTTAACGTCGTGATCGACTTTGGCCGGAGTAATTGAAGATGATTTGGGAGAACCAGCCATCCTAATTACGGTGGTTTTTACGGGTTACACAGCGCTGCCACTGTGTTGAACGAAAACAGCCGATGTTGCAAATAACATCGGCTGAGTAAAAATTGACTGTGAGCAGGTTAGGCATGATTCGCGAATTGCTAACAGTAATTAGCTGACTATTGAAAATCTGAACGAAAATCTTTGTCGTAATTTGCTGGCTCAACCGCAACAGGTGCAACCAACTCAGCAGCTGGTGGCGGCGGTGGCGCTTCTTTAAGGATATCTTCGCCAACTAAGCCATCAGCGATTTCACGCAACGCGATAACGGTTGGTTTGTCGTTATCTGCAGAAACCATCGGCTCTGCACCCATCGAAATATTTCTGGCACGTTTAGCGGCTATAAGCACCAAGTCAAACCGGTTACCCACATTTGCCAAACTATCTTCTACTGTAACGCGAGCCATTGACTATGATCCTGTAAATTCGTAAGAACCCTTGAGTTTAGAGCCTTTCACACGCAAACACCAGACCATTCTGTTCGATATTGATACAGTTTGGGCATATGCATGTTGAATTATTGTCAAATCTGTGGTGCGTTGATCAGGCAACGCCAAATCAATCACATTCAGCGTGTTTCACCGCGGCGCTCTTAGGTTACAACCAAAGTTCTCTTCGCTCGGCTGAATTCACTTTAGCCACAAAGAAACGTCTTACACGATTCAGCGCGCTAAAAAATTGAGCTGTTCCAACAAACTGCTGGCAGCCAGCTTTCCAAATTCATTGGCGGCTAAGGGGCTATCACCAGTTACCAGCTTGCGATCGATATGGCATTGGCCACTGATTTTCTTATTTAGAACGGTAACACCCAAATTATTTAATCGCTCTCCAAAACGCCATGGCATATGTCCCGGCATATAACCGAACAACGGTGTCTGCTTATCTACAGCATCTGGAAAAGCTGCGATCTTGTAGCCTTTGTAAATGAACTCATCTGTGTTGACACCAATGCCCGCCGCCAGCAATGCTGCAGGTCCGTGACAAAGAGCCAGCATAAGCTGCTGTTGATTATGCGACCATCGAATAAGCTCACCTAATTCAGGATTATCAGGCAGCCCCAACATAGCGCCATGACCACCAGGTAAAAATAGGCCGATATACGGTGAATCATCGATAAGTGCATCGCCGACGAAATCTTTAATTGACATCGGCTGCTCAAATTGCTGTTTGTAATAGGCGTAAATACCATTCACAGCATCGTCTTCCGGCGGCATAGCCCACATCTCTATTTGAACCGGCTTACCATTGGGCGTAACGATATCAATTTCAAAACCCGCGCTTTTTAAATGCAACATGGGCACGAGCATTTCAATGGGATGATTTCCCGTTGAAAATGCTTTTCCGTTCTTCATGACCATATTTTTTTCTTCAGTGCACACCATCAGCACTTTGAATTGATCACCAGTGTAGGCATTGTCGTATTGGTCAAAGCTGTAATCTGACTTCTTAACTGTTGCAAGTTTTAAGGCTAACGACGATGGCGAATAAGCCCCATCCTTTTCCAATTTAGGCGATAAGTAGGGTATTTTCTGCAGGAATCGTTCAATCATAATTTTGTTTTTTTCCGGGTTATTCGCTGGGTTGATTGCTGATCTTGTTGCTGATCTGTCGGCTCACTAATTCGATAAGTAATTAATGCTTATTTAACAGACACAACTATTTTCCCAACTGCACGCCCTGTTGCCAGACGATCATAAGCTTCGCCAGCTTGTTCGAACGTGAATTCGCTATCTATTACCGGCTTAACATTACCCGCACTGATTAATGCCACCAGTTCAGCCAGCATTGCCCCGTCAGGCGACATAAAAAACCATTCGAAGCGAACATCGTACTTAGATGCAAGATCTTCAGTGTCTTGCCCCTTTATCGATACTAAAGCCCCGCCTTTTCTGATCACTTTGAATGAATCAGTTAACGTGTCGCCACCCAGCATGTCGAAAACCAGATCGTAGTCGGAAATCTCTTCCTGAAATTGCTGAGTTTTATAATCGATAACTAAATCAGCTCCAAGACTCCGAACCAACTCAGCGTTTTTTCCACTGGTTGTGGTAGCAACGTAAGCACCCAGTTGCTTTGCGATCTGAATAGCATAGGTACCAACACCACCGGATCCTGCATGAATAAGAACCTTGTCGCCTTTCTTTAAATTGCCTTTGGTGATCAATGCCTGCCAAGCAGTTAAACCCGCTAATGGAACAGACGCCGCCTCTGCATGACTTAAACTTGCAGGTTTTATCGCCAGCTCGTTTTCCTTCAGGCGAGCGAACTGAGCTATCGCTCCAGCATCGTCTTGATTCGGCCGAGCCATAACTGCATCCCCTACTTTGACACTTTTAACATCCGCACCAACCTCAACAACAATGCCGGATACGTCGTAGCCCATGACATGAGGGAAACTGAGATCGAGCATTTCTTTTAAGTATCCAGCTCGAAGAATGTTGTCGATAGGATTCAGACTTGCCGCATGCACTTCAATGAGTACAGAGTCATCTTTTAGGCTTGGTTTATCAATTTCAGTCACAGAGATGACGTCGCCGTAGCTTTGAATGGTTGCTGCTTTCATAAAATTTTTAGCACTAATTAAAGATGTTTTTGATGGTAATATCTAAACTTTGGTGCAAAAAGATGCATTATTCGCATTGTCTATTGTCTTAAAGACAACAATCAGCCAAGACCCTGGATAAACATGGATAGGCATAGAGCGCTTCGCTACTTCGTGCATTTGGCCGGTACGTTGAACTTCAGCCTTACGGCTGAGCATTTTCGCGTGCCATCTTCTTCGGTCTCTCGCCGCATCAAAGACCTCGAGCGAGAGCTGGGCGCCACACTGTTCGAAAGAACCACCCGCACGGTAAGGCTGACCGACCTGGGCAAACTTTATTTGCGCGAAGTAGGTACCGCCCTGCAGTCCATTGATATGGCAGATGAGTTGGTTGGCGCGCAGTCAAAATCACCAACCGGGATGCTGCGCATTACGGCAATGCCAGGCTATGGAGAACGGTTTGTTTTACCAGCGCTGGAAAAATTACGCCTTCAGTATGAAGACATTGATTTCGATGTAAACTTTACAGATGAAGTAATAAACCTTGCGAGTAACGAAGTCGATATTGCTATTCGCGCAGCTGCAACTTTGCCAGATCAGTTAATTGCCCGCAGACTAGGCGACCACGATTTCGTTCTAGTTGCAGCCCCCCAATACATTGCCAAAAACGGCGCACCACAGACATCTGCAGAATTAACAAACCATACCGTTTTTATGTATCGCACACCGCATGGTATTTTAGATTGGCGCATGCAACAAAACGGTATTTGGAAAATTATAGATTTGCAACCAAAATATATAAGCAACCATGCGCAATCGTTATTAGATAGTGTACTTACCGGGCGCGGTATTGCGCTGCTTCCAACTTGGGGAGTCAACAAAGATATTGAAAAAGGACGACTGGTAAAACTAGAACTTGACGACGGTCCGCTATCTGTTAGTGGGAACATTAGTAGGGGTATTTACCTGTTATACCACCCACCAAAGTTCAGGTTGCAAAAAATAAGGGTGACTGTTGACTTCCTTGTGGAAGAACTGAATCACGATTTACACAACGTAAGATCACACTAAGCCCTATAAGGAAGGATTTACGTTATTAGGCGGCAGTAAAAGCCTTTTAAAAAACAACAACAACATTTCGGCTAACTATTCTCCCAAGCCATTTTAATCAGTTGCTTTAGAGTCTTATCAACATCAGCTGGATGGGAAACAACCACAACTGCAGTTAATCGATCTGACCAACTATCGCTTTTTTTTGCGTGCTCAAGTTTATATTTAACCGGATCTACAGCAAGGCCTACCCGAACCTTACCTCGCACAGGTCGGGCTGCTGCAAATTGGTATTTTCTGGAAAATCCAGAGAAAGTTTTTCTTGGACCAATAACAACCTCCTTGCCAAGCGATTTTGCATAGCTCTCTATTGCATCATAAACAGCACGTAGCTCCGGGCTCTTCCATAAACCATCGAGTAACGCATCGGGGTTATCCCAACCAAGGCCGGTATTAAATGCTGTGCTTAAAATAGTTAAAGCTCTGTTAGAGCCAAGCCCATGAACCTCTTTAAACCATTTCAAGCGTTTTTTTTGCGTTGTTTCTGGGCAAGCGCGAGCAATCACCACCCATTCATCAATCGTTTTACCGGTTTCTTCTTCGATGCCTTGTCGAACTTTCGCAAACCAATTAGCCTGTTTAGGCGTAACGTTTTTCGAACTCACGCTTCAACTTCACTTCAGCGCTTCGTCGCACTGCAACATACCTTCCGGATAACACATATCAGACCGTGCGGAACGCGTCCAAATGTGGGCTTCGATGTTGTACCAGTCTGGGTTGTCAAAGGAGCCACCCGCCACTGCACGCAAACCAGGCCGCATTTCAAGCGTCCAAAAAACGGTGGCACCGCAGTTTGCACAAAACTCGTTTTGAATCCATCGCCCGGTGGTGTCAGATTCAAAGCGATACTGCTGTAGATCACCTTGAAGTATTTCGACTTCACTGTCATTGAAGTACACTCCAATACCATAGGCAGCACCTGTTCGGAGTTTACAACCAGTACAGTGACAGGCCATGGCCCTAACCGGTGTGGCAGAGCAGGAATACCTGACGGCACCGCATTGACAACCACCTGTTTGTTTCATTGTTATGCTCCTTGAAACTATCTGAATACGTTATGAACTATAGCCTTCTGTTTAAATGCACTAACCTAACGTTAACACTATATACGTTGACACTAAATACATTAACACTAATAACGTTAATTCTAACGGTGAACCAATGACAGACTCGCGGGCGATCATCGCTGCCCACAACAACGCTGACTGGTACGCAATGATGTTCGACGTTCATCGTTTGAAGTATGAACGCTCAGACGCTGCATTTCTAGCACTAGAGAAACCGCCTCCCTTTCATAGCTGGATAACAACAACAGCCCCTTCATCCGAAACCATGCTGCTTAATCTCGTATTAGAGAATCTGCAGCGGCCCGGATTTTTAATTAAAGACGCATTTGATTGCCTAGCACTGGACAATCAAGGTTTGATCGAATTCTTCTCCGGCACTTGGATCTGGAACGAATCGGTACCACCTGCAAACACTTCAAACTGGCGGCGGGTCACCACAGCAGAGGAGCTCTTAATGTGGGAAGCCGCGTGGAGGAATAACGATGCTCCATCAAAAGCACGACAATTCCCAGACGCCATTTTGCAACGAGACGATGTTTTTATCTGGGGTCGCGAATGTGGAGACGGGTTTGATGCAGGTGTCATAGCCAACCTATCCGCAGACTGCGTTGGCCTGTCCAACTGTTTTGGAAATAACGCTTACCCAGCGGCCGCAGCCATTTGTGCCGCGCACGCCGATAAGCGCCCGGTGGTTGGCTATGAAAACGGGGATGATTTGATTGCCGCGCAATCACTTGGGTTTACCACCACCGGCACTCTGAGACTTTGGGGCAAGCCGATATAGGTATCTCGTGAAGCTATTCATCGTGCACTACCCACAAATAGCGCGGTCAGCTCAACCTTAGTTATTGAAAATGCTTTGAAAACGCACTAAATCGGCGCAATTTCACAGTAGCTTTACAGACCCGAAATGGCCTAGCCTGCTGAAAAAGACAATTTTTCAGACTTTCTGAACGTTTAGCTGGCGTAAAACCGGAAAACTATGAATAATTGAAGACTGGGCCTTTGAACATCTGACGTGTCAACGACGGTGTAACATCATCAAGTAAGATGAAACAAAGGTAACATCAATTTTGGCTCTTGCGAGTAATAAAAATGAGTAAAAAATTAGCATCGTTAGTTCTTGGTACTGCTGCCCTAACCTTATCTGCAGTTAGTTTGGCCGCTCCAGCGGTTCTTTACGATCTCGGCGGCAAGTTCGACAAATCTTTCAATGAATCTGCTTACAACGGCGCGAAGCGCTGGGAAGCAGAAACAGGCGGTAAATTTGCTGAAGTTGAATTGCAATCAGATGCTCAGCGCGAACAAGCGCTGCGACGTTTTGCTGAATCCGGTGCAAACCCAATTGTTATGGCAGGATTCGCTTTCGCAACGCCGCTTGACGAAGTAGCAGGCGATTACCCAGATACAAAATTTGTAATCATCGATATGGTGGTTGATAAGCCCAATGTGCGTTCAGTGGTATTTAACGAACATGAAGGTTCTTATCTTGTTGGCATGATGGCGGCACTAGCCTCTAAAACAGACACCGTGTCTTTCATCGGCGGTATGGACATTCCTTTAATTCGAAAATTTGCTTGTGGTTATGCACAAGGTGCAAAAGCGGTTAATCCTGCGGTTACCGTTATCTCTAACATGACAGGCACAACAGGTGCGGCATGGAACGATCCTGTAAAAGGTTCAGAACTTACCATCGCTCAAATCAGTCAGGGTTCTGATGTTGTATTCGCAGCAGCTGGTGGCACTGGCCTTGGTGTTATGCAAACCGCTGCAGACAAAGACATTCTGTCTATCGGTGTTGATGCCAATCAAAACTACCTTCACTCAGGAAAAGTTTTAACTTCCATGCTTAAGCGAGTAGACAACGCTGTGTACGAAGCATTCAAGGCCGGCGAAAATGTTGAGCCAGGCATCAATGCAATGGGTCTCCAAAACGGTGGTGTTGGTTACGCACTAGACGAGCACAACGAAGCGCTGGTTTCTGCAGAAATGAAAGCACAGGTTGATGCAGCCATGGCAAAAATTTCTTCAGGTGAAATTGCAGTTCACGATTACACCAGCGACGAATCTTGCCCAGCACTTGCTTTCTAAGATTGTTTTAATCCCGTAAATTAAGGGTCTATACCACTATCATGGTATAGCCCTTAGTTTCTAACAGCCAAGTTATGACAAATTCAACACCCGCTATCGAGCTTGTTGGTATTTCAAAAGCGTTTGGGCCTGTTCAAGCAAACAAAGATATCTCCATACGCGTTATGCCCGGCACAATTCACGGCATTATTGGCGAGAACGGTGCGGGTAAATCGACGCTTATGTCGATTCTTTACGGATTCTACAAAGCCGATGCCGGTGAAATATTCATTGCTGGCAATAAAACCACTATCCCTAACAGCCAAGCTGCCATAAAAGCCGGTATTGGTATGGTATTCCAGCATTTTAAGTTAGTGGAAAATTTCACTGTTCTTGAAAACGTGATTCTGGGTGCCGAAGAAGGCTTCATGCTGGGCAGCTCTATTTCAAAAGCACGCAAGTTACTCAAGTCGCTATCTGAAGACTACGGTCTTCACGTTGACCCTGACGCAAAAATTGAAGACATTGGCGTTGGCATGCAACAGCGTGTAGAAATTCTTAAAGCACTTTATCGTCAGGCAGACATACTTATTTTGGATGAGCCAACCGGCACACTCACGCCCGCAGAAGCCGATCAGCTTTTTCGAATTTTGGGCCGCCTGAAAGATGAAGGCAAAACGATTGTACTAATTACCCATAAACTGCGCGAAATCATGGACGTTACCGACACCGTCAGCGTTATGCGAGCAGGTGAAATGGTTGCCACGGTTAAAACCTCTGATGTGTCGCCGCCCGAGCTGGCCGAAATTATGGTCGGTAGAAAAGTGTTATTAAGCGTCGAAAAAGAACCCGCTAAGCCTGGCCCGGTAATGCTCGACATTCAGGATTTAAGAGTTAATGACGACAAAGGCGTAGAGCGGTTAAAAGGTGCTACGTTTAATGTACGCGCTGGTGAAATTTTAGGTATTGCAGGTGTTGCAGGTAACGGACAGTCAGAGCTATTAGAGGCACTTGCCGGCTACCGAAAAGCCACCGGTAGCATTACCTTCAAAAACACCGCCTTAGACCTTTCCGGCTCAGTATCTAATGCACAAAGCCGCCGAACAGCGGGCATTGCGCACGTACCCGAAGACCGCCAATCAGAAGGCCTTATCATGGACTTCAGGGCGTGGGAAAACGCAGCACTAGGTTACCACCTGGACCCAGCTTACAGACACCGACTGTTAATAGACAACGGCGCTATTCAAACCGATACACAAGAAAAGATGGAACGCTTTGATGTCCGACCTCAAGCGCCGCACCTGGAAGCCAAGAATTTTTCCGGTGGCAACCAACAGAAAATAGTGCTGGCACGAGAGATCGAACGCAACCCAGACCTTTTGATCATTGGACAACCCACTCGAGGTGTCGATATTGGCGCTATAGAGTTTATTCACAAACAGATTGTGGCACTGCGTGATCAAGGCAAAGCGATATTGCTGGTTTCAGTAGAGCTCGACGAAATACTGTCTTTGAGTGATCGCATTGCCGTCATCTTTGATGGCCGCATTATGGGCGAACGTTTGCCGCACGAAACCGATGAAGGCGAATTAGGGCTTATGATGGCAGGCATGACGAGAGAAGCAGCCTAGTGAACGAGCTACCCAAGTGGGCCGAGATTCTTCTGGTTCCACTCATTAGTTTACTGTTGGCAGCCTTTTTGTCAGCGCTCATTATTTTGGCGATTGGCGAAAGCCCAATGAACGCCTTGAACTTGATGGTACAAGGTGCTTTGGGTTCTACCTACGGACTAGGCTACACACTCTATTACGCAACCAATTTTATTTTTACAGGGCTTGCTGTTGCTATCGCTTTCCATGCTCGCTTATTTAATATCGGCGGCGAGGGTCAAGCAACGTTAGGCGGTTTGGGTGTGGCATTGGTATGCCTTTACATTCCATGGCCACATTGGTCGTTGGCGTTAATTGG
>CALDTX010000078.1 GCA_937923565.1 uncultured Granulosicoccaceae bacterium | reverse complement strand
CGGTGTTGTTATGACGCAATATTTAGGGTCAACAACACCGGTTGGTCAGCAATTACAGTCGTTAAGTTACGCTATGTGTGCCTAAAAGCTGCTTTGCCAGTGTTCGACTTGTGGCTAGCGCCTGTTGTTGATCGTGTTCGTTGAAATCTGCCTGCGTCTCTGGCCATCCTTGTGTGTGTTGAACAATCAAGTTCTTTAGCATATCGATATGCTCGGCTGAATCATTTAAACACTCAATATAAACAAATCGCTCACCACCATTTTCCATAAAGTACTCGCGGTTTTCACCCGCAATTTCCTCATAGGTTTCCAGACAATCTGCTGAGAATGCTGGACTAATAACATCGATGGACTTAACGCCTTTTGAGGGCAGCAATTTCATGGTTTCATCACAGTAGGGCCTTAGCCATTCTTCTTTACCCACTCTGGATTGAAAAACCACCATGACTTGGTCGCCAGTGAGTCCAAGTTCATCGGCCAGCAGGCGGGTGGTTTTATGGCATAGGCAATGGTAAGGGTCGCCATTAAGCAGATAACGTTTTGGAATGCCGTGGTACGAGGTAACCAGTAAATCGCCTTTGCCGTTCTCGTCCCAGCTTTGCCGAACACTCTGAGCAAGCGCTTTGATGTAAGCAGGGTTATCACAGTATTGGTTAATAAAGCGCATTTCGGGAATCCAGCGAGTGCGCTGTAGTCTTGTGGACACTTCATCAAAAATAGAGGCTGTGGTTGAGCCGGAATATTGTGGGTACATTGGCAGTACCAGCATACGGCGTACGTTGTGTTCTTCCAGTTCAGTGATAGCGCTGTCGATAGAAGGTTTGCCATAACGCATGCCCAGGCTAACAACGACCTTTTCGCCGAACTGTTGCTGCAACGCTGTTCGTAATGCGTTTGTCTGTTTTTGCGAGATGTGTAGCAAAGGTGAGCCGGTTTCTTTGTCCCACACTTCCCGGTAAGCGGCAGCACTTTTTGCCGGGCGAACCCGCAATACAACGCCATGTAAGATCAGCATCCACAGTAGCCGGGGTAGCTCGATGACTCGCGGATCGCTTAAAAATTGCTTTAAATAGCGGCGCACTGGCGCTGTTTCGGGCGCGTCAGGGGTGCCTAGATTAGCCACCAGAACGCCGAGTTTTTCAGCCGTTCCGTGCTCGAAATTGGGCCTGCCGATATATTTCATGTTGTTGATTTGCCGGTAAACGGTAATATACGAATTCTTTGCTGTATTGGAGCGTCTTAGTGCGCAAAGGCTGTTGAAATTATGTCATGGTTGTATGGACGGCGAATCGCTGGCGCTAGGTAGATACTTACAGTACCATGCGCAATGTCGGACCATCCCACCCCCCTATTCGTAGTATAAACTTTCCTATTGCCTAAAATGTTGCTTGTAATACGTTAGAGGATGCACCTGTGCCATTAAAAATCGCGGTACCACTGGAATCAGCGGAAGGCGAGCGACGTGTTTCGCTTGATCCTGCGGTTGTTTCGCGTCTGCGTGATCGTCATCAGGTTGAAATTGCCATACAGGCTGGTTGTGGCATTGGTGCGGGCTTCTACGACGACGACTATGAAGATACGCAAGTTGTTAGCGAATTTGCCGATCTGGTTCGCGATGCGGACATCGTGCTCAAAGTTAAACCACCGTCGTGTGAAGAGGCCGAGTTACTCAAGCGTGGGTCGGTTATGCTCTCCCCAATGTCGGCCTATTTACATCTTGATGTGTTGGCCATACTGCAGGAGCGCAATATCACCACGTTCGCTATGGATATGTTGCCGCGAATTACGCGTGCTCAACCAATGGATATGTTGTCTTCTCAGGCCACAGTGGCAGGGTATAAGGCCGCCCTGTTAGCAGCCGAGCTATCGCCGCGTATGTTTCCGATGATGACAACGGCTGCTGGCACCATTCGCCCGTCGCGCGTTATTGTGATTGGGGCTGGTGTTGCGGGTTTGCAGGCCATCGCTACCGCAAGGCGTTTAGGCGCCCGCGTTGAAGCGTACGATATTCGCAGTGCCGCTCGAGAGCAAATAGAGTCTTTGGGCGCGCGCATGATAGACACCGGTGTAAACGCCGAAGGTCCAAGGGGTTTTGCGCGTGGTCTTAATAAAGAGGAAAAGCAGCAGCAACACGATGTTTTGGCAGACCGAATGTCGCAAGCGCATGCGGTTATCTGTGCAGCGGCAATACCGGGCCGAAAAGCACCCAGTATTGTTACCACCGATATGGTGGAGGGCATGATGCCCGATACTGTTATTGTTGATATGGCTGCTGAAACGGGGGGTAATTGTGAGTTAACGCGTTCTGGCGAATCCTATTGGCACGGCGACACCTTGGTTGTTGGCCCTTTAAATCTGCCGAGTAGTGGTTCTGTACACGCCACCGAAATGTACGCGCGTAACTTAATGAATATGCTCAAGCTTATGTTGAGCGATCAAGGTGAACTGCAAATTGACTGGCATGATGAGGTGCTGGCAGGTTCGGTCCTGACGCACGCCGGTGGCATTCATGATCAGGCCGTAGCAGATTTAATGGGCCTAGAGCTGGCTGAACCGGTAGGCAGTAGCGTCCGAGAAAAAAGGTCCGATGAGCCTGACCAATCCGCAGGGTGGTTGGAAGAAAAAAATGAGCTAGCGTTGGCTGAAAAAGCAAAACTGGACGAACAATCTAGTGAAAGCGATACCGCTGACACTCAAACTCACTCGAAAACCGGCACAGGTTCAACCTCAGATGGTTCTGACCAGTCGCAAGTACCTGATGCCGATAAAAACACTAAGGCTGAGATAGCGGCGCAAGCCGCTTCTGAGCCTGCCAAAAGTGCCAGCAGCGAAATGCACGTTGATTCTGACCCGCATAGCAACACTGCGGATACGTTGGAAAGTGCAACAGCTGAAGATGATGAACTGAACGAACCGCGAGACGATCTCATGGTGATAGACGGTATCGGTCCGGCACTGCAGAGCAGTCTTAATGCTTTTGGCATTACCCAATATGTGCACTTGGCACAGTTGGATGATGCTGGGGTCGAAAGGTTAGTTGAACAGCTTGATGGCAATACCGAGCTCAATGTAGCAGGCTGGGTTCAGCAGGCCGCCGAACTGGAGGCAAAAAAATAATGGATCCGTTTGTTGCGCTTTATTTGATTATGTTGGCGGGTATCGCTGGTTACGTACTCATTGCCAATGTTCCATCTGTACTGCATACACCGTTAATGTCGGGTTCCAATTTTATCCACGCAATCGTCTTGGCAGGTGCCATGGTTGCGTTGGGGCACGCTGAAAATACCTTGCAGCTAGTTATTGCGTTTTTAGCGGTGGTTGCCGCTACCGCTAATGCAGTGGGTGGCTATATTGTTACCGACAGAATGCTTGCTATGTTTGAGGTAACGGCAAAGCGCAATGCGAAAAAATTAGAGCGAGCGAACGCCAAACAACTAGAAGCGAAAAATCAGCAGCAACAAAGCGCAAGCGTTGCCAATAGCACCGAACCGAGCGATCGCGGTGACAATGCTGAGGCTGCGAACCATGACTAGCTTTGCGCCTACCATTATTGAGTTGGCTTACTTTATATCCGCGTTGTGTTTCATTATCGGATTGCGCCGAATGAGTACGCCCAGTAAAGCCCGTTCAGGTATTTGGGTTGCTGGGATCGGTATGTTTTTAGCGATCGGTGCTACTTTTTTGCATCCCGATGTTATCAACAGGTTTTCGCTGATATTAGTGGCCATGTGCATCGGCGTACTTATCGCATTAATTCCCGCTCGTCGCGTGCCTCTCACCAAAATGCCGCAAATGATTGCTCTTTATAATGGGTTGGGCGGTGGCGCTGCTGCAGGCATTGCGGCTGTTGAGCTGCTGCGCGTAACGCAGCATGGTCCATCCATAAAGTTATTGGCTTTCACAGGCGCGCTAATTGGTTCTATTGCGTTTTCCGGTTCAATACTGGCTTGGGCTCGGTTAAGTGGTCGGGTTGTGAATCCCCATCGATTCGCCAACCGGCAAATCGTTTATGTGAGCATGTTGGCCGCTGTGCTGATGCTGGGTTTTGTGCTTATTTTTTCCAATACAGCCCACCCTATCTTGCTGCTACTGTTTTTTATCTGTTCGCTGGTATTTGGCTCCGTCATGACGTTGCCGATAGCAGCGGCTGATTTGCCCGTGCTTATCTCTCTCTACAATGCTCTGGCCGGTCTGGCGGTGGCATTGGAAGGTGTCGTTTTCAATAACCCGGCGATGATCGTCGCAGGAACCTTGGTTTTTGCAGCTGGTGCCTTGTTAACGCGTTTAATGGCGCGTTCGGTTAATCGTCGCTTAAGCGAAATAATGTACTCAGGTTTCGGCTTGTCTCATGTTGAGCAGGAAAGTCGCACGGCTAAAAGCCCGGTAAACGAGGTAGAGGCTTTTGATGCGGCTGTATCCATGGCTTACGCGGAGAACGTGGTCATTGTTCCTGGCTATGGTATGGCGATAGCGCAGGCGCAGCATAAGGTGCAGGAGCTCACTCAATTACTGGAGGAGCGTGGTGTCAATGTGCGCTTTGCCATTCATCCGGTTGCCGGAAGAATGCCCGGGCATATGAATGTGCTGCTTGCAGAGGCCGGTGTGAGCTATGAAAAAATCGTGGATCTAAGCGAAATCAACGGTGACTTTAATAAAGTGGATGTAGCGCTCGTCATTGGTGCCAGCGATATCGTCAATTTAGCCGCCCGCAGCGACGAACGCAGCCCGTTGCACGGCATGCCTATTCTGAATGTCGATGAAGCAGGCAGTGTTATTGTGCTCAAACGCGGCGATGGTGTTGGTTATGGTTACGCTGGTGTGGAAAACCCGCTGCTACAGCACAGTAAAACCAAGGTTCTGCATGGCGACGCAAAAGCATCGGTGCAGGACCTCATCGGTGCGGTTAAATCACTGGACTAGTGACTCAAACAACAGGCTCTGACGACTTCATGACGCTGAAAATCT
Organism: uncultured Granulosicoccaceae bacterium; assembly: GCA_937923565.1. GTDB lineage: Bacteria > Pseudomonadota > Gammaproteobacteria > Granulosicoccales > Granulosicoccaceae > Granulosicoccus. The sequence continues at coordinate 51,366 of CALDTX010000078.1, read as the reverse complement.
AACCCCCTGATGTCTACGGTGTTTTGTATAAAATTCAGGTCTGAAAACGACAAAAATTTATTTGAAATTGGTCTTGACAGGGCCCGTTTAATCCCGTTTATACACATCAACAAAAATTGTTGATGTAAGTCTCACTATGTTGTAGCTGTTGGCTAAAGATTCTTAAGAAATTGCTTTAACTTATTGAATATAAAGATTTTATTAGAATTGTTCAATAAGTAGTCATTCTAACAAAAGTATCAAAAATAACGGCACTTTTCGCTGTTTTTGCAAATAATCCACAAGGTTATCCACAGATAATGTGGATAAGCAGATCTACCTTGTATATAAGCTGATCAATTGACGTACCTTTGACATTTAAACCCAACCTTTTTCACTTATTATCACTCTCATGCGAGCTGAAGATCAGCCAACAGGAACATCATCTGCAGCGAGTGAATTCGTAGCTTTTGCGTTCGCACGTGTGGCTATTCCGTCGCCGTTGTACTCTCTGTTCGACTACCGCTGGCCAGCCGGCAAGAAACTGATGCCAGGTGTACGGGTATCTGTGCCATTTGGCCGCCGGAATGTTGTGGGTATCGTGCTCAGTGGCGCTCAGCACTCTGAGGTGCCTGCTAATAAACTGCGCTCCGTGATCAAAGTGCTCGATGCTGATCCTTTGCTGGATGAACGCATGCTAGGTCTGCTTGAATGGTCCAGTCGCTATTACCATCACCCGATAGGCGAAGTGCTCTCTGCGGCCATTCCTGTACTGCTGCGACGTGGTAATGAAGCCGGTCTGGCTCAACGGGAAACCTATGAGCTTGCGCCAAACGCCAACCTCGACGATTTACCCAAGCGCGCAGCTGTTCAGCATGCGGTGGTTAATTGTTTGCTCGAAGCACAAGGAAGCCCGGTAGATGCCAGCGTACTGGCTACTTTAAGTGCACGTTGGCGCGTTGCTGTTAAAGCGCTGTTAGAGAAACAATTGATAACGTGCAAATTCGATCAACAATTGCCGTTTAACAAGGCACTTGAAACGGGCCCCACGCTGGTTGATGAACAGCAACAAGCTCTGCAGCAAATTGATGCGGCTGCCGGCACCTTTCAGCCGTTTCTGTTAAACGGGGTAACCGGTAGCGGCAAAACTGAAGTTTATTTAAGAGCGCTTGAGCAAGTTCAGCAGCGTGGTCAGCAGGTGTTGTTGCTGGTGCCGGAAATTTCTTTAACACCGCAGCTTATGCGGCGTTTTCAGCGAAGGGTAACGGGATGTTTGGTCAGTTTGCATTCAGGGCTGAATAACTCAGAGCGGATGCAGAACTGGTTACTTGCGTCGAAAGGGCACGCCGATGTCATTATTGGAACTCGCTCTGCCGTGCTAGTGCCATTGCCTCGACTGGGTTTAATTATCATCGATGAAGAACACGACGGCTCATTAAAGCAGCAAGATGGCTTTCGCTATCATGCGCGTGATTTAGCCTTAATGCGCGCACGCGACAACAGCTGCCCAATAGTGTTAGGAACCGCAACACCGTCTTTTGAAACACTTAATAATGTTCAAATGGAACGGTTTAAAGAGCTGGCCTTAACGCAACGTGCCGGTGATGCAAAACCGCCGATATTGTCTTTGCTCGATATACGCAGGCGGCCCTTGGTTGAAGGTATCAGCGATCGGCTCATCGATGCAATACGACAGCATTTAGACGATGGTTCGCAAGCTTTGCTGTTTATTAATCGACGAGGTTATGCGCCGACTTTACTGTGTAATGATTGCGGTGCCTGTGCAGATTGCAATCGTTGTGATGCTCACATGACAGTACACAGTGCGAGGCGGCGTTTGCGCTGTCATCATTGTGGCTCTGAACGAGCAATGCCCGAGCAGTGTGAGTCTTGCGGCTCAGACAAGCTCGACAGCTTAGGCTATGGCACAGAGCGGATCGCCGCTGCACTTTCCGACGCATTTCCTGATGTGCGCGTTGCACGTATCGACCGCGACACCACACGAAAAAAGGTGCGCTTCAAGAACAGCTGGATTTAGCCACCAGCGGTGAAGCGCGCTTATTGGTTGGTACTCAAATGCTCGCTAAAGGTCATCATTTCCCTGGTGTTACGCTTGTAGGCATACTCGATGCCGATCGTGGGCTGTTCGGTACGGATTTTAGAGCGCTGGAACAAATGGGCCAGTTAATACTGCAGGTGGCTGGTCGTTCCGGGCGCGAAAAAAAGCAAGGTACTGTGCTCATTCAAACGCGTAACCCCGACAATGAAATGATGCAAACACTGGTAAAGCAAGGCTACGCAGAATTTGCAAGTTATGGTTTGGCGGATCGAAAGCTGGCATTGCTGCCACCCTATAGTTTTGTTGCATTAGTTAGAGCGGAGGCGCTAGATACAGAGTCACCAATGCATTTTTTACGAGCGGTATCTGCTCGATTGAATGCGCCGGCTGTAGAGGGTGTGATGGTGCTTGGGCCTGTGCCTGCACCGATGGAACGTTTAGGTGGAAAATACAGAGCACAGCTGTATGTTCAATCTGAGAAACGCTCTAGTCTGAATGCAGTGTTATCAAGACTAACCAGTGGGTTGGATGAGCTACCCGGTGCAAGGCGTGCCAGGTGGTCAATAGATGTTGACCCTGTAGATCTGTTCTGATTTGATCTATTGCTAATCGCTGGTTTATTAGGTTGGCAAAACGACTAATTGGGAGTAATCGCGGAGTAGTGAAAGCGTTTCGCGAAAGGTTTGAGTAGCATTTTCCTTTACGATGTAACCAGCTATATTTTTCTCATAGGCTAAGTTTATGTCTTTGGGGGCTTCCGATGTTGTTAGTACAAACACAACCAGCTTCTTGAATAGTGGATCTTTTCTTACAACATCCAGAAACTCCAGGCCATTCATTCTTGGCATGCTTAAATCCAGCGTAATAATAAACGGAGGTAGTTGATTATTCGAATCTACTGAATCTCTCAATATAGATAATGCTTCAATGCCATCCCGGGCTACAAAAACAGGGTTAGATATTTTCAATTCTTTGATTGAGCGCTTAATGCCCATTACGCTGACGTCATCATCGTCAACGATCATAAATTGAACGGTTTGAAATTTATCTTGTATCTCGGTTTGTAATTGTTTGTTTTCCATCTGAATTCTCAATTGTATGCGTTATGTGAAGTGGTGCTTATGGTCGTTAGTCAGTGTTTTATGTGATGAATGCTTCTGCGGCTTATGCGGCTATCTTTCTAGAGTTGTTGCAGGGCCAATCAAAGCTGAATGTTGTTCCTCTACGCTCTGCTGGGTTCGAGTCAACGGATACTTCGCCTCCGTAATAAGTCACCAGTTTATTGACAATGGATAAGCCAAGGCCACTTCCTTCTACGACGTCTCTTGATTGCAATCCTTGAAAAAGCTCGAATATTCTTTGGTGATATTTTGGATCTATGCCCGGGCCATCGTCCCGAATTTGTATGAATATTCTGTTTTGCAACATCTGCGTTGAAATTTCAATGGTGCCGTTGTTTTTGTCATGATGTTTTATCGCATTGGTTATAAAATTGAGCAGTATTTGTCGTAGCGGTGTTGCGTGTGTAAATATAGTTTCGAACTCGCTTTTTTTATAAACAATGTGGAAATTGTTATTGGGGTTAAGCAGCTCGTTAAGTTGCTTAATTTCATCTGCTATTTTGAATGGACCAATTGAGCTGTCTATTTTTCCTGCTTTAGAATAATTGAGTAAATCAGTTTGAAGAGTGGATAGTCGATGAGTTCTTTCAAGTATTTTTTCTAAATTTGATTTTACTTCTGTGTTTAGTTCGTCTCTAAAATCGTCGATAGTCCACTGGGCAAGGCTTTCAATTGCGCGTAGTGGAGATTTAAGGTCGTGTGATGCTGCATAAGCAAACTGTTCTAATTCATGGTTTGACCTAATGAGCTCCTTTGCATTATTTCTAAAAACATCAAGCGATTTGGCCATAACACCTATTTCGTCATTGCCCTGTATGTCGAACTCTTTGTCTGTTTGGCCATTGGCAATAGTAAGTACTGCTTCGGTCAGCTTAACCATTCGTTTGTTGATCATTTTTTCAATAATAAAAGTGTTAACGATAACCACGACAACAACAATGGCCGAGGTAGTTAAAAGCAGTATGAGAATGGTGTTAAATAAGGTGCGGTTTAGATGTTCAATCGATGCGTCACTATTGTTGTTTGCTTGCGTGACGATTGTATCAATGAGCAGGGAGAGTCTAATTGTAATTTCAGTTTGCTCTAAGGCGGCTGATTTTTGTTGTTGTACATGCAATTCGTATTGCGAAAGATTATTTAAAATGCCGTTGTTTGCCATTAGCGAGTTGTAAAGGCTTTTAAAGTGAGTCGCTAAATCCAGACGGAATGGACTATTTTCGAATTCGAATAATATTTGAATGGCGCTGTTAAATGAGAAACGAATGTTGGAGTCTATGTCTGCGAATTTTTTGTAATTGCGTTGCTTGGCCAAGCTTGCAGTTCTTTCTATTATTGATGTTGTTGTAAGTTGTAACTTAGATAGGATAGCGTGCGAATAAAATAGCGAATGCAGCGTGCTGTTGAGTGAGTCTAAGCTATGCGGATTGTTTTGTGATTTTGGTGCTAATATTTTTTCTATTTCGCTGTTAAGCTTTATTATCTCTGGAGATAATATTGAATTGATGTTGGTGTTGCTGAGTTCAATCAAGTTTGCACCTTCGTCTAAGGCAATGTTTAATTTGCCAAGTTCTGTGCTGGCTAGCGCGATGCTTTCGGATGATTTATTCAGTAACTTAAGGTTTTCCAGTATTGATAGCTTTGTCTCCTGGGTCAGCTTGAGCATATTAGATGTCAGAACGATCTCTTCAAGGTTATACGTTATCGTTTTCATCGAGCCGTGTATGTTGGCAATCTGGTCGAAATCGGATATGTTTTGCAACCTATATGATAAGTCAAGGTATCGTGCTAATTGGCTTTCTAGTTGTCTTGATGCAGTAAGTGCTGGAATAGTCAAATCAGAAGACTGTTTCTGAGACTTAGACAACTCGATTAGTTGGTTGCTGTTAACGATGGCCGCTACAATAGTTAGTGTAACAATAGTTATAAACACAAGGCGTAGCTGTGTTGTAATTTTCATATTGCCATGCAATATATTATTAATGAGTTGAGAGGTAATATGCAGAGTGGCCTTTCTAGTATCGAGCATGTTAATTGCAGTTAGTCTATTTAGAGCGCCTAAATAGAGAGCATGCACTTAATGAAAAAACTAATCGACCAATTTGCAATTACTAAGCCCGATAGTTCGCGTAGGCAGTTTTTAAATGGTTGTGGTCACATGGCTATGTTAACTGCGAGTTCAGGTTTTTTGTCCGGCAATGCAATAAGTGACGATCAGTTATATAGGTCAGTAGCAGCTGTAGCTAAAGAGTTAGCTGCTGGAAAAGTTGATACGCTACGTATGCTGGTTCCTCAGGGTTGTGAGGCTAATTTGCAGCCAGTGATTACAAGCTTTAGATCCTTAACTGGTATTGCAATAGAGCTTGTATCAACAGATGTTGATGAAATCAATACGCGCCTACTGTTAGATGCAATGAGTAATAGTGGTACAAGCGATTTAGCGTTGCCTGCAACCTTTGGTATCCCGGAGCTGGTAGCGGCCGGCGCTATTGTCCCGATAACTGAATACGCTAGTCGGTATGAACCCGCTAACTATAGAGATGAATTCCTATTTAACGGTGGTGATGACTTTGACAGTGAACTCTATGGCTTTGGCACTGATGGCGACACCTATACGATGTTTTATTTACGCAAGCTTTTGGAGAACGCAGAAGAGCAAGCACGTTATAGCGATAAGTTTGGTCAGTCGTTAGGTGTCCCAATAACCTGGGAAGAGCTTGACAGACAAATAGAATACTTTGATCGGCCGGAAGAAGGCCTGTCTGGTGGGCTGCTGTTTAGAATACCGGGTTACTTAGCCTGGGAATGGTGGGTACGTTATCACGCAAAAGGTTATTGGCCTTTGTCAGATAACATGGAGCCACAAATTAATTGTGATGCTGGTGTAGAAGCACTGGAAGAGATGCAGCGTGTAACGCAGTTTTTAGCACCGGAAACTAAGTCCTTAGGTTTGGTGGATAACTGGAAAAAATACAGCGAGGGTAATGTTTATTGCAATATAGGTTGGGGCGGTACGCAAAAATTCCTGAATAAACCGCCATCTAGAGTACAGGGCAAAATGCTGTTTGGGCCAACGCCGGGTGGCATGCTTGATAATAATCTGTTGGTCACTCCATTTTTTAACTGGGGTTGGAGCTACGTAGTATCGCAGAATTCTAAGTACCCTGAAATTGCCTATTTGTTTGGTTTGTTTGCATCTACGCCACAGATGTCTACCGCCGCTGTTCGAGAAGCTGATGGTTTTTTTGATCCTTATCGGCCAGAACACTATCAAGATGTGGGTATCCAGAATACGTACTCTAATGAGTTTTTACAAATGCACGAAGTAAGCATGCGTAAATCGATTCCGAATTTGTATCTTGAAAATCATGGCCAGTATTTTAGAACTCTGAATGATGGCCTGGACGAGGTGATCATTAGAAATGCTGATCCACGCAAAACCTTAGACAGGGTTGCATTGCAATGGGAGTCCATTAATAACCACAGCGATCTAAATACGCAGATTATTCGTTGGAGAGAATTAAAGCAAAAATACCCGACGTCGATTAAAACGCGTTTGAAAGATGTGTGAAGTCAGAATCGCTAATTGAGGTGGATGGCTTTATGCACAGTTGATGAGCGTAGGCTGCCAGATTTGATGCATTGCTAGGCTTGTTCAATGATCTTTTCAGCCGTTTGGATAACCCAGTTTTTATCCAATAGCAAATCTTTGGTGATAATTTGCACGCCCAATTCTGATGTCCGTGTCAAAGTCTGTTCAGAAGGCGGTATTGCTGAATGCAAGTAAGCGTTTTGTTCCAACGGAAATTGTTCAAACGCCTTGTGACCGAGAAGCTCAATGCCATCCATTTTCGGCATGAATAAATCGACGAACAGTAGGTTAGGGCGATTTGACACCATGTGGGAAATGGCGAGATCAACGTCCGAGTACAGATAAAGATCCAGATTCAGATTGCCGTACAATTTTTGTAGTTGTTTTAGCGTGATGCAGTCATCGTCCACAACCACCATTTCTACAATGTCGAGCTCTTCGAGTCTGTTCAGTTGCGCCATACTGAGTATTTTCCTTTAGCGATGTCCTTAAAACCTTATCGCCAGAATGCAGGGTGAATTAAGTGGCCTTAGCGTTATTTAGGTTTGCAGCAGTTATCAAAGTCGCCGTTAACCGTAGAGAAGGTGATTGTTCCAATAATCGCAGGCTTGGCTATTTAGACAGGTAAGATCAGTGATAAACTCTCGTTTTTGGATTATAAGTAAGAGCTCGTTTTGAAGGCCATCATCGAAAACCTACTTGCCGCATCCTTGGCAACCCTTCAGGACAACGGCGTGGTGCCTGCCGATATCCAGCCTAAGTTTGGTGTTAGCCGCACGCGCGACCCATCCCACGGCGACTTCGCCAGTAATTTAGCGATGATGTTGGCAAAACCGGCTAAAGCTGCGCCACGGGATATTGCGCAAGCCTTAATCGATGCCTTGCCTCAGCACGACAGTATCCGCGATGTACAAATTGCAGGGCCTGGTTTTATCAATTTTTATCAGGCCGATGATGCCGCCTATCAGGTTGTGGCTAATGTGTTGGAGCAGGGTGAGGCATTCGGAACCAGTAATGCAGGCGCAGGCCAGCGATGGCAGGTTGAATTCGTTTCTGCGAATCCGACGGGCCCACTGCATGTAGGGCATGGCCGTGGTGCCGCCTTGGGTGCCACGATGGCCAATATGCTCAAAGCTGTCGGCATCGATGTACAGCGCGAATACTATGTAAACGACGCTGGTCGGCAAATGAACATTTTGGCTGTGAGTGTTTGGTTGCGTTACCTGGAGCGTTGCGGAGAAACCTTCGACTTTCCATCTAATGGGTACAAAGGCCACTATATTCTCGATATTGCCAATAGCCTGTTTGATGTGCATGGCAATGCGTTTCAGCACGCAGCTTCTGACGTGTTTAAAGGCATATCAGCCGATGAGCCTGCTGGTGGCGATAAAGAAAAGCACATCGACGACTTAATCAGCAAGATGCGCAGTTTACTGGGCGACAACGGCTTTCTACTGGTTTTTGATCGGGGGCTAAACGATATCCTCGATGACATAAAAGCCGATTTAGCTGAATTCGGCGTTGAATTCGACGTGTGGTTCAGCGAGCTCAGTGTGCAAGATACCATCCCTGATGTTATTGCCAAGCTGGATAGGGCCGGCCATCTTTATAAGAAAGACGGTGCAACCTGGTTTCGAACCAGTGCATTTGGCGATGAAAAAGACCGCGTTGTGGTGCGGGAAAATGGCCAGTCAACTTATTTCGCCTCCGATATCGCTTACATCAACAATAAAATTGAGCGCGGCTTCGACAAGGTACTTTACGTCTTTGGCGCCGACCATCACGGCTACACCGATCGGCTTTTTGCGGCTTGCGAAGCTTTGGGGCACTCCCGCGATAAGCTTCAGTTCCTGCTCATTCAATTCGCCATTTTGTACAAGGGTGGTGAGCGTTTGCAAATGTCTACGCGCTCTGGTTCGTTTGTAACCATTCGGGAATTGCGCGAAGAAGTGGGCAAAGATGCAGCCCGTTATTTCTATGTGATGCGCAAATACCAGCAGCACTTGGACTTTGATCTCGATTTGGCGGCCTCTCAGTCCAATGAAAACCCAGTTTATTATGTCCAATATGCGCACGCGCGTATTTGTAGCGTGCTGAGAAAGTGCGAACAGCTTGGTTTAAGCTTTGATCAATCGGGTGGAATCGCTGCGTTGAACTTGCTTGACCAGCCTGAAGAGGCAGAATTATTGACGCTTTTATCTACTTATCCTGAGTTATTAGAGCGCGCAGCGTTTGCTCACGAGCCTCATCAAATCACGGGATACTTGCGAGATCTCGCAAATGGTCTACATACATACTATAACGCCCATAAAACCCTGGTTGAAAACGACGATCTGCGTCACGCTCGACTCTGCCTGCTGTTGGCAGTTAAGCAGGTATTGGTTAACGGGCTCACCCTAATAGATGTATCTGCACCAGAGGTTATGTAAGCAAGATGGCAAGCTCTTCTTCTGAACCGTCGAACAATGCCCGGCTTTTTTTGTTGGCGCTCGGCCTGCTGGTCGGCTTTGTTATCGGATTCATCATGCTGTTGTCGCGCCTGCCAGTAGACACCAGCTTGAGCGATTACCACACCACTCGCGTCAACGGCATTTCCAGCGCGCAGAAGCCAGCCAGCGATTTCGAGTTTTACACGGTATTAGCGCAGCAACAAGGCGATCGCATTGAAGCTAATATCAAAGACGTAACCCCTGCACAAACCGTTATTCAGCCAGCCACACGTTTGGTGTCAGGTAATGTGCTTAATACGTCGCGTCGCAATCTGGCCGCCGAAGATTACGCCGAAATACCGGCCAGCAGTATCGGTCAGGAATCGTACTACTTACAAGCTGGCAGTTTTTCTCAGCCTGATGAAGCTGAACGCATGAGAGCGGCCGTGCTGCTGCTTGGTTTTGAAGCCTTCATTGTGAAACGACAAGACGTCTCTGGCAATTTGGGCCATCGCGTTCGTATCGGTCCATTTTTCGATCAAAATCGGTTAACCAGCGCTAAAAAGCGCCTGCGTCGTGCCAATGTTGAGTATCGGATTATCCGCGTAACGGGCTAGTATCGCCCGCAATGATCCTCAACGCAGCTGATCTACATCGACAAATCGATGCTTGCATGGTTGCAGACAGGCATCGGCTCCGTGGTAACGTCAAACGCTTCACCGGAAAATCGAATAAGGAAAAAGACGCTGAAGCCTTTGTTCAATCGATAGAAACCTCAGCGGCCAAAGTGGCGGCTCGATTAGCCGACCGGCCCGCACCAAATTACCCTGAAAATCTCCCCGTTGTGCAGCAACGTGCCGAAATCGTTGCCGCATTGAAAGCGAATCAAGTGATCATTGTTTGTGGTGAAACCGGTTCCGGTAAAACTACTCAGCTTCCTAAAATGTGCCTCGATATCGGCTTGGGTTCCGCAGGCTTTATCGGTCACACACAGCCGCGCAGAATTGCAGCTCGCAGCGTATCTTCGCGAATAGCCAGTGAGCTGAACTCCACAGTGGGCGCAGCGGTTGGCTTTAAAATTCGTTTCTCGGATCAGGTTGGCGACAACACTTATATCAAACTCATGACAGACGGCATTCTGCTTTCTGAAATACAGCGCGATCCGTTTTTGAATCAGTACGATGCGTTGATCATCGATGAAGCCCATGAACGCTCATTAAATATAGATTTTTTAATGGGGTATTTAAAAACCCTGTTGCCTAAACGGCCCGATCTAAAACTCATCATTACCTCAGCCACCATCGATCCTGAGAGATTTTCAAAACATTTCAATAACGCGCCGATCGTGTTTGCCGAAGGCCGAACCTACCCGGTTGAGGTTCGGTACCAGGATATACAACTAAGCGATGATGCACTCGAGGAGCCGGATGTGGCACTGTCGATTGTGGATGCGTGCGAAACGTTGATTCAGGAACGCCAGCACGATGTGTTGGTTTTTCTGCCCGGTGAGCGGGATATTCGTGAGTTGGCCGATTTATTGTCCAAGCATGCGCCTCAGTCTCGCTATTTAAGAGGCGTTGAGGTTGTACCGCTGTTTTCGCGTTTGTCTAACGCTGAACAAAATCGTATTTTTGAAAAACATACAAAGCCTCGCATTGTGCTTTCAACCAATGTCGCTGAAACCTCGCTGACTGTGCCAGGCATACGCGCGGTAGTGGATGCCGGTTACGCTAGGATGTCTCGATACAGTGTTCGCAGTAAAGTTCAACGGTTGCCCATCGAGAAAATATCTCAAGCCTCTGCGAATCAAAGAAAAGGGCGTTGCGGTCGAGAGGCTCCGGGTATTTGTATACGGCTTTACACTGAAGAAGATTTCCTGAGCCGGCCAGAATTTACCGAGCCCGAAATATTACGCACTAATTTATCGTCAGTTATTTTGCAGATGGCCGCCATGCGTTTAGGCAGTATTGAAAGCTTTCCTTTTGTTGAAGCGCCGGAACCTAAATTTATCAATGACGGTTTTCGTACTTTGCAAGAACTTGCAGCGCTGGATGCCAAACGTAAACTGACGCCATTGGGCAAACGCCTGGCTCGCTTGCCGGTGGATCCGCGCCTGGGTTGCATGTTGTTGGCGGCGGCCAATGAAGGTTGTGTGAGTGAAGCACTTATTTTAGTCAGCGCCTTGTCTGTGCAGGACCCGCGCGACAGGCCGTTCGATAAACGGCAAGCAGCCGATGAACTGCATGCTGAATTCCATGATGAGCGGTCAGACTTTATGGCTTGGCTGAACTTGTGGTCGTTTGTTGTGGCTCAAAAAGAGCGCTTGTCGAATTCGCAGTTTCGTAAAATGTGCAAACAACGATTTTTATCGCCTTTAAGAATTATTGAGTGGATAGATGTTCGTAAGCAATTGGAACGCTTGTGTAAAGAGCTAAAACTACCCTTAAATACAACAGAAAGCGAGTACGACAACATACACCGAGCTTTGTTAACTGGGCTGTTATCGAACGTTGCTGTGAAAACCGATACGCACGACTACCTTGGTACCAGAAACAGGCGGTTTAGTATTTTCCCTGGATCGGGCTTGTTTAAGAAAGGTCCGAAGTGGGTGATGGCCGCTGAAATTGCAGAAACTAATCGTGTTTACGCGCGGCAGGTGGCGGCAATACAGGTGGACTGGATAGAGCGATTGGCTGAGCATTTACTAAGCCGCAGTTATCGCGATGCGCATTGGCAAAAGAAAATTGGTGCGGCCGGGGCCTATGAGCAATCAACGCTTTATGGCCTGATTATTAACCCCAAAAAACGGGTTAACTATTCAGCCATTAATCCCACTGAATCGAGGCAAATTTTTATCCGCGACGGTTTGGTTGCGGGTGGACTAAAAACCAATGCACAATTTTATCGGCACAATCTTGAGCTGCTCGATGAAGTTACCACGCTTGAAGAAAAATCCCGCCGGCGAGATATCGTTGTTGAACCCGAAGAGCTGGTGCGGTTTTATGACGCTTTAATTCCCGAGCATGTTTGTACAACGGCAAGCTTTGAAAGTTTTAGAAAAGAGTTCGAAAAAGATCAGCCTCGTGGTTTATATTTTTCAAAAGAATTGTTACTGGCCGATGAGCACGTCGATGTTGATTTGCAGGATTACCCCGATCAAATTGAAATGGGCAGCATGGTGTTGCCACTTCGTTATCATTTTGCCCCGGGTGAGCCAGATGATGGCGTCACTATGCTTGTACCCGTTGAGGTCATTAACCGAGTACCAGCAGAGCAATGCGAATGGTTAGTGCCCGGGTTAATTCAAGAAAAAGTGGCGTGGATGATCAAACGTTTGCCCAAGGCTTTACGTAGAAACTTTGTGCCAGCGCCTGACTTTGCCAGTGCGGTTATTCAGGCGATAGACCTTCGCGAAGGAGAATTAAGTGCTGTGTTGTCGAAACAGCTTCAACGTATGACAGGCGTGTTAGTGCCGTTGGTTGAATGGGATACCAGCGAATTGCCGGTTCATTTACAAATGCGTTTTCAGCTGCTGGATGCTAACGGTAAAACGATTAAAACCAGCCGAAACCTCAAGCAACTGCAAAAAGAATATGAAAATCAGGTTGAAGAAACCTTACTGCAATTCAGTGATGCCAGTATTGAACGAGATGCTGTCACTGACTGGAACTTTGGTGACCTGCCTGCCAGTGTCGATATAAAAAAAGGTGGTGTCACCATGCAGGGTTTCCCCGCCTTGCAAAATAAAGATGGTGTGGTGAGTGTGAAGTTATTTGCCAGTGAGTCAGCGGCAGCTTCGGCGATGCCTGGCGGTTTACGGGGCTTGTTACGTATTTTGCTCCGGGACGAAATAAAATATTTGCAACGCAAACTGCCGGGTATCGATGTGTTAAGCCTTCGGTTTGCCCCGTATGGTAATAAAAACATACTCATTGAAGACATCGTAGACGCTGCATTAGACGAAACCTTCTTACAAGGTGAACACTACCCTCGCACGCGAGAAGAATTTCTAAGTGTGCTCACCGACAACCGTAAGGAATTAGTTGGGCATGCTGGGCAGTTCTGTGCAGCCCTTGATGCCACCTTCGAGCAGCATCGGCAAGTGGCAAAACGTATCGAAGGTTCGGTATCGCTGGGTTGGGTGGAAGCCATTGGTGATATCAAGGATCAGATTAATCAAATTATCTTTCCCGGTTTCGTGGTTCAAACGGGTTTGGCTAGAGTGAAGCGGTTGCCGGTCTATTTTCAGGCGATGGGTCGTCGGCTCGACGGTATCGATCAAGCCCCCGACAAAGACCGACGTCGTCGAGCCGAGCTGTTGCCTGTTTGGGAGGCGTTTAAAGCGCTCCGCAACTCCGTCGAAAACAACCCCGCCTATGCTTTAGAGCATACCGCCCTTCGCTGGGCATTCGAAGAGCTGCGCGTGTCGCTTTTTGCGCAAGAGTTGGGCACGCGGGAAAAGGTGTCGGTATCCCGGCTTGAGAACCGAATTGAACAGCTAAAATCCAGTTACAAATAGTGCTGTTATTGAGCTTTTCTGCATCGAAACACTGATTATCGTTCTGCGATGTCCCGTTGTGGCCTGTGAAATTACGCGCTGTGGCAGGTGAAAGTTCGCGATTGGCATAAAAAACCGGTGACAAGTTTCCATCATGGGTTGCGGGGTTGAAATTCACGTCTAGACTTCATAGTAAGAGAAGGTTTTGCTTTACTTAGGTGTCGTATGAAAAAGCTAGTCGCGGGTGCATGCCTGTTGTTCGGATCTTTCGGTGCTCAAGCCAGCGGGTTTGATGTGGCGCTGAGTAACGAAACGGCCAATTTACAGTTGCTACTGAACCCTTATCAATTTTATCAAGGCGGTGGTTCTGAACTGGCAGTGGGTGGTTTTTTCAGCGAGCAGGGCGACAAACTGGCGCACGCTACACTCATGGCACGAGGCTACCAGCAGTCCGAACGCTCTCAGTACAGTTTGGGCGCTGGTGTGAAGTTGATTGCAGGCGACATCGCAATCCCAAATGACGTCAGTCTTGGTGGCGAAGATAAAGAATCTGTCGGTGCGCTTGCGCTTGGTTTTCAAGGTGGTTTGTTGTTGGCTTCAAGTCGGCAAAATCCGTTAGAACTGAGCTTTGAAGGATTTTTCGCACCGAGCATCACCAGTTTTTCCGATGCTGAACAATTTTCTGAAATTGGTGCTCGATTGCAAATCGAAGTTATTCCACAGGCGAAAGCTTATGTTGGCTATCGACGAATGCGCTTTGATACCAACGATTATTCGCAAGTTCGTCTCGACCGAAGTGTTCACATCGGTATCAAACTAACGTTTTAATAGCTGTCCGGTTGAAATTGGGCTGCTTATTTAGATTGAGCGGCCCCAGCCTCTAACACTTCCCAATTTCTGCAAACTCATTTAGTCTAGCCGCATCTGTTGACTGCGGAGTGGCTTTTTTGTCGAACATCGATCAATTGCTGGACGTCATGCGCAAACTGCGCGATCCAGAAACGGGCTGCGCGTGGGATATTAAGCAAACCTTCGAAACCATTGCTCCCTACACCATCGAAGAAGCCTACGAAGTCGCGGATGCGATAGCACGAAACGACCTTCACGACTTAAAAGATGAGCTGGGTGATCTGTTATTGCAGGTTGTGTTTCATGCGCAAATGGCAGACGATCAGGGTCAGTTTCAGTTTGCTGATGTTGTGGAATCTATCGTTGATAAAATGGTTCGTCGGCATCCGCATGTGTTTGGCAACGAAAAAAACAACGACCCCGAATCGCTGAAAACTGCCTGGGAAGCACAAAAAGCAGATGAAAGAGCTGCCAAGAAGAAAAACGCTGCCGCTAATGCTAATAGCGCCTCTGCCGCGGTTGTTTCAGCACTGGACGATGTCGCTATCGCATTGCCAGCTCTTATGCGTGCCGAAAAAATCCAAAAACGAGCAGCCAGAGTTGGCTTTGACTGGCCGGAAATTACACCGGTTTGGGACAAGCTCGATGAAGAAGTCGCTGAAGTAAAAGAAGCCATAGCGGAGCAAGATTCAGTCTCCATTGAGGATGAAATAGGCGATTTGATTTTTACAGTTGTAAACCTTGCCAGGCATACCGGTATTGATCCCGAGGTGGCGTTACGAAATGCGAACAATAAGTTTGAACATCGATTCCGTCGGGTTGAACAATTAGCGCACGAACGTCAACTTGAAATGCAGACGATGGACTTAAGCTCGCTGGATGACTTATGGGAACTAGCAAAAGCTGAGCGTTAAACGGGTTTATTTTTAGCATCATCACCATTGGTTTATAAGAGGCGGGAATTGCCATGAAGCCATTTGAAGGTATTCGAATTCTTGATCTAACGCATGTGCTGGCTGGGCCATTTTCAACCTACCAGTTAGCGGTACTTGGTGCTGATGTTATAAAAATTGAATCACCGCAAGTACCGGATATGACCCGCGAAGAAGGAGTCGTTGCAGAGGATAGCGCACAGGCCTATGGCACTTATTTTCAATCGCAAAGTGCTGCTAAACGTTCGATACAACTCGATTTGAAAACAGCATCAGGACGCTCCGTGATGTGGAGGCTGATAGAAAGTGCTGATGTGTTGGTGCACAATTATGCAGCGGGTGCGATGGACAAATTAGGCTTTTCCTATGAAGTGGTGGCTAAGAAAAAACCATCGCTAATTTATTGCTCAATTTCGGGCTACGGCGCTACCGGTCCAAAGGCAATGCATCCGGCATACGATAATGTTATTCAGGCTTTTTCCGGTTTAATGTGCGCAAACGGAGAATATAAATCTGCGCCGGTTAAGGTTGGGCCGCCGCTGGTTGACTATGGCACGGGTGCGCAGGCCGCACTTGCCATCAGTGCGGCGCTATTCCAAAGACAAGCTAGCAAACAAGGGCAATTTATTGATGTGTCAATGCTCGATTCGGCGTTGATGCTAATGACGGCACCAATTAATGAAGCGCTGATCAGCAAATCCTCATACGAAACGCATGGTAATGCGCATGCCAGTTACGCCGGCTACGCCGCATACGATACCAAGCAAGACACCTTGATGATTGGCGCATGGACGAGTAAACAGTTGGCCAAACTATTTACGGTATTAAACGAACATGAACGCGCACAGGAAGTGCTTGCAAGGCCAAGAGCAAAAAGGCACGAATACCGAGAAAAAGATGCAAAACTCATAGCGTCAAAACTTAAAGACAAAACAGCCGACGAATGGGAAGCTGTGTTGAACGATGCACATGTGCCTGCCGCCAGAGTCAGAACAATGGTGGAAGCTGTTGCTAGCGAACAAGTTAATTCACGGCAAGTGTTGCAAAAGGTTAGCAGTGTCTCCGATGCGCAAAGCCCGCGTTTTCCAGTAGCGGGTTTTGCTTATGCACACGATGGTCCGTCCATTGACCGCTTGCCGCCAAAGTTAGGTGAACATACCCGAGAGGTGTTGCTGGAGGTTGGCTTAGCCGACAGCGAAATAGATCAGCTGTATCGCGATGGCGTTTGTGCGTTTACTTTTTCCAAATAGGTTTACGTCGTCTGCCCGATCTAACATAACGCTTTGGTGTAAAAGGCGTTAGATCAACATCCGAGGTTTCTCCACTAATCTGCTCAGCTAACAAACGGCCCGTAATTGGGCCTGTCATAAGTCCAATGTGGTTATGCCCAAATGCCATCCATACGTTGTTGTGATCGGGCGCTTGCCCAATAACTGGCATACTATCTGGCAGGGTTGGTCGATTGCCACGCCAAACCGGGTCGTCGGTTCGTTCCCCGATATCGATGGCTTGTTTAACAGAAGGGATCACCTGTTCTAGTTGTTGTAGGTTATTTTCTGCATCGCGATAATTTAGTTCAACGCCGGTGGTTACTCGTAAACCCATTTCCATTGGCCCCATAACAAAGCCGCCTTGAACATCGTGTATTGATCGGCCCAGTGTTGCGTTGTTGAGTAAGTGGAAATGTGCGTGATAGCCGCGCTCAACGTTTAAAGGCACGGTGTAGTTGAGCATGTTGAGTAAGTCTGAGCTCCAGGGGCCGGCAGCGATAACCAATTTTTCGCAAGCGTGTACACCTGCATCTGAGCGGCATTTTATGTTTTCGCCTTCTACGTCAATGCTGTTGATTTCCATTTTTTCTATTTTGCCACCGTCTTTAACAAACTGTTCAGCGTATTCAGCTAGTAACTCGCCAGGGTTGTTAACCGTGGCTGCGTCGGATAGCAAGTAGGCTGCGCTGTAGATAGGTTTTAGCGAGGGTTCTAGCTCCCTTAACTCGTCGGCATTAAATTTTTGTATAGGAATATTGTATTTCTCTAACTGCTGGGCTTCGAAAGAGCTTGGGTCGTACCCTTGACCACTTCGAAAAACTTTTAACCAGCCAGCTTCGGTGAGTCGATGAGCATTGCCGACTCGTTGCATGAGTGCTTTGTGTTCCGTCAGGCAGGTGGAGCTCAAAGAAGACAATGCTTTTGTTGTTGCGACAGTGTTGCTCGACTTACTCGCTTGCAGGAACTGCACTATCCAAGGCAATTTTTTTATAGCAAAGGCGAGGTTGTAGCGCAGTTGGGGCTTGTTGTTTTGCAGCAACGAAAACAAGCTCTTATGAATGCCCGGGCTATTAATGGGTATCATGGATCCGCTGTTGATCACGCCCGCATTGCCGTAGGAGGTTTCGCGGGCAGGGCTAAGACGATCTATCATCGTAACCTGCCAACCCCTTTGCTGCAGGTGCAACGAAGTACAAATGCCGATAGACCCAGCACCGATTACTGTTATTGGTTTTGACATGGAGTGATTTAACATTGCGTTTGCAATGATAGTAACCAGTTCGCCTGGATGATCCAAGCATTTTTTTAAACTGGCCTGTAGCGCTCTCGATTGGGCGTTTTTTTGTGCAAACTAAGCAATACAGATTGTATTGCTTAGTAACACTATTTTAGGTTTTTTTGCGCCAATAGCTTGCTACCCGTGAAAGCGACTATTGATCAATCAGCTGTTCTGAAATAACAATACCACCTGCAGGCTTATCTAAATTAGCAATAAGCGAATTTTCGGCAATCAGCGCTCGTTTGAGCTTTGCGTTATAGCCGTAAACATCTTTTCGCTTATGAAACGCGCCATCGCCATCGATCCACGACGTAAGATAAGTAAGATGAAACGGCGTTTTCTCCTTGAACCGAATTCTGGTGGTTTCTTCAAGCGCTAAAATTTTATCGGTAGCGGTGGGTGTTTTACCGTCGAGTTGGAGCAACAAACCAGCCATACTGAACGGATCAGACAGTCTGATACAGCCATGGCTAAAAGCGCGATCCGTTTTGGCAAATAATTTTTTGGCTTGCGTGTCGTGCATGTAGATCGCAAATTTATTTGGAAACAGTATTTTCAAACGGCCCAGCGCATTGCCTTCTCCAGCGCGTTGTCGCAATACGTAAGGAAAAGGTTTTTTATTAAAGTCCTCTTCGGTTACCTGCGAAGGATCAACACGTTTTAGTTTGCCGTTAACATAGGTGAAGAAGTCGATTTTTTCTTTTTTAAGATAACCAGGCTTGCGACGCTCTAATGGAATAAGTTCGTTATTGGTGATGCTCGCTGGAACCGTCCATGTTGGTGCCATTTCCACAAACTCTATTTCGTCGCTGAATACTGCGGTTTTATGCTTTTTAGAGCCAACGACGACCGGCATATGAACAATGCGTTGATCTCCGTTCATTAAGCTGACTTTGTATTCTGGAATATTAACCATCACATGGCGATGACCCAGTTCGCGTGGCATCCAACGCCAGCGTTCAAGGTTCATTGCCAAGTTGGTAATGTCTTCTTTAACGCTTGCGTTAAGCGCTTTTACGGTGGCTTTGTTTAATTCTCCAGTTTCTTGCAAACCGTGTCGAATTTGCACACTTTTTAGAGCTTGCTCAACGTTTAAGTCGTAGACATCGTCAATCTGCGAAGCCTCAGCTAAGTCACCGGTTTCCATTAAGCGTTTTTTCAGTGCAGGTACTGCTGCGTGCGTATAGTCTAGCTCTACGTCAAATAATTCAACCTTGCTACGTGGCCTATTGTTTTTGTGTTCCAACAATAAAGTTTCCATGCGCTGGGTCATTGTTGTGTAAATTGGCGCGCTGGGTGTTACCGATCGAATTGCTTCGTTAACAGTGAATGTGCCATCGTTTATTTTTTCACGTAGTTGCTGGATGTCTACACTAGGCGCTGCCCGGAAAAGGTTTTTTTGTACTTTTTGCGCATCCACCATGCCTTCGCCTAGGTCTTTCACATAGGCGCTAAAGGCGATATCAAGTTTTGATTCAAAAGATTTCACTTTTCGGGCATGTTTTGAATCGAACAAATTCGCGCCGAATTTACTGAGTATTTCTAACTGATTTAACTCGGCTTTTATAGCGGGTAATCCGTAGTTGTCCGGATTAAAGCCGTGTATCTGACTGTTCTCCAGGGCTCTAACTAACGCGGTCGCATTTGTAGAAACATGTGTCTTCTCAAGCCACATACTCGAAGTTGGACTGCTTTCTGCGTAGTAGGGGAACAATCTCTTTGGAGACGGTTGTTCGCTGCCATTTTCTATTGCTAACGCTTGGCTGGATAAAAACGCCACGCTTAAAGCAATGAGGACTGTAATATTGTTGTTCATTCGAAGTCTGAATTTTGTTGTGTTTTTGCCGGGCACTGCTGACCAAAACGAACATGGAATGGCTAGAACTAAGGCAGCTATCTTCAGAGCGTCTTGATAGGGGAATCCTTAACGAGTGTTACGTAGAAATGAGAATTACCTTACATTTGTTTTGGCATAGTTCTTTCTATTGCTGATCTAACACCTTGCGTAAAAGCGGGGTAAACATAAGTATTGGAGTTTTATATAATGGCTAAGAATTGCTACAAAACTCGGCTTTATGCGAGTGTGCCGGTTGTTTTATGCGGATTTTTTGCAATTAGCGCGACTTCCTATGCAGCGAACAGTAACGTCAATGAATCATCAATTGCGGATGGTGTTGGCAATTTACTGCCACCTGCGAAAAGTGGTGAATGTTATGCGAAGGTAAGTGTACCCGCGAAATACAAGACCGAAGCGGTCAGTGTGTTGGTCAAACAGGGCACTGAACGGTTTCAAATAACACCTGCAAAATTTGAATTGAAGAGTAAAGATGTACTCGTTCGTGATGCGTCTTCAGAGCTTGTGGCTGTTCAGCCCGAAATAGCTGTCGAGAAAGACAAATTCATCGTATCTCCTGCGAAAACGCTATGGGTTCGAGATTCGCTCGAAAGCGACATTCCAATGAGTGCCGGAGAAAAGCGCGATATCAGTGTTGCAGGTATCAAGCTCGACGATTTGCCAGTGGGTAGCTGCCTGTATGAGCACTACCGAGCGGATGTAACCAAACAAGTTCCCAATAAAGTACTAATTAGTGAAGCAACCGAAAAACTTGAAGTTGTGGCTGCGAAGTTTCGAAAGGCAACTGAAAGCGTGTTGATTAAGCCTATGTATAAGCGATTGGTTGAAGTTCCTGCCGTTTATAAGACTGCCCAAGAGAAAGTCATGGTTGAAGCGGCCAGTAAAGTTTGGAAGAAGGGCACAGGTCCCATTCAGCGCATTGACAACCTAAGTGGCGAAATCATGTGTTTGGTTGATGTTCCACCGGTTTATGAAACTATCGAAACAGAAGTTGTTGCTACAAAACCTCTAGTTACCAGTGTGGTTGAAAAAGCGGTGTACAAAACCTTGGAAATTGAGAAGCTTGAAGCGGATGCTAAAGAAAAGCGTTCTCCGGTAGCGGCGCAGTTTAAAACGATGAGCAAAGAGCAAATTGCACAAGCAGGCGGTTATTTGTGGTTAAAGAAGCGCTCTGAGAACGCTGCCAACGGAAAGCCTACCGGTAGGACCGTTTGTCATCGGTCAATACCTGCAAAGGAAATTGCCTATGAGCGCAGTGTGGTTAAAACTGCAGGCGCTTACACGCGTACAAAAGTGCCCGCTACTTACGAGTCGATTGAAGTGAGCAGTTTGGTCAGTGATGCAACCAGTGTTTCTTCAGTGGTTCCGCCTGTTAATGGCACTGTTGAAAAGCGTATTAAAGTTTCAGACGCTCGCTTTGAATGGATGTCGGTATTGTGCGAAACCAACACCAATGGCGATATCATTGCTCGCTTACAAACTGCATTGGCTAAAAATGGATACGCTCCGGGATCAATAGACGGTGTGCTTGGTCAGGGAACGTTATCAGCGCTACAAAAATTCCAGAAGAAAAATAAGCTGGCTGAAGGTGGTGTGACAATGGAGTCTATTAAAGCGTTAGGTGTGGAGCTTTAAAAAGACTAAAAATGTAACGGTGGTAGATTCTCGTCTATCGCCGTTAAATTAGGTGTTTTAATTGTTCTAAGTAAGCCATTTCATCGGGCGTTCTGCCAAGGCTTTGAGCTTCCCACAAATTTTCAGCCAGCTTTTCCATCATTATATGCTCTACGGTGTGTCCGTCCTGATGCTTGAGTAACAGCGATCGGGTGACACTGGCAATGCCTTTAGGTCGGTCTGTACCTACTTGTTCTCGAAGTGCTAAATGCAGGCTTAGGTGCAGAAAGGGGTTCATTTCACCGTGTTCAGGTGTGTAGTCTTTATCTATTGCACTATCGGGTTTTTCCAGTAGTGCATGATACTCAGGGTGGTCATGTAGCAAGCTGACAATTTGTTTTTCTAATGGCTCCAGTTCTGCATCTTGCTTGGATTTAGCCCAGCTTTTACAAAACATGTCGCGTAATCTTTTTCTGTCTTGGGTAAATAGCATGCGCTAGGTGTTTGCCTGTTGATTGTTTCGCTGGTTTAGCAATTCTACGGTATCGCGTTTGGTTTTTAATGATGCGTCTATCGCATTTTTAACGGCGAGCATCAGGCCCAGCCCAATAAACGCACCTGGAGGTAGAAGTGCTAACAACACACCATTGCTCCGATCAAAAAATTCTATTTTCCATGTGCTTGCAAGATCGCCGAATAGCAAATTGGCATTACTTAGCCAGCTTCCCTGTCCTATGATTTCTCTGGCAGATCCGAGTATCAATAAAACTGCAAAAAATCCCAGCCCCATGGCCAGTCCGTCGATGAACGCTTGTTTTACAGATTGTCTTGATGCAAATGCCTCCGCTCTGCCAATGATTAGGCAGTTGGTCACGATGAGTGGTAGAAAAATACCCAGCGCTGCGAACATACCTGGAAACCAGGCGCGCATAAGCAGTTCTACGATGGTCACCGTTGTGGCAATGATAAGCACATAAAGCGGGATGCGAATAGCGGTGTGAATATGATGTCTGAACACTGAAACGAGCGTGTTGGATACCAGTAAGGTAAATAGCGTTGCTATTCCCAGACCAATAGCGTTAACGGCGGAATTGCTAACAGCGAGTAACGGACACAGTCCAAGCAATTTCACCAGGCCGGGGTTTTGAGTCCACAGACCTTCTATCAACAAGGATTTATTGCTGTTAGTGCTGTTTTCCAAGTTAAGTTTAAACCTATAAGATGGTTTGGTTAAGCTTTACACTTTTTTTGCCGTGTAGGTTATCACGGTTTAGCCGGTACCAAGAACTCGCCCGTTCAACGGCTTTAATCACAGCGTTACTGGTAATGGTGGCACCCGTTATTCGGTCGAACTCACCGCCATTTTTCTTGACGGCCCAGTAGGTGTTGGTAAGCGCAGCTGTGGGTAATTGATCGAATTTAAATATCCAATCGCTTTTTTGGGTCTCGATAACATCGCCGAGTCCAGGTGTTTCTGAGTGTGACAAAACGCGAACAGCGTGTATTGTGCCGTTGTACTCAATGCCTATAAGCAGTGTAATATCTCCGCTATAGCCCATTGTAGAAACGGCTGTAATTATTGCGCCACTGGGTTCTCCGTTTAGCTCTGCCCGGTATACGCGTTGCGCATCCAGTGTTCCGAGTGCCTCGCTCTCTATTAAAACCACATTGTCTTTAAAGTTGTTGTCTGCGCTCTTTGCGGGTAGCAGGTTATCCAAAAGTTCGTTTAGTTGTTTTTGTTGCGCAGCTATGATGGTTGGCTCACTAAACCAATGTACCGTTATAATAAGTAAGGTACACGTTAGTACGGCAGCACTAAGTAACAATCCGCTGCGCTGGGGCTTAACTGTGCTCATGGTTGGCTCAGTTTTAACACGGCGTAGTCAATTGTAGGAACGCACAAGTTCATTAATAATACTGCGAAAGCAAACCCATCCGGGTAACCGCCAAAGTAGCGAATAATAAAGGCTAAAAGACCGATGCCAGTGCCATAAACAATTCTTCCGGCTGTACTGCTTGCTGCTGTCACCGGATCGGTTGCAATAAAAAACGCACCAAATATTAGGGCGCCCGAAAATAGAGAATAGCCAATATTGGGTATGCTGTTAGTTCCAAAAGTTGCCCACACGAGGCTGACAATGGCAAAACTTGCGATAACGGTCACCGGTATTTGCCACTGAATGACTTTACGCCACAGTAAATAAACGCCACCAATAAAAAAGCAGGCACTGACAATTATCCAGGGAGCCTGACTAACCGTATGATTTGCCAGCTCTACGCTAATTGTTTCTTGATTTAGCTTTAAAGTGCGCAGATGCTCTAAAGGAGTTGCTTTTGTAATGGCATCCCATGCGGGGTAATGACTTAATGTTTGACCAACTACTTCCGTTTTAAATTTCAAAGTGTCCAGCAAGCTGACGCTGGTTAGCTCTGTGGGGTTGAACCATAACGTCATCGACTGAGGAAAGGAAATAAACAGCGCTGCGTAGGCCACCATTGCCGGATTAAAAGGATTTTGACCTAAGCCTCCGAATACATGCTTACCGAGAAGTACTAATACAAGCACACCGAATAGTAAATGCATGAACGGTAAAGTGGGTGGTACTGACAGCGCCAATAGGCTTGCTGCAACCACAATACTTAAATCAGTACCCTCTCCATGTAGCGATTTCTTTCGGACCACGAGTACCATACATTCAAGAATAACTGCAAAGAAACAAGCGAACACTACATTGAGTAAAACGCCGGGCCCTGTAAGCCAGTATAGAGCAACAATGCCAGGCAGCAACGCCACTAATACCTGCAACATTACGCGCTGTACCGAAGGTGACTCACTACGCACCAATGCTGTATTAACGCTTACATGGCTCATGATTTCTTTTTGTTCCTTTGCCGAGCCTTGGCGCGAGCAATAGCATCGGCAATGTTATTCTCACCCTGTGCAGGTTTTGTCGCTAATTTTGATTTTCGGAAGGCTATTTCTTTTTCCCGTTCAGCTTTTAGTCTTTCTAGTCGTTTGTTTCTATTTTCATAGCGAATTTGCGCTATCTTAGCTTGCTCTTCTTGCCAGTCCAGTTCTAATAGTTGAGCTTTTGCATACCTGAAATAATTGCTGAGTTCGATATTGGAAGGGCATACTACATCGCAGCATCCGCACTCTATGCAATCGAACAAGTTTTGCGCTCTGCTTTGTTGCCAATTTGCAGCGCTGATATGCCAGTGCAGTTGTTGAGGTAATAGGTATTCAGGGCACACGTCCACACAGGCATTGCAGCGTATACAAGGCTGGGCGACGGTTGCAGAAGCATTTGATGTGTGTGCGCTAATACAATTCGTTTTACTGCTTACAGGGAGTTGCATGTTCCGCACTGGAAAACCAGTGAGTGGCCCGCCGGCGCGAATTGTGTAGTTTTTCAGCGCGCTCTCATTACCAGTGCTTTTAAGTACATGTTCTATGCTCGTGCCAAAACTGACGCGCACATTGCATGGGTTTGGCATCGCTGGTCCGGTTAAGGAAATAATTCGCGATGTTAACGGTTCGCCCTGATAACTTTGCCAAACAGCATAAGCGGTTCCAACATTCAGGCAAACAACACCAAAATCAATGGGCAACTTCGACTTTGGAATACTTTGGCCGGTTACGATTTTAATGAGTACAGATTCAGCCCCACTGGGATAACGAGTTGGAATAGTGAGCAGTTCAATTGGGGTGTCAGTTTTGGTGGTTGTAAGCTGCTTTTCTAATGCCAGCTTGATTTTCGCTATAGCGCGGGGCTTACTGTCCTCAATGGCGATAACACATCGTTCGCACTGCACTCTGTTTTTTAGAAGCTCGATGCCTTTTACTATTTCATCGGCGTGTGCCTGCATTAACGCTTCATCGCAAGCAATGCTTGGCTCGCATTCAGCTGCATTAATAATTAATGTTGCTAGCTGTGAGGTATTAACCGCTTTCTTAGTGTTTGCATTATTTGCGTTAACCCATGTCTGAAGCTTGGCTGCGGTAGGGAATGCTGCACCACCTAAGCCTGTTAAGCCATGTTGCTGTAATGTCTCCAACCATAAGTTGTTAGTGGAATTATCGTTGTCGTTGTAGCCGCTTATGGTGTTGCAGTTGTTTGTAGGTGACGTTCCGCTTGGTATTGCCGTTTTCGAACTAACAATAACATCGATAACGATACACTGCGTTAACAAAGGCTGCGCCTGCATGACTTCGCGTTCTTCGAGGCAGCGCACTGTACCGTTTGCAGGGCAAGGGAGGTTATGGGCTAGCCATTGTCCTTTTTGAACGTGGTCGCCGATCGACACCACCGGTTCGAGTAACTGCTTGTGATAATTCAATAACGGGATAACAAGTTCATTAGGCAGCGGAATTGTTTGGATACTTTTATCCAGGCCGAGTTTGTTGGGCGCTAACTCAAGCCCACCATGAAATTTAAAAGGCGCTTCGTTGTTACCGCGATTAAATACCACGCGCTCTATTTTTTTTAACAGCTTGCTCATGAGGCTGGCTTCGGCCAAGCCCAATTCGAAATGCCAGTTTTGCCGGGCACTAGCTCTATGCAGTCAACGGGGCAAGGAGGCAAGCACAGTTCACAGCCTGTACAGTCTTGTTCTATCACAGTATGCATAAAGGTAGCAGCGCCAACAATGGCATCTACCGGACAAGCTTGAATACACAAGGTACAGCCAATGCAGTCTTTCTCCACAATAATAGCGACTTGGGGTGGTTTGTTTTCTCCCATTTCTGTATTCAACGGGATAACGGGCTGGCCCAGTAAGTTAGCCAGAGCTTCTATGGTTTGATCGCCACCGGGTGGGCAGAGGTTTATGTCGATGCCGTTTTTTACGATGGCTTCGGCATAAGGCCGACAGCCCGGGTAACCGCACTGTGCGCACTGCGTTTGAGGTAATAGCTCGTTTACGGTGTTAATTAAGGATTGTTGTTTATCTGAACTGTTTTGGTTGGCTGCAGAATGGATGTGCGTAAGCCATGCACCTGCAATATACAGAATGGCGAAGCAGACGATAACTGTTAATAAGGTGGTTGCCACTGGGATCAAGCCATCCCACTAAAACCTAAAAACGCTAATGACATAATGCCGGCAATGATCAGTGCGATAGCGCTACCTTGAAATGGTGCGGGTACGTCTGCGTGTGCAATGCGTTCTCGTAGCAGTGCGTATAGCAATAATACAAGCGTGAAGCCGATGGCAGCGCTAAAGCCAAACCAAAGCGCATGTAGCAAAGAATCGTGTTCGCGCGCACTGAGCAAGGCGACACCAAGCACAGCACAGTTACTGGTAATTAGCGGTAAATACAAGCCTAGCACTTTATGCAGTAACGGGCTTTTTTGTCTTATGGTAATTTCAGTAAATTGAACAACAATGGCGATAACAAGAATAAAGCTTAGTGTTCTTAGGTATGTTAAATCGAGAGGCTCTAAAACAAACTGATTAACCAGGTAGCTAAGCGCTGATGCAAGCGTAAGCACGAACGTGGTTGCCAGGCCCATGCCCAGGGCGCCATCGAAACTGCGAGACACGCCCATAAACGGACACAGCCCTAAAAACTGTGTCAATACTACGTTATTGACCAATACCGTCGCTAGCAGTATGAGTAAGTATTCACTCACGTGATTGTTTGCAAAGCCTTGCAGACAATGCTTGGCAGCTTACTTAACGCGCATGCCATTGTCTGCGCCTTCATCCGGGGTGAGTATGAATAAATCAGAGCCACCTGGTCCTGCTGCCAGTACCATGCCTTCGGATAAACCAAAACGCATTTTGCGTGGGGCAAGATTTGCAACCATAACCGTTTTTCTGCCTATAAGGTCTGCCGGGGCATAGGCCGATTTAATACCGGCAAAAACGTTACGCTTTTCTATACCGATGTCGAGTGTAAGCTGCACCAGTTTGTCGGCACCTTTTACTTCTTGTGCATCAACGATAGTCGCAATGCGTAAATCGACTTTACTAAAATCATCAATACTGATTTCTGCCTTTAAAGGCTCAAGGCTCGCCTCTTTGTTATTACTGGCGCTAGCTACGCTGCCAGCATCGCTTGATGCTTCAGCACTTTCACGCGTGGCCTCTATGATTTTATCCACCTGAGTTCGTTCAACCCGTGTCAGTAACGGTTTGAACTTCTCTATTTTATGATCAACCAAAGGCTGAGCTAATCCGTCAAGCGTTAGCTGGGTATTGAGAAACTGTTCTGTTTTTTGCGCAAGCTCAGGAAGCACCGGACTAAGGTACGTCATGATGATGCGAAAATAATTTAAGCCAGCTGTGCAAATCTGTTGTACTTCATCACGGGCATTTTCATCCTTAATTTTTACCCACGGCTCTTCGTCGTTAATGTAGGTATTGGCGTGTTCGGCCAATAACATTATTTCGCGCATCGCTTTGCCATATTCACGCTGTTCGTAGTAGTCGCCAATAATGGTTTTTGCGCTAACAAAATGGTCGTAGTCTGCTTGTAAGGACTCTGCATACACAGGTGCAAGTTTGCCGTCGAACTGCTTTGAAATAAAACCGGCGCAGCGGCTGGCAATATTAACCACTTTGCCCACTAAATCGGCATTAACTCTATTAATGAAGTCGTCGAGGTTTAAATTTAAATCGACCATGCCACTGTTGAGCTTGGTGGCATAGTAGTAGCGCAAGTATTCGGGTTTAAGAAACTTTAGCCAGGTTTCCGCTGTAACTGAGGTACCGCGGGACTTCGACATCTTGGCGTCGTCCACCATCAAAAAACCATGACAGAAAACACCGGTAGGTTTGCGAAAACCTGCACCTTCGAGCATGGCCGGCCAGAACAGGCAATGGAAGTTGGAAATATCTTTACCAATGAAGTGATACAGCTCAACGTCGGAGTTTGGCTCCCAGGTTTTTAAGTAGTCTTCACCGGTTCTTTGTGCCAGATGCTTGTGGCTAGCCATATAGGCAATAGGTGCGTCCAGCCAGACATAGAAATATTTGCCAGGGGCGTCGGGTATTTCAAAACCGAAGTAGGGTGAGTTTCTGGAAATGTCCCAATCGTGCAAACCATTATCAAGCCACTCTTTAAGCTTGTTGGCAATTTCGTCTTGCACAGCCGGGCCGCTGGTCCATTCCTTTAGCATGTCGGTAAAGTGACTGGCCGCAAAAAAGAGTTGTTCAGAATCTTTGAGTACAGGTTTGGCGCCGGATACCTGAGAAACCGGGTCGATCAGGTCGATGGCGGCGTAAGTGGCGCTGCACACTTCGCAGTTGTCACCATATTGATCCGGTGATTTACAGTTCGGGCAGGTGCCCTTAACGTAACGATCGGGCAAAAACATCTCTTTTTCTGCATCGTAGAGCTGCTGGATGGTGCGCCGTACAATGTGGCCTGCATCGCGAAGCTTTTCGTACATGAGCTCAGCACAGTATTTGTTTTCTTCTGAGTGTGTCGTGTGGAAGTTATCCGGAGACAGCAAAAAGCCTTCTATGTCGCGCTCATGCTCAACTTTCATGCGGTCGATCAACGTTTCAGGAGAGATGCCTTCCTTTTCGGCGCGCAGCATGATGGCGGTGCCATGCGCGTCGTCAGCCCAGACCCATTGGCATTGATTGCCGGCAAGGCGCTGATAACGCACCCAAATGTCAGTTTGAATATATTCGATAAGGTGACCAATGTGCAGAGGCCCATTGGCATAAGGCAGGGCGCTGGTCACTAGGATCTTTCGGGTCATACGATACTTTTTCTCAGGCTGTTTCGGCCATTTTCGGTGTTTTGGCCAATCATGGTTGTTCTGGCTACCATTGTAGCGGCGTTTGCATGCGCTTAAGTGTATAGTTGGGGGTTCGTTTTTGTAGTCTAACAGCCCACTGTTTCGGGAGCTATGTAGCAACATGTCAGAATTATCTCGTACCAACATCGATCAGGTGCTCGACCAATTTATCGATCCGCACACAGGCGTCAGTCTGAGCGCTGGAAAAACAGTAAAAAAGGTCGAAATTTCAGGCGATAAAGTCTCCGTTTCCCTGGTGCTTGGTTACCCCTGTGCAGGTTACCGCGACACGCTAATCAGCGATATAAAACAGCAATTAGCCGACAATGCCGGCGTAAGCAACGCCGATATTACTGTTGAGCACAAAATTATTGCTCATTCTGTACAGCACGGGGTAAAACGGCTCGACAACGTGAAAAACATTATCGCGATTGCCTCGGGCAAAGGTGGCGTAGGCAAATCCACAACGTCGGTGAATTTGGCCTTAGCGTTGGCCGCGGAGGGCGCATCAGTTGGTTTGTTGGACGCGGATATTTATGGGCCAAGTCAGCCGCGCATGATGGGCCTGGCTGGGCAACCAGAATCTGAAGACGGCAAAACCCTGGAGCCAATGGAAAACTACGGCGTTCAGTGTATGTCGATCGGTTTTCTGGTTGACGAAGAAAGCCCGATGATCTGGCGTGGACCCATGGTGACTCAAGCGCTTGAGCAGCTGCTCAACGACACCAAGTGGCGAGACCTGGACTACCTGCTCATCGACCTGCCGCCAGGCACCGGAGACACGCAACTAACGTTAGCGCAGAAAGTGCCTGTAAGTGGTGCGATCATTGTTACCACGCCTCAGGACATCGCTTTGCTGGATGCTCGCAAAGGCCTCAAGATGTTTGAAAAGGTGGATATTCCCATATTGGGCATTGTTGAAAATATGTCGACCCACATTTGCAGCAATTGCCAGCATGAAGAACCTATTTTCGGAGAAGGTGGCGGTGGCGTGATGGCCAGTGATGCTGGTGTTGATCTGCTGGGCTCACTGCCGTTGGAAATGCGTATTCGCCAACAAGCCGATAGCGGTCAGCCTACTGTGGTAGCAGAGCCTGATTGTCGTGCTAGTGCGATTTACCGAAGCATTGCCAGAAAAGCGGCGGCTAAACTTGCTGGGCAGGCGAAAGATTACAGCGCCAACTTTCCGAATATTGTAATTCAGAGTACGTAGTAAGCAATGAGTATAAAGTCTGACAAATGGATTCGGCGGATGGCCGATTCAACAGGCATGATTGAACCCTTCGAAGCGGGTCAGGTGCGTGTTAATGAAAATAATGAACGTATTGTGTCCTACGGTACGTCGAGCTACGGCTACGACGTGCGCTGCGCGGATGAATTTAAAATATTCACCAATATTAATTCAGCCGTTGTAGACCCAAAAGCGTTTGATCCGCACAGTTTTGTCGATGTAAAGTCCGACACCTGCATTATTCCGCCGAACTCGTTTGCGTTAGCACGCACAGTTGAGTACTTCCGTATTCCGCGTAATGTGCTGACTGTTTGTTTAGGCAAAAGTACCTATGCCAGATGCGGCATTATTGTTAATGTCACGCCTTTGGAGCCCGAATGGGAAGGCCATGTGACATTAGAGTTTTCTAACACAACGCCTTTGCCTGCGAAAATTTATGCCCATGAAGGTGTGGCGCAAATGCTGTTTTTCGAGAGCGACGAAGTGTGTGAAACGTCCTATGCCGACCGGGGTGGAAAATATCAGGGGCAAACCGGCGTAACATTGCCTCAAACTTAATTGCGGAGGGGTGCGCTTTTTTTAGTGCAAAAGTGCCAATTGCGAGTCTAAGCTTATTGATTGCAAGCAGCTCAACCGTTACATTGATCAGTATAAGAATATATAAATGAAGGCGCAAAATGATAGATGATGAGGGCTATCGCCTAAATGTCGGTATCGTTCTGAGCAATGAGCGCGGTCAGGTGTTTTGGGCGCGGCGCGTTGGGCAAGATGCCTGGCAGTTTCCACAAGGTGGCATAGATAAAGAAGAATCTCCCGAGCAGGCTATGTACCGGGAGCTAAAGGAAGAAACCGGGCTAAGCCCGAGCGATGTGGAAATTCTGGGTTGCACTAACGATTGGTTAAGGTATCGCTTACCAAAACGCTATGTCAGGCGCAATCAAACGCCTATGTGCATTGGTCAGAAACAAATTTGGTACATGCTAAAAATGGTTGGTACTGAATCGCACGTGAATCTGTCCAGTTGCGATAAGCCTGAATTTGATCACTGGTGCTGGGTGGATTACTGGGAACCCAGTAAAAAAGTGATTTTCTTTAAGCGTAAGGTGTACAAAAAAGCGCTGGCGGAGTTGGAGCCATTGCTACAACGCTCCTAGTGTTTGCCATAATATTGGCACCTCTTTATGAGGCGTGTAGTGCATTCAGGCGTTTTTGGAGCTTACCAAGATCTACAGCGCCAATAAACTTATCAACAAATTGACCATTTGCGTCAATTAAAAAGCTGGTTGGAGTGCCTGGGATAGGGTCAAAAGCTGCTTTAACTTCCCCTTCAATGTCCAACGCCACTAAAAATGGCCACGATGCAGCTTCTGCCAGCTGCAGAACATCGCTTGGTCGGTCGTAAGGCATGGCCACGGCAATCATTTCGAAACCGGCCGATTGATTCTTTTCGTACAACTCCGCCAATTCAGGCATTTCTTTCAGGCAAATCCCACACGTAGTAGACCAAAAATTAACCAGTAACGGTTTGTTGACATTTTCCAGCGCAATTGGCGCTGCCTGATTCAGTGTTTTGAATTCCACTTTCGGCGCCGCGCCTTGGGGAACGGCATGTTTGCTGCACGCTATCAGCAGGTACGAAGCAGCAATAAGCACTAATGCGGTTTTAGAAATAGAGCTTTTCATGATGATTGGCCGGAATGCTGCATAGGTTACGGATGAATTGCCAATAGCGCCTGAATTCGTGTTTGTGGAATACCGCAAACTTTTAGCGATCCAGAAATCAATAGTACTGGGTTTCTGGGCATCTGCGGTGTTTCTGGCGGTATTAACAATGTGGTTTGTTGGTCATTTCTTTAGAAATTCGCCAATTGGCCGACATTTTTATTGGTATTGCGGCACAACAGCTGCCTACGCATTGTTAGGTAGTAGCCACTGACTGAACTTTCGCAGCGATTGAGACGCGCGTAGTTAACGGAGAATTTGTATGAGAAAGCTTCTCGGCATCCTCGCATTAAGCCTGGGTTTATTTGCCGGTTCCGCACAAGCATCTGGTGTTGCCAAGATGTATTACGGAATAGGGTTCACCGACGGAAACGTCGATGTAACTAACGGCGAAGATAAAAGCCTGGGTACGTTGAATGCTACCGTTGGCCTTCAGCTTTGGGACTTTGTAGGTGTTGAAATTGAGGTTGGTGCAGCGTCTGACCAAACCGGCAGCATCCTGAGCGAGCCACTTGTTCAATATCAGGCTGCGATGTTACGGCTGGGTTACCGCTGGAACAGAGCGGGAATTTATCTGCTTGGTGGCCAAGCTAGATTATCTATTGATGAAACACTTAACTCCTCGGAGTCAGGTGTCGCTATGGGCTTGGGGTTTAACCTTTTCGGCAACGATACAACCTCACTTAATGTGCACGTTTTAAGACTTGATGACGGTGCATTCACTACCGCAAGTATTGGTTTCCAATACTACTTTGGCGGATACCGCTAGGACTGCATTGTGAAAAGACCAACTGAATCCAAGGTGATGGACATGAAGAAATTTGGCTACCTGCTGCTCGCAAGTTCCGTGTTGCTATCAGCATGTGGAGCGCGGGATGAAACACCATCCGTATCAACTGGTCAGGCCACTGGTACAACCACAGGTACTGGAAACCTGACGTCTACTGGTTCAACGACCACAGCATCTGAAGTGTTGACTGTGCGCGTGATCAGTGACAGAAACAACATACCCACTGGTGGTTCAGATGTCGCAGTAATCACGGCACTTGTTACTAACGAAAAAAATCAGGCAGTAGCGGGTGCAACGATTGATGTGCGCTCCAGCGGTGGTGTATTACAATCCATTAGCGGACAAACCGATGAAAACGGTGAAGCTAAAGCGACTTTGGGCTTAGTACAAGATTACGACAACCAAGACATTCTGGTTACCGTCAGTTCAGGCGTATTCAGTGGTACGGTTTTAGTATCGGCTAGTGGTAGTAAGTTTAATGTTGCAGGGCCAGATGCATTGGTACTGGGTGACGTTGCAGAAATTACTGCTACGCTACTGGCAGGAAACGACAAAGCCATTGCAAACCGTGAAGTCAGATTAACGTCCCGTGCGGGTAATACGGTAACGCCTGCAGTTGCAATGACCGATTCAGAAGGTCGTGTGACAGCAACAGTAACCAGCCAGAACGGTGATGACACCATTACAATCAGTGCATTAGATGGTTCAGCAAGCGCAACGCATGATTTTAAAGTGGCAGATGACATCCTCTCTTTTGCTGATGCCAATAAAGATGCTGAATTTAATGTTAATCAGAACAATACAGTAACTGCAACCTGGGGCTCTCAAGGCCAGCCTGTTGTCGGTGAGCAATTACGCTTTGCCATTACTGCAGGGCAAATTGTTGGTTCACCAACGGTGGTAACCGATGCAAACGGTAAAGCGTCTGCCACTGTGTCTTCGAGCAGTGCCGGACCAGCAACGGTTACGGTTGAAGCGGTTAATGGTGGCGATCCAGCCACGCAAGTTGATGTTGAATTTGTGGCAACGGTGCCAAATTCACTGAGCCTTGAAACAACTTCTACTCGTGTACATACCTCAGAAACCAGTACTGTAATTGCAACAGTTACTGATGCAACTGGCAATCCTGTTAAGAATCAGGAAGTGGTATTTACCAGTGCGGATTTAAAGGGCGGTCAGTTGAACCCTGCATCATCAATCACTAACAGTGCAGGTGAGGCAAGCGTAACATTTACCGCAGGTGATCAGGCCACTGAATACAACGAAGTTCTTTTGTCAGCCAGTGTGCTTGGTACCAATATTTCAAACGATAGCCCGCTGACGGTTGTGAAGCGTGTGCTTAATGTAACTATTGGTACATCAAACTTTCTCGAAGAGCGTGTATTTAAAACACAGTACAGCCTACCTTTCGTAGTACAGGTTGCTGACGGTGGTGGTACACCATTGACAGATGCCACAGTCGAATTGTCGATCAGACCAGTTACCTACTATAAAGGTGAAATGGAACTGATCAACAGTGAAGGCTTCACAGCTACAGAGCAACCTACTAACTGGTCGGCTTATGGTTGGGCACGAAGAGGCAGTGCTTGCGATACTGAAGATGATAATGGTAATCGTATATTGGATCCGGGTGAAGATTACAACGCTAATGGCGCGCTTGACCCACAAGATCCGTCATTGCTTGCACCAATCGAATCAGAAGAGCCTATCGCAACAATTGTTGGTGGTAGCTTAACAACTGATTCAACAGGTTCCGGTTACTTTGAAATGCTATATCCAGTAAGTAACTCTTTGTGGGCAGACGTCATTATCACAGCAAGAGCGCAAGCACTTGGTGCAGAAGCGGAAGATTCGTTTCTGACGACTCTACCACTGCTGACCACGCACTTTAGAACGGTTGATGCTATTCCACCTAACTACAATAGCCCTTACGGTACAGACCGAAGCGGTGACTATTGTCGTAACGAAAACTAATAAATGATCGTAGTGGTGCTCATCAAGAGCATCGCTACGTCGATTTTATGAAAATGCTACTTAGCCGGTAAATTGGATTGACAACGTTAAGTGCAACAATAGAAGGCGTACAAGGTGTTTAAAAGCGATTCCAACCCCACAGTATCTAATTCAGACGACAATGCGGCGTTGATTATGACTGCAGCTGCAGCTGTAATACCAGTGAATGAATTAAATGCTACCAACCGGGCTGCCTTGATTAAATCAGCAACGGTTATGCATGTTCAACGCAACGACGTGGTTAAGCCGGAAGGTGCTAACCGCTGGTTAATGTACTTGGTTGAAGGTTCGTTGAGCCTGTACGACGGAAAAGAAGAAGTTGGAACTTTAAACGCTAAAACTAACGAAGCATTACAAGCACTTTTTCAAGATAAAACAGCTTATCAATCGGCTAAAACTGCAACTGTTGCGAAAGTTGTAAAGTTTGGTCGAGAACAATTAGATATCCTATTGCGTGAGCAGCAGAAAAACGCAATTTCTGTCATGGATGTACAGGTTGGTGAGCTCGATAACCTGGTGTTCGATGCTATTGTCAAAGACATGAAGTCGAATAAAGTGCAGTTAGCCAGCTTTAGTGAATCTGCCGCAAAGATATTGATGGCCCATGAAAAAGTGGGTGGAATTCCGGAGCTTGCGGAAATTATACAGTCTTGTCCCAGTCTTTCTGTGCAAATTGTACATGCTGCAAATAAAACAGAAGGTGGAACTGCAGACTCAATTACCAGTATTCGAGGTGCAATTTCGCGCTTGGGTGTTGAAGCCACGCAACGAACTATTGAATCTTTATTGCGTGAAAACACCATTGTACCAGCCAATGAAATTATTGAAAAACGCTTCAGACGCTTTACCCAACGTACAGCGCTATCGTCTGCTATTGTGCAGGTGTTGGCAAAAGAGGTGCCGGAGCTAAAGTCGGAAACAGCAAGTCTTGTGGCCTTAACAGCCGACTTGGGTGAGCTTATGGTGATCACCTATGCTAATCGCTTTGCTGATCAGTTTACCAACCTTAACGATTTAACTACGGTAGTGATGAATTTACGCACTATTCTGAGTGCCTGGTTAATGAGTACTTGGGATTTTCCACAAGACTTCGTTGAAGCCGCAGAGATCTCACGTGACTGGTATAGAAATCATACTGGTGAAATAAACTATTCCGACTTAGTAACCGCATCGTTATTGATTATTCAATCGGAAATGCCGGAAGCAGAACAAAGTTCTATTCCAAGTTCTGATAATTTACTGCTTGCAAGACGTTTACAGCAAGCGGGTATCGATTTAAAAGCACCAGGCGATATCATGAGAGCCGCAACCAGTAAGCTGGTTAGCGTGCAAACGATGTTAAAGGCTGGCTAAGGCTAACTACCTAATAAGTTGGACATTTCAGAACGCGGGTTTTGAAATGTCCATACGCTTTAATGCTTTAGGAATAGAGAAAGAGACATTTTCTTCTATTCCGTCGGTTTCAATGGCTGTTTCACCACCTGCCGCTTTCAATCTCTTTATGACTTCCTGAACGAGTACTTCCGGAGCTGATGCACCGGCGGTTACACCAATTGCCTTTTTGGATGTCAGCCAGGAGTCGTGAATATCTTCTGCACGTGTGATCAAGCGCGATTCCACACCAGCACGTTCACCAAGTTCCTGCAGTCGATTAGAGTTTGAACTGTTTGATGCACCCACCACCAACAGTAAATCAACTTCTTTACACAATTGCTTCACCGCATCCTGACGGTTTTGCGTGGCATAGCAAATGTCGTCTTTGTTGGGCGCTGCAATGGCTGGGAAGCGCACGCGAAGTGTATCGATAATTTCCTGAGTGTCGTCTACCGACAGGGTTGTTTGCGATACGAAGGCCAGCTCATCGGGTTTGTTGATTTGTAGATTCGCAACATCAGACGGTTTTTCGACCAAAATAATGCGACCGCCGTGTTCAGTGTTGTAGCGGCCCATCGTGCCTTCGACTTCCGGGTGACCAGCATGGCCTATCAGAATAACTTCTTTGCCTTGTTTGGCGTATTTCACCACTTCTAGGTGTACCTTGGTCACCAAAGGGCACGTGGCATCAAACACCTGGAGGCCACGGTTGCTGGCTTCGTCTTCGACTTCTTTAGAGACCCCGTGTGCACTGAAAATCACAGTGTTGTCGTCAGGTACTTCATGCAGCTCGTCGACGAAAACAGCGCCTTTGTCGCGTAGTTGGTCTACCACAAATTTGTTGTGTACCACTTCATGGCGAACATAAATAGGTGCACCATGAATTTCCAACGCGCGCTCCACAATTTCTATGGCCCGATCAACGCCTGCACAGAAACCTCTAGGATTGGCTAACAATATTCGCATGATCTGAAGGCCTTTTACTTTTGCGTGTTTTTAAGTTTTTTGTGTTCAACAAACGTGAGATAAATCATGATTACCGCTCCGCAAAATATGGCCGAGTCGGCAATATTAAAGGTAGGGAAATAATGTTTGTCGTAGTAAACCTGAATGAAGTCGACAACATAACCTAAAAAAGCTCTGTCGATCAGGTTACCAATTGCACCGCCCAGAATAAACGTTAGACATAAACTTAATAGTTGTTCTTTGTGTGAGACTCTGTATAACCAAACGATCAGCGCTAAACTCACAACGAAGCTGATACCAGTGAATAGCCATCGTTGCCCGCCACCGGGTACATTTAAAAAGCTGAACGCAGCGCCGTAATTGTAAGCCAACGTTATATTAAACATCGGCATAACAGCAATAGACTCGTACAGTTCCAGTGCACGGTTCACTGAAATTTTTGTCGCTTGGTCGAGTACCACGATAAGCAGTACGATTCCAAAATAAAATATTTTCGACATTTAGCTAATTAATTTAGAAGCACATCAAGTTTAGTGAGCAGTTTGAGCATAGCCTTATGCAAACTGTCTTTTTTCTCCGTCGCCAAAAGCGTTGCTTTCGCAGCGCAGGCAGAGCTCAGGATGTTCACTGCTTGAGCCAACATCATCGCGTCGGTGCCAGCAACGGCTGCATTTTTCGCTATCGGTTTTATCTACACTGATAGCGAGGTCGTTGCCATCGATAGTAACGATCGTTGCATCTGCAGGTTTGTTAGCAAATGGTTCGAGGCCCGCTTCTGAGGTAATAAACACGAAACGTAGTTCATCGCCCAATGCCGATAAAGCGTCAGCCAAGTTGCCGTCAGCATAAAGTTTTACTGAGGCATCCAAGCCACCACCAATTTTGTTGTCGATACGTAAAGCTTCCAGTGCTTTGGTTACTGCATTACGTGTTTCAATAACCGTGTCCCAGGCGTTGGAAGACATCGCCGTGTTTTCAGGCAACGTGTTAAGCCCTTCGAAATAGCTTTGCGTAAACACAGAGGCGGTGCGATCACCGGGCAAGTGTTGCCAGATTTCATCGCTGGTAAAACTTAATACCGGCGATATCCATCGAACCAATGCTTCAGTGATCAAGTACATCGCCGTTTGCGCTGAGCGTCTGCCATGACTGTCTGCTGCCATGGTGTATTGACGATCTTTGATAATGTCGAGATAAAAGCTACTCATTTCAACATTGCAAAAATTGTGAATGCGTTGATAAACCGTATGAAATTGGTAAGCATCGAATGCTTGTTGAATTTCATCTTGCGTTTGACGTGTTTTATCCACGGCCCATTGGTCAAGCGCAAGCATGTCATCAAAGGCGACTGTGTTAACAGCAGGGTCGAAGTCGTTTATCGCACTCAGTAGGTATCGTGCGGTATTTCGAATGCGGCGGTAAGAGTCGGCCATGCGATCAAGGATTTCTTGAGAAACCGACATCTCTCCGCGGTAATCAACAGAGCATACCCATAAGCGAACAATGTCTGCGCCAAGCGACTTCATCAGCGTTTGCGGTGCTACGGCATTCTTCAAAGACTTTGACATTTTTCGACCGTTTTGATCAACAGTGAAGCCATGTGTGAGTACTTGTTTGTAAGGCGCGTGTTTGTTAATAGCAACACTGGTTAGCAACGATGAATGAAACCAACCACGGTGCTGGTCTGATCCTTCCAGGTACATATCGGCCGGATAAGTCAGGTTCGGATTTTGTTCCAGTACATGAAAAAACGAGGTGCCTGAATCGAACCACACATCGAGTACATCGGTTACTTTGCTGTATTGCTCTGCCTCGTCGCCGAGTAGCTCGTGAGCTTCCAGATCAAACCAAGCCTGAATACCGTTTTGTTCGATACGCTGGGCTACTTTCTCGATCAGTGCCAATGTGTCCGGATGTAGCTCGCCTGTTTCTTTGTTAAGAAACAACGTGATGGGCACACCCCAATAACGTTGTCTTGAGATACACCAATCGGGTCGGTTTGCGATCATGCCTTCGATACGCGATTGACCCCAATCCGGCACCCACTTAACTTTCGAGATTTCACTCAGTGCATCTTTACGCAAGTCATTTTTATCCATACTGACAAACCACTGCGGTGTGGCCCGGAAAATAATGAATGTTTTAGTGCGCCAGCAATGCGGATAGCTGTGCTGATAAGAAGCACTGCAAACTAATCGGTTCGCGTTGGTGAGCTCTTCGAGCATGTGTTTGTCAACTTTGCTCACGTGCTCGCCAGCAAACAATTCTACTTTTGCGCGAAACACGCCGTTGTCATCCACTGGATCGAGAATATCCAGTTGGTACTTTTTGCCAGTGTAGAAATCGTCTACACCATGATCGGGTGAAGTGTGCACACAACCGGTACCGCTTTCGGTAGTAACGTAGTCGCCGAGTACCAGTAAGGAATCGCGTTCGTACAACGGGTGCTTTAATA
Source organism: uncultured Granulosicoccaceae bacterium (assembly GCA_937923565.1). GTDB lineage: Bacteria > Pseudomonadota > Gammaproteobacteria > Granulosicoccales > Granulosicoccaceae > Granulosicoccus. The sequence goes on along the minus strand of CALDTX010000078.1, from coordinate 11,584 downwards.
CTAAGTGTTCCAGCTCCGCACCGTTAACGGTGGCTAGGCGTTGAGCATCTTCAAAGCCATAGCGTTGCATAGCTGCGTCGAGTAATTCATCGGCAACAATGATTCTTTCGTTGTTAACCTCAGCCAATACGTAAACTAGGTCTGGGTGCACAGCCACTGCTTGGTTACCGGGAATAGTCCATGGCGTAGTTGTCCAGATAACCACGTTGACGTCGGTGCCGTTGTCGCTAACATTAAATTTATCGAGAAGTGCTTGTTTATCTCGCGGTGCAAATCTGACATCGATTGCAGTTGATGTTTTGTCTTCATATTCAACTTCTGCTTCGGCTAACGCAGAGTGCGCGCCCCAGCTCCAATGCACAGGTTTAACGCCTTTGTAGATGTGTCCCTTTTCAATGATTTTTCCCAGCGCCCGAACAGTGTTCGCTTCGTTGGCAAAGTTCATTGTTAGGTAAGGGTTATCCCAGTCGCCAAAAATGCCTAAGCGTTTAAATTCGTCACGCTGGTTATCAATTTGTTTGTGCGCGTATTCACGGCACTTAGCCCGGAACTCACTTTCAGTAATTTTCTGGCCCGGTTTACCAGCAATGGATTCCACTTTGTTTTCAATGGGAAGGCCATGACAATCCCAGCCAGGCACATAGGGAGAATCGAAACCATCGAGCTGTTTGCTTTTGATGATCATGTCCTTAATGACCTTGTTCACCACGTGACCAATGTGGATGTCGCCATTCGCGTAAGGAGGGCCGTCATGCAAAATGAACTTAGGCTTGCCAGCGGATGCTTTACGAATTTGCTCGTATAAGCCTTCTTTCTCCCAACGCGCGAGGGATTCAGGCTCTTTTTTGGCTAAATTGCCGCGCATCGGAAAATTGGTGCTCGGCAGGTTCAATGTTTGTTTGTAGTCGGTCACAAGCTGGTGCTCGGTATTTTTTGTGGTTGCAAATAACTTCTATTTCTTGGGCAGCATGGAGCATGCCCAAGTACTTAGTGTATGTCATTCAAGGGCTGTGTGAGTTACGTATTGGCGTTTAATAAGCGTGACGCGTTAGCTGCATCGTTCGAAATAGCCTGTTTAAGCTCGTCAAGGGAATTAAACTTTTGCTCGCCTCGCAAAAATGCTTGGAAATCTACCTGTAAATGCTGCCCATAAAGGTCTGGTTCGGCATCGAGCATGTGAACTTCCAGTAACAATTTACGACCGCCGACTGTTGGACGTTCGCCTAAATTGGCAACAGCGTTGTAGCGAATACCGGTTTCCTCAACGTTTGCCGTTACTGCAAATACGCCACAAAGAGAAGGTCGGTGTTTTTTGAGTGCCACATTGGCAGTCGGAAAACCCAGTTGTCGGCCTACTTTCTCGCCATGCACCACACGGCCACTAATGCGATAAGGTCTACCCAGAAGGGAAACGGCCTGATCCAATTCGCTTTGCGCCAGATGTTTGCGTATGCGGGTGCTGGATATGCGACTGCCACCAAGGCTTACCGTATGAGTTTGCTCAACACCAAAGCCATACTGCTGGCCAGCCTGATGCAGCGTATCAAAATTTCCTTGTCGGCCTTTGCCAAACTGGAAGTCGTCGCCGATGATCAAATGTTTGATATTGAGCGTTTTGTGCAGTGTTTCTTCGATAAAGTGCTGCGCGCTTTGTTCGCTGAATGGTTCGTCAAACTTAAGCAAAAGAAAATAATCAACACCCAGTGCTGAAAGCGTCTGGATTTTGTCCCGAAACCCGTGTAAGCGGTTTGCATGCTGATCGGGCGAGAAAAACTCATGCGGCAGTGGTTCGAAACTGATAACACAACTGGGCAGTTGGTGCGTTGAGCTGGCTTTTTTCAGCTGATTAACAATGCTTTGATGTCCGAGATGCACACCGTCAAAGTTACCAATAGTGGCAACACAGGGCTTGTCGATCGGCCAATTATTGAGGCCGCGAATCAGTTGCATACAACACCTGTTAGTGTGTAGTTCATGGGCTGGCAATATGTTTGGGGCGGATGCCAAATACGAGTAAAGCAACAGTATAAAACGCTGTCCCAGCCGTGATTATACCCAGTAATTGCAGCACTCGAACGCTTGCTTTGACGTCGTGCCATTGCATCGAGTGCGTGAACCACAGCGCGATTGACAGCGTGATAAATGCGGGTACGCAGCGCCAAACAAATCGGCTTAAATCCGCAGGCACCTGGTAAATACCTTGCACAACAAGTTTTTGATACAGCATGTAGGCTTGTTGCCATGCGGATAAGCTTGTGGCAATAGCCAAAGCCGTGTGCGGTGCTGTCATATCCAGCCACACCATCGGCAAAACTAAAATGAGGTTGTAAGCCATGTTGGATATCAGCGCCACAATCCCTATGCGCACTGGTGTGCGAGTGTCTTGCCGTGCAAAAAAAGCTGGTGCAAAAATTTTGATGAGGATAAATGCCGGTAAGCCTGCCGAGTAGGCGATCAAGCTGTAGCTGGCCATTGCTGAGTCGCTAGCGGTGAATTGACCGTACTCAAACAAGGTGCTGAGCATAGGTTGCGCCAGCATCATGAGCCCGATAGCGGAAGGAATGCCGATTAACGCAACTAATCGCAGGGCCCAGGTAATGGTTTGTTTGAATTTTTCGGGTTCTGCCAAGGCATGTTCGCTCGATAGGCGCGGCAGAATGATGGTGCCAAGAGTTACGCCTAAAAGCCCCAGCGGGAATTCCATGAGTCGGTCTGAGTAATACAACCAACTAAGGCTGCCTACCGTTAGAAAAGACGCAATGACGGTGTCGAGTAACAGGTTTATTTGCGCCACCGAGCTGCCTAATACCGCCGGTGCCATCAGCTTTAAAATTCGCCTTACGCCCGAGTGTTTCCAGCCCCATTTGGGTTTGGGTAGCAGGCCCAGCTTTCTCAGAAAAGGTAGCTGGAACGCCAGCTGAAAAACACCAGCAAAAAATACACCCCAAGCCAGTGCCACGATCGGCTGCTCAAAATGGGGCGAAAACCAGAGCGCTGCGCTGATCATGCAAATGTTCAGCAAAACGGGGGTAAACGAGGGAACCGCGAAATATCCGAAGGTATTGAGCATGCTGCCTGCGTAAGCCATCAGCGAAACGAACAATAAATACGGAAATGTAATGCGCAGCATGTGCGTGGCCAGTTCGAACTGAGCCGGGGAGTCGATAAAGCCGGGGGCGAATAACATAATGAGCAATGGCGCTAACATGACCCCCACGGTGCTTACCAAAAGCAAAATGCTGGTTAGCGCGCCAAACACATTGGCAGCTAAATCGATCAGGGCTTCACGGCTTTTGGTTTCTTTGTATTCTGTGAAAACCGGTATAAATGCTTGTGCAAAGGCACCTTCGGCAAATAATCGGCGTAAAAAGTTCGGAATTTTAAACGCTACCAAAAATACGTCGGTAACAGCACCCGCACCGAATACAATAGCCAGTACTTGATCGCGCACGAAGCCCAAAAGCCGTGAAAGCAGCGTCATTAGGCCCACGATGCTGCCGGATTTCACCAAATTATTGCTTTTTTTCATGTGGCTTCTAAACAGGCAGCAAACGGATTAGCGCGAGGGTTATTCCCGATATAGGCTGATTTTAGGCCACATAAAGCGATAGTTCGGGTGCGATGCACAAAAATTGACCTGACGCTTGATTGACTATATTGCAAAGGCCAATCATAATAGTCGGCTAACCGAAGTTTCGATGAATTAAGAGGTAGTCCGTGGCCAATTCTGCTCAGGCAAAAAAGCGCGCTCGCCAGGCCGAGAAGTCTCGTCAACGCAACGCGAGTCAGCGTTCGATGATGCGTACGCATGTTAAACGTGTTTTTTCTGCAATTACAGCGGGTGATAAAACCACCGCTGAAAGCGCATTGAAAGAAGCAATTCCCGTGTTGGATCATATGGCGCGAAAGGGGCTTATTCACAAGAATAAAGCTGCTCGCTATAAAAGCCGTTTCAACGCACAGGTTCGCGCACTTTCTTAAGAAGCCCAGATTTCTGGCTCGTGACGTGCGCATAGTCAGCTCGTTACGATCATATTGTCGCGGTGAAGCAGTTCAGCTTCACTGATATAGCCCAAGATATCTGCGAATTGCTCGCTGGTTTTGCCTTTAATTAGCTTGGTTTCGCTGGCGCTGTAGTTAATTAAACCGCGTGCTATTTCGTTGCGTTGTTCGTCAACACAGCTCACCAGCTCGCCGCGTTCAAAGCTGCCAATACAGTCCAGTACGCCAACCGCCAACAAGCTCGATGTACCTTGGCGAATTCGCGTGGCAGCCCCTTTATCAAGGATGAGTTGTCCCTTTGACCTGAGTTGATTAGAAAGCCAGCGTTTGCGTGCTGCTTCAGGGGCCTGTTCACTGGTGAGCATCGTGCCGATGGCTTCGCCTTTTTTGAGTCGTAGTAGCACATCAGGCTCAACACCCGACGCAATTATAGTGGTACAGCCACTTTTGGCCGCTCGTTCAGCTGCCAGTACTTTGGTGCTCATGCCGCCGCGTCCCAACTGTGTGCCGCTGGGTCCGGCTAACTCACGAATGGAAGGGTCGCTGGCGTTAGCGCGTTCCAACAGGGTGGCATCGTTGTGTTTGCGTGGGTCTTTGTTATACAAACCTTTTTGATCGGTCAGTAGCACTAAGACATCAGCTTCAATGAGATTAGCGACCAGTGCCGCTAAGGTGTCGTTATCGCCTAAGTGAATTTCATCGGTAGTTACCGTGTCGTTTTCGTTAACAATGGGCAGCACTTCATATTTAAGCAAGCTGTTCAGCGTTGCCCGAGCGTTTAAATAACGCGCTCTATTGGCAAGATCTTCGTGGGTCAGCAGAACTTGAGCGGTTTTTCGACCGAAACGCTTAAAGCCGGATTCGTAAGCTTGTATCAGGCCCATTTGTCCAACTGCTGCCGCTGCCTGAAGTTCATGCAATGCCGCAGGTCGCTTGGCCCAACCCAGTCTAACCATGCCTTCAGCGATGGAACCGCTAGAAACCAAAATAACCTCGCAGCCTTCCTCGAGAAGCGATGCTATTTGCTCTGTCCATTTGCCAATGAGTGCGTGATCGAGCCCTTGTCCGTTAGCAGTGAGTAATGAGCTTCCTACTTTTATTACCCAGCGATTCGCTGTTGCTAAGCGCTCACGCATCGTTGGGTTCCGAGCTGTCAGGTTCGTTGCTTGGCGCGTTTTCGTCGTTCGTACTGGCAGCAATTGCCTGTTTTTCAATTTCGCGCAAGTTTTCCAAGTGCAGCATTATGTCGTTTGTTAGTTGTTTTGTACCTTCTCCGGACACCGCGGAAATAGCATATACAGGCCCATCCCATTCCAGCTCTTTAACGATATTTTCGCACACGGCGTTTTTTTCTTCGGGTAGCAACTGGTCAATTTTATTTAGCACCAGCCAGCGTGTTTTATTAAGCAGCGCCGGGTCGTGTTTGCCCAGCTCGTTAATGATCGCCTTAGCCGTTTCAACCGGGTTACTTTGATCGATCGGGTTTACATCAATAACATGCAACAAAAGTCGGTTACGCATTAAGTGTTTAAGAAAGCGCACGCCTAAGCCATGGCCTTCCGATGCACCTTCAATTAAACCCGGAATATCTGCCATCACAAAACTTCGGTGTGGTTCGATACTGATAACACCTAAGTTGGGAATGAGGGTGGTAAACGGGTAGTCGGCAATTTTTGGTGTGGCAGAAGACACTCGGCTGATCAGCGTAGATTTGCCCGCGTTTGGCATACCCAACAAGCCCACGTCAGCTAATAATCGTAGTTCGAGCTTAAGCTCGAATCGTTGGCCCGGTGTGCCATTACTTGTGCGACGTGGTGCACGGTTAGTAGAGCTTTTAAAGCGAGCATTGCCGAGGCCGTGATAGCCACCTTTGGCAACCATGACACGGTCGCCGTCGTTATGCAGGTCGGCCATGATTTCACCGGTAAGGATGTCGGTAGCGACAGTGCCTTGTGGTACCAGCACAACGCAGTCTTTGCCAGCGGCACCCGTGCAATCTCTGGAGCGCCCGTTCTCACCGCGCTCAGCTTGGTACGTTCGTTTGTGACGAAAGTCAATTAACGTGTTCAGATCGTCTGTGGCCTGCAAGTACACACTGCCGCCGTTGCCACCATCGCCGCCGTCGGGTCCACCACGCGGAATATACTTTTCCCGTCTGAAGCTCATACAGCCGTTGCCACCGTCACCGGCGATCACATTTATTTTGGCTTCGTCTACAAATTTCACAATGATTGCTATGCGTTGTTAGTGGCGGGGTTGGAAGTGCGAGGTATAACAAAGTTTATCGTAAAACTAACTGCGACACTTGCTTCATGTATGGATCTAAACAGCAATCTAACGTGGTTTTGTTTCCACTTTGTGATGAACGTGGTGCGTTGACGCGCGCTCTTTGTAACAAAGCGGACGAACCGATGACTAAAACCGACACTCTGGTCTTTGTTTGGCAGCTCGAACTGCCCAAGCATATACCGGTTGGCGTTGCCGCTAATGCGCTTTTGGCGGTAGCCTTGGCGGTGCCTCGGGAAAGCTGGCACTCACAACAGCTTGCTATCGTCAGAGAGCTTATGAAGTTGGCTGATCAGAACGCTTCGGTACCAACACCTCAACAGAGCGCACCAATGAGTCGCAAACTGGTGAGCACTGGCAAAAAGCGGCCAGAAAAGCCTGTATCGGCGCTGGAGCAGTTGGTGCGTTCAAGTTCCTTTCGCAAAGGCAGAAACCTGTCGGCCGGCAGGCGTACAGAGCCTGAAGCTGCAACAAATACGGATGCGGCGGCGAATACGGCACGTCCTACCGTATCGCGGAACAGCAATGCAAGTAAGCGGCGAAGCACCGATCGAAGTGATGTTTTAACTGAGTTGGAGCGTAAACAGCAAAAGGACTGGTGGCATTTAGTGGGCTCCGGCTCCAGAAAAGCATCGCCACCTAACCGTGATAGGCGTTCCAGACGCACTAATCGCGACGACTAAACGGCAATAAAATACCCTTCCCGATTCTTGCCAAAATGCAGGCGCATCTCTCTTATAGCGCCTGCGACAATCTGTCTTAACAGACTACTTAAAGCCTCAAGGGTGTGTGGAAAGTAGTGAACGTCCCCGTCAACTCTGGTAACTTAAATTAGCGGTTAGTGCTCAGCTAGCTCAAAACCCGTGCACTCACTGTGATTTCCAATTTTTAGAAATTAACGATAAATGCCATTGGGAGAGGGGTATCCATGTCTAATTCAACACCTGAGAAACAAGTTCAAGATTGGCTTACTGGGTTTGGCGACGCGCTTAAAAATTCAGACACAACAACAGCTGCCAACCTTTTTGAAGAAGAAGGGTTTTGGCGCGATCTCGTGAGCTTTACCTGGAATATAAAAACCTTAGAAGGCCGTGCTGCTATTCAAAGCATGCTCGACGCCTGCAACAATCAAGTTAAACCAACTAACTGGCAAATCAGTGAACCACCCACTGAAGCTGATGGCATTGTGGAAGCTTGGTTAACGTTTGAAACAGCGGTGGCTCATGGATTGGGTCATGTTCGTTTACGTGATGGCAAAGCCTTTACTTTTTTAACCACCATGGTTGAGCTAAAAGGTCATGAAACACCCGAAGGGCGCAACAGAAATATGGGTGTTGAACATGGTGAACTTGCCGGGCGTAAAAATTGGTTGGAAAAGCGGCAAGAAGAAGCCGAAACATTGGGTTATACCGAACAACCTTATTGTCTTATCGTAGGTGGTGGGCAAGGGGGTATCGCATTGGGTGCGCGTATGCGGGTGCTGGGTGTGCCTACTATTATTGTTGAGAAAAACGCAAAACCTGGCGATAGCTGGCGCAAACGCTATAAGTCATTATGTTTGCATGATCCCGTCTGGTACGACCACCTGCCTTATATTCCATTCCCTCAACATTGGCCTGTGTTTGCACCAAAAGATAAAATAGGCGATTGGCTCGAAATGTACACCAAGCTAATGGAGCTCAATTACTGGAACTCAACGGTTTGCAAATCGGCAAATTATGATGAAGCCAAAGGTGAGTGGACCGTAGAAGTTGAGCGTGAAGGAAAGCCTGTTACGTTGAAACCGAAGCAACTTGTCTTAGCGACAGGTATGTCTGCCAAGCCAAACATTCCCTCTTTTGCGGGGCAGGAAAAGTTTAAAGGTGAAATTCAGCACTCCAGTCAACACCCCGGCCCCGATAATTATAAAGATAAAAAAGTGGTTGTTATCGGTTCTAATAATTCAGCGCACGATATCTGCGCGGCATTAGTAGAGCAAGGTGGTGATGTGACGATGGTGCAACGCAGCAGCACACACATTGCAAAGTCTGATTCTCTGATGGAGCTTGCCTTAGGTGGTCTGTATTCCGAAGACGCCATAGCTAATGGCATAGATCATCATAAAGCGGATTTAATCTTTGCATCGGTGCCTTATAAAATCATGCACACGTTCCATATACCGGTATATGAAGAGATGGCCAAGCGTGATAAAGACCTTTACGACAGACTTGAAAAAGCGGGCTTTATGTTGGACTTTGGTGAAGATGGTTCCGGCTTGTTTATGAAGTATCTGCGCCGTGGCTCTGGCTATTACATTGATGTTGGTGCGTCAGAAATGGTTGCCGATGGAAAGATAAAACTCAAAAGTGGTGTGGCGGTTGAACAGATCACTGAAACCGGTGTTCGATTTGACGATGGTAGCGAACTACCTGCCGATCTTATTGTTATGGCCACAGGCTACTCATCAATGAACGGATGGGCCGCCGATTTAATCAGTCAGGAAGTGGCCGACAAAGTAGGTAAGTGTTGGGGATTAGGTTCAGATACCACAAAAGATCCCGGGCCGTGGGAAGGGGAGCTTAGAAACATGTGGAAGCCTCTGCAACAACCGGGCTTGTGGTTTCATGGTGGTAACTTGCATCAGTCGCGGCATTATTCGCAGTTCTTGTCTTTACAAATTAAAGCAAGAATGGAAAATATTGATACGCCTGTGTACGAACTGGCCCCTGTGCATCACGTGGCTTAAGCAAACGATACGTTGAGCCGTGGTTTTAAACCACGGCTCAGTGAGTTAATGGTCCTGTTAGTTAAAGGGACTATTCACGATTGTTTGTTGAATAGATGGTTGGTCGTTAAATTCTACTGGCGGTTTTCTACCTTAGTGTTTGGTTTGGCTGTTATTAATAGTGCGGCACCTATTATCGCCGCACAAACCGAGCCTGCTAAAACACCGATTCTTGTAGCTTGTAAGTAGTCGAACGAGCCGTGTTCAAAGGCAAGTGAGGCAATGAATAAACTCATTGTAAATCCAATGCCGGTTAACACCGCTATGCCCAACATGTGTTGCCAGTTAGTACCCTCAGGTAGCGATACCCAGCCAAGCTTTACCGACGCCCAGGAAAAGCCGAAAACCCCCACCGTTTTTCCTACCACCAATCCAAAGAAAATGCCTAAGGTGACTGAATTAAACAGGCCGTCCATGTTGATGCCTTCCAAGTTCACACCAGCATTAGCAAAAGCGAAAATCGGTAGCACCATATAGGCAACCCACGGGTGCAGATTGTGCTCCATTTCTTTTAGTGGCGAATGTGATTCTTCTTGTCCTTTGGCCTTGCCGCGCATTGGAATCGCAAAGGCTAGCAATACGCCGGCAAGTGTTGCATGAATGCCACTTTTCAGCACGCAAACCCAGATAGCAATACCCACTAAGAGGTACGCAACTCTGTTAGTGACTCCGCTAACATTAAGTATGACTAACACAGCCAGCCCGATTGCTGCAAATACGATAGAAGCTACGGCTAAATCTGATGAGTAGAAAACAGCGATAACCATAATGGCTGCCAGATCGTCAATAATGGCTAACGTGGTTAAAAATATTTTTAGCGACAACGGAACACGACTACCCAACAGCGCTAACACACCCAAAGCAAACGCGATGTCAGTAGCCGAGGGTATTGCCCAGCCGTTGATCGCCATTGGGTCGTGACGATTGAATAAGAAGTAAATGAAGGCCGGAACCACAAAGCCACCGATAGCAGCCACCAGTGGCAGTATTAATTGCTGTTTGCTGGAGAGCTGGCCTTCCATAACTTCGCGTTTTAGTTCCAGTCCAATGAGTAGGAAAAAGATCGCCATTAAGCCATCGTTTATCCACAGTAAAAGCGGTTTATCCAACTCAAGCGCGCCAAATATCAATGCAACGCGCGTATCTAATATTTGCGCGTAAAAACTATTTAGCGCGGTGTTAGACACAATCAAAGCGGCTACAGTGGCCAGCATTAGTATGATACCTGCACTGGATTCCAGCTTTAAAAATTCTTTTAGTCGGCTTGCGGGCATGTATACGGCTCTAATGGGTGAATGGTTATTATTGAGATTAAAGTGCCTGGTTACAATTCGAATTTCTTCGTGCAATAGTTCGTATAAATCGATGTAATAGAACTAATAATACTGTTTTATCGTATTGCAGAAATAGGAGACTATAGCGCTTCGAAAAGGGGATTAACGTGTCTGCACTGTATTTATTAGCTGGTTTCGTTTTTTTGTTTATGGGTGGTCACGCACTGGTTAGTGGATCAGTACGCATTGCGAATGCGTTAAACGTGTCTCGTGCATTTGTTGGGCTGGTGCTTGTAGGTATTGGTACGAGTGCGCCGGAGCTAGCGTTTGGCATTGGTTCAGCGATAACCGGCCATGGTGATTTGGTCGCTGGTAATGTGATCGGATCGAATATTGTGAATATTGGTCTGGCGTTGGGTTTAGCGTTTTTGGTTCGGGCAATGGTGGTCGACCCTGATGGTGCTATAAAGCAAGTGCCTGCTATGTTGGTGGTAACCGCTGCCGGTTTGTATGTTGTGTTGGATCATGAAGTTACTCGGGTAGAGGGTGCAGTGTTATTGCTGTTCTCTGTTGCTTTGCTGGTTTATCTGTTTTTTCAGGAAAATCGCTCAACGGCTGTGGAATCATCGCCGGCTGAGAGCACCGTTACGCAGCAAGTGCAAACACCTCAGGCTGAAGTAGTCACTAAGCTTGGTGAAGTTGATGGGGTCGCAATCAATACAGTCAGTGAGCCGAATTCGGTGAACAACAAAACCTGGCTATCGTTTGCCAAGCCTGTGGGTATGGTGTTATTTGGTATAGCCATGCTCGTTCTTGGAGCTGAGCTGCTTATTCGTGGTGCGGTGGATGTTGCTGTATTGTTTGGTGTATCTGAATCTGTTATTTCTTTAACGGTTACGGCGTTTGGCACAGGCATACCAGAACTTACCGCCACCATTGCTGCGGCTTATCGTCGTGAGTTTGAGCTGGCTTTAGGCAATGTTGTTGGCTCGAATATCATGAATTTCGGATTAGTATTAAGTAGCAGTGCGCTTGTTGCGCCATTGCATGACATTCATCCGGGTATGCTATCGATCATTGCCTTGGCAGTTTTCTCAATTGCGTTAGCGTTAATTTTCTATCTTAATAAAGCTACGCGGCTTGTTGGTGCATTGCTGGCTTGTGCTTATTTGGTATACACCGTGCTGACGTTTAGTGCGCTTAACGTTTAGTTAGCCTAACGAGTTGTGCGTTGTACAAGTTGTGTCTAGGTCAAGGC
>CALDTX010000077.1 GCA_937923565.1 uncultured Granulosicoccaceae bacterium | reverse complement strand
TGCCAAAGTGCTGCACGCGGCTGGTATTGCATGGACGTTTAGCTCACAAGCTTCTGAGGCTGCAAACTTTGGGCTTTTTAATGGTAGTCGTGAGCACATGCAAACGATTGCCCAGCGCATTGAAGATGCAGCCAAAGAGCTTGGGATAACACGCATAGTTATTGGAGAGTGTGGACATGCCTGGCGCGTGGCTTACAGTTTTTGGCCAGCGCTTGTGAGTGGTGAACATGCTTTAAATTCACAATATCCTCGGCCCCAACATATTTGTGAGTTAACTTATGATTTATTGCAAAGCAATCATATACAACTAGACCCAACGCGCAATGCCGGTAAAGTTGTTAGCTTTCACGACTCTTGCAATGTAGCTCGTGGTGCCAGCATGGGGGGCGTGCCGAATGGGCAGTTTATGATTCCGCGTGCTTTATTGCGTGCTGCGTGCGAGCAAGTTGTAGACATGTCTGCCGATACCACGCATCAAAAAACGTTTTGTTGTGGTGGTGGCGGTGGTTTGCTGACCGATGAGCTAATGGCCTTGCGTGTAAAAGGTGCCTTACCTCGAGCGCAAGCCTTACAACAGGTTGTGGATAGCGATGGTGTTACTCATATGGCAGCAATTTGTGCTATTTGTAAAACGCAATTAGCCTCCGTTATGCCTGAACATAATTTACAGCAGGTGCAAATTACCAGCTTGCATCAGCTGGTTGGCGATGCACTGGTGTTAGGTTCTAAAACCTGAATTTAAAGCGTTGGGCTCAAACCAGGCCAGTTTTTCGTGTAGCGTAACCACTTCGCCAATAATAATGAGCGTAGGTGCTTTTACCTTTGCTTGGCTGACCTTTTCAACGATCGAATTTAATGTAGCCACCACAACCACTTGATCGCTCGTGGTGCCTTTGGATATTAACGCTATGGGTGTTTGTTCGCTCATGCCATGAGCCATCAGTTGTTGGCTGATTGTGGGCAAGCCTATTAATCCCATGTAAATCACCACGGTTTGTTGTGGTTGCACCAAAGCTTGCCAGTTTAAATCGATGCTGTTGTTTTTTAAATGACCGGTTACAAATAAGCAGGTTTGCGCATGGTCGCGATGCGTTAGCGGTATACCTGCAAAGCTTGCGCAACCGGAAGCTGCCGTAATGCCCGGAACCACCTGGAACGGTATGCCTTCAGAGGAAAGGGTTTCAATTTCTTCTCCGCCGCGGCCAAATATAAATGGATCACCACCTTTGAGTCGAAGTACCCGCTGACCTTGTTTGGCATGCTTAACCAGTAAAGCGTTAATAGAGTCTTGCTTGAGTGCATGGTTACTGCGTTGCTTACCAACATAAACAGTGGTTGCGTCTTTTTTAACTAAACGCATAATAGCGTCCGACACTAATCGGTCGTAGAGCACCACATCGGCTTGCTGCATTAAGCGTAAGGCGCGAAAGCTCAGTAAATCTGGATCGCCGGGGCCGGCACCCACCAGATACACTTCACCAATGTCTTTAGCTGTAGGCGTAAAAGTGTCGTTTTGTTGCGTTTTCGCTGTTTGTTCTGATTGGTCCAGCAAAGAGAGCAGGGTGGCCTCGGCATCGGCGCTATGGCCTCTAAGCATAAGCTCGCCCACCTCACCTGCTAGCTGTTGTTCCCAAAATCTTCGTCTGTCGCGCCAGTGACTAAACAGCTTTTTTATGCGGTTGCGATAGCGTCCGGCTAGCTGCGCTAAATTGCCATAACTGTGCGGTACAAAGGCTTCTATGCGGGCTGCCAGTAATCTGGACAACACAGGAGAGGTGCCGCCACTGGATACAGCGATAAGCATTGGGCTTCTGTCGATGATAGATGGCAGAATAAACGTGCCTGCTTCTGGATTGTCTGCAACGTTTACGGGAATATTTTGTTGTTGAGCCGCCGTTGCTATGTTGAAGTTCAATTCGCTGTTGTTGCTGGCTGCACACACCAGATGTACTTGTTGTAAGTCGGTAGGGTCGTAGCTTCTTTGTATAACCTCGATGGAGTGTTTGGCGGCCAACTGCGCCATGGCATCACTAACTTGCTCAGTAACCACTTTTACGGTTGCACCGGCTTTGTGCAGATGCGCCGCTTTTCGAGCTGCCACTGGCCCTCCACCAACAACCAGCGCTGTGCGGTTTTCAACATTGGTGAACATCGCCAAGCGGTGAGAATGAGCAGTCATAGGCTTTGTAGTCACACGTTAATACTGAGTCAGGTAAACTTAATTGTACCCAATCGCTAAATAGCGTGCCGAATTCAAGCTATGTCCAGTTCTGTATTAATGCGTGATGTCCTGCAGCGAATCGCTACCGGTCCTCATTTAAGTAAAGATCTTTCCCGCGATCAAGCACGTGAAGCCATGCTCACTTTGCTCGATAACTCCGCAGACCCGGTTCAGGCGGGTATCTTTTTAATTGCATTGCGAATGAAAAGAGAAACCGACGATGAAATCGCTGGCGTGCTCGATGCGATTAATGCCGGCATTAAAAAGCATACGCTGGCTGTAGAGTCATTAACAACGCTGGTTGATCCCTATAACGGCTTTGCCCGTGGTGCGCCGGTTAATGCGTTTCTACCGTGTGTGTTAGCCGCTTGTGGCGTAACCACATTAAGCCATGGTGTGCTTGCAATGGGGCCTAAGTTTGGTGCTACTCACGAACAGGTATTGACGTGCGCAGGCATGGGGCCGGCGCATAGTTTATCTGAAGCGGCCAGTTTGTTGGAGAACAAAGCAGTAGCTTGGTGTTATTTAAATCAGGAGACGATAGCGCCGCAGTTAGCGAACTTATCAGAACTTCGGACACGCATTGTTAAACGCAGTTGTTTAACAACGATAGAAGTGGCACTGAATCCGTTTGCACCCACTAAGCAGTCGCAGCTGCTAACGGGTTTTGTGCATAAGGCCTATCCACCTACGTATGCAATGCTGGCACATGTTGCAGGGTTTGATAGTGCAACGTTGGTTAGAGGTGTTGAAGGGGGTGTCATCCCGTCTTTGTCGCAAGCCTCCCGTTATTTTCACTCGGTGCATGGTTCGCCTGTGAGGCAAATCGATCTGGACCCGTCGACCTTAGGTATTGAGCAATCAGAGCGCGCTGTTTCATTAACTGAAGCCTTAGCTCAACAGTTAGACGCTGAAGGTTATGAAAAGACACCCAATAACGACTATTCGCAGGCGTTAGCGGAACACACAGCTAACTGTGGTTTGGCTGCATTGCAGGCACAAAAAGGCGCCGCTTACGATGCTTTGGTTTACGGTGCAGCGATTGTTCTGCACGCGCAAAACGTGTGTACAGATTTAGCAACCGGCGTTGCCCAAGCGCGCGCAGCGATCGATGAGGGTTTGGCTATTAAGCATTTTAATGCGGCTAAAAACGCATTGAGCTTGTAATAACGGTTTGTAATAACTTTAGTGATAACAGTGAGTGATAACAGTGAGTGATAATTAATAAGCTAACGCAATCTTTGCAGCAAGGCTTGCATTGTTACGAATAAGCGCTTGGTTTGACGCCAGACTTTTTGCATTGGTTAGTTTAACAATATGTCCTAGTAACCAGGGCGTTACAGCCTTACCTTTGATACCCGCTTCATCGGCATCAAGTAAGGCCTGATGGATATGCTTATCCATGGTGGCTTTGTCTATTTCATCATCTTTAGGAATTGGGTTGGCGATGAGCATGCCTTGCTCTATGCCAATGGCGTGTCTTTGGCGTGCAAAGTCGGCAATTTCGCTTACATTATTTACACGCAAAGGCGACGCAATACCGCTATCTTGTGACCAAAACGCAGGCAGATTATCTTGTTGGTAAGTTAGAACCGGCACGCCTAAGGTTTCCAGAACCTCTAACGTTTTTGGAATGTCCAGTATGGCTTTCGCACCAGCGCAAACAACAGTAACCGGTGTTCGCGCTAACTCGTGTAAGTCGGCTGATATATCAAAGCTATGTTCGGCACCTCGATGTACGCCACCAATACCACCAGTTGCAAACACTTTTATTCCTGCAAGGTGTGCAGAAATCATAGTGGCAGCGACAGTGGTTGAGCCTGTGCGTTTACTGGATAAAGCAAATGCTAAATCGGCTCGGGATAACTTCATTGCATCTGAGGTTTTTGCCAGTGCGTTAAGTTGGTCTGTGTTTAGACCAACGCAGAGTTGCCCGTTCAGTGCTGCAATGGTGGCTGGCGTAGCACCCGTGTCTCTAACGACTTGCTCAACTGCCATAGCGGTGTTCAGGTTTTCAGGGTAGGGCATGCCATGGGTAATGATGGTGCTTTCCAGCGCAACCACAGCGCGCTTTTCAGCCAGCGCATCGGAAACTTCTTCTGAGCAGGTCATGGTTGAGTTCATTGCACAGTCTTTACTTGAGTTAGCGTTAAGTCAGTTTACCGAAACTGAGCGTGAGGTTGTGGGTTTGTCTAGCCGTTAGTGTTCAAGCGCGGGCTGGTAATACGTCCGCTGAGTACATTGGCAGCTGCTGGAATTCCATGATGTTGCAGTGCATCCGTTAAACTTAAGTCGAGCAACCAATGGCTCAGTGTTGCCGCTGCCATGGCATCACCTGCGCCATTAACGTTGCCTTTGACGGCCACGGCTGCTGGTTGCAATAGCTGCGTTCCTGGTGCTTCATAAGCTATAAGCGGGCTTGCACCATCGCTGAGTACAAAGCGTTTGAATCCGAGCTTTATCAATTCATCTGCCAGATTATTTATAGCGGTGTTGGCAGGCTTATTGGTGAGCGCGCAGGCTTCGTCCCGGTTGCAGAACAATAAGTCTATTACGCCTGCTTGTTTGGCAATACGGGTAACTTTCGACGGCGATACTGCTACAGCGATTAACTTTAAAGGTGGGGTGGTTGAGCGGCATCGCTGGCATAGGGCTTCGATACACTGTTCCGTTAGATTAGTATCGAAAACAACAGCTGACAGGCTTTGCTGTTCCAAACATTCCACAATGTGCGACCAACTGAGTTTTTCTGCCTGCTCGACGGCGGCCAGCCCGATGTGCAAGTTGCCCTGATGGTCGAGTACGGCTGTGTAGCGGCCGGTGTTAACGTTGGGGAGTTTTTCAAAGCACGGGTACAGCGTTTCCGACCGAAGCGCTTTTTCGAGCTGAACAGATAAGTTGTCGTCGCCCACCGCTGCAATTAACACACTGGGCAAAAACTGCGACGTAGTTCTAGCAACGTTAGCAGCTACCCCGCCGCAACTGCGCTCCCATTGAACAGGATTAGACGCATTTGGAATTAGCACGTGCTGAGGAATTGCAATATCATCCACGTGGACCGCGCCGATGATCGCGACTGATGATTCTAACTCAGCCATTATCTTAAGTAGCTCTCCAAATTTGATGATTGGCGCCGCCGCAACGGTTCGCAGGTTTTACCAAGCATCGTGTTTTTTATTGTTGGCTAGCAAGCTTAAGCTATGCAGCCAGTGGAGTCATTAATAATGAGTGCAAAGCCTTTTCTGGCCATATCCAACCGCATTCGGTCAACCCCGTTTACCTCCCGTGTTATGAATATGGGAGCGTCCGCATTTACCGTATATAACCATATGCTTTTGCCGACCGAGTTTGAGTCTCTGGAGGCCGATTATTGGCATTTATGCGAGCATGTGCAGGTTTGGGATGTTGGCGTAGAACGTCAGGTGAGTCTGAAGGGGCCGGATGCTCAAAAGCTACTGCAATGGATGACGCCTCGCGACATCAGCAATGTGCAGGTGGGTCGCTGTGTGTACGTGCCTCTGGCCGACGAAAAAGGGTGTCTGGTTAATGATCCGGTGGCGTTAAAACTGGCTGAAGATCACTGGTGGCTTTCGATAGCCGATTCAGATGTCTTGCTGTGGGCGAAGGGGCTGGCCGTTGGCGCTAATTTCGATGTTGAATTGCACGAGCCCAATGTTTGGCCTTTGGCAGTTCAGGGCCCTAAAGCCGAGCAGTTAATGCAACGGATATTTGGTGAGTCCGTCAGTGACATCAAGTTTTTCAGGTTTGAACATCGCGAGTATCAAGGTCACTTATTTATCGTTGCCCGCTCTGGCTGGAGCAAACAGGGTGGTTTCGAAATATACGTCGATAATGCTGAGCATGGCGTGCAGCTTTTCGATGAGTTGTTCGATAGAGGGGCCGAATTCAACGTCCGGCCGGGTTGCCCGAATCTTATCGAACGTCTGGAGAGTGGTTTGTTATCCTATGGGAATGACATGACCATTAACGATACGCCGTTGGAAGCCGGATTAGGCAGCTTTTTCAACCTTAGCGAAAACACTAAGGCTCTGAGCATGCCCGCCTTGCTGAAACAACAAGAACAGGGGTTACGAAAAAAACTGATCGGCTTGTTAATCGATGCGCCGGAGGGGGCAACGCCATTGGCAGAAAATCCGGTAGTGAGCGCTGAAAGTGACAATAAATACTTTCCAATTAGCGTTGTAGGCTCACAAGCTTGGTCGCCTCGATATAGAATGCAGATGGCTACGGTTATGCTGGATGCACCTTTTTGTAATCAGGCCTCTGTAGAGGTGCAACTGGTTGATGGTCGAACAGTTGACGCAAAAATTCAATCGATACCGTTCGATTTTACCGGTTTACCGCAGTATCAGCCGATGTCATAGGCTTAGGCTGTATTAAACATCTAAAAAGTAAGCGACTAAAAAATATGTTCAACAAAATTGCGGTCATTGGCGCTGGCACGATGGGCTCGGGCATTGCCGGGCAAATTGCAAATGCAGGTTTAGATGTGCTGCTACTGGATGTACCCGATGACGCATCCCCGAATGCGCGGGCAGAAGCCGCCGTTGAACGTTTGATTAAGTCGGACCCACCAGCGTTAGTGCATAAGAAAAAATCTGCGCATATTCAGGTTGGCAATATCCGGGACAACTTCGACCAATTAGCCGATGTCGATTGGGTGGTTGAGGCGATCGTTGAGCGCCTGGACATAAAAAAAGCGCTTTATCTACGCTTGCATGAAACGATTACCGACCAATGCATCGTTACCTCCAATACCTCCACTATTCCAATTTCTTTGCTAGTGGAAGATATGCCAGTCGACTTTAGAAAACGTTTTGCGATTACGCATTTTTTCAACCCTGTCCGTTATATGCGTTTGCTCGAATTGGTTAAGGGTACCGATACCGACGACAACGTTATCGAATCATTGGCCGAATTTAACGACAAAATTATGGGCAAAGGTGTTGTTCGCTGTGGTGACACACCCGGATTCTTAGGCAATCGAATTGGTGTGTTTGCATTGCAGGTTGGCATCGACGAAGCGGTAAAAAACAAACTCGACATTGAAACGGCCGATGCCTTAATGGGCAGACCAATGGGTATCCCGAAAACAGGTGTGTTCGGTTTGTATGATCTTATCGGTATCGATTTAATGGCCGATGTGGTTCGCTCGCTGCGCAGTATTTTACCCGAGGGAGATGCATTTCACGCGGTGGGTGCTGAGAACCCCATGATCAACAAAATGATCGACGCTGGTTTCACTGGTGATAAAGGGTTAGGGGGTTTCTATCAAACTAACACCGAAGCCGAAACTGAAACCCGCATGGCGAAAGACCTCAGCAGCGGTGAATATCGCAAGGTTAATGCGCAATTACCCGAGCGTGCGTTGCTTGCAGCTAATGCACTGGCAGAACAGCAGGAACCGTTAACCGGCCTGATAGAAGGCGATTCCGCAAATGCGCAGTTTTGTAAAAATGTCTTGGGCAGGGTATTGGGTTACGCAGCCAGTCTTTTGGGCGAGGTAGCCGATTCACCACAAGCCATTGACGATGCCATGAAGTTAGGTTTCAACTGGATACGTGGTCCGTTTGAAATGATCGATGCCTTAGGGGCTAATACGGTTGCCTCTTTGTTGGCTGATACGGGTGCCGATGTTCCCGATGCGCTTACTCAGAATATGCCTTTCTACCAAGTGGAAAATGGTCAGTTATTGGTGCGCACAGCAAACAATCAAACCCAGCCAGTAGAATTGCCACAAGGTGTGGTTCGTTTCCATATGAAACGACAAACACTGCAACCGATTAAACGAAACCGCGCGGCCAGTTTGTATGAAATTGAAGATAACTTCAGGCTGATCGAATTTCACAGTAAAGCCAATGCGCTCACTGATGAGTCGATGGAAGTGGTTATGCAGGCTGCCGAAGATCACGGTAGCGGTATTCTGGTTCACAACGATGCCCAACACTATTCGGCAGGTGTCGATCTCAATGCTTTCCTCGCTTATATTGATGCAAAAGACTGGGCTGGTATGGATGCTTTTTTACACCGTTTTCAAATGGCGGTTAAAGCGCTTAAATACACTAACGTGCCGGTTGTCGGAGCACCTTCCGGATTGTCCTTGGGTGGCGGCTACGAAGTGTTAATGCATTGTGATGCGAATGTTGTACACAGTAATAGCGTTATGGGCTTGGTAGAGTCGGGCGTGGGTGTGCTCCCTTCTGGTGGAGGAGTGAAAGAAACTTACCTTCGTTGGTATCAACAAACCGGCAACTGGGAGGAAGCAGCGTGGCAAGCCTGGATGAATTTGGGCTATGGCGCGATGGGGTCATCCCCTGAGATAGCCGCTAAACTTGCTTACTATCGACCATCGGTAGATGAAACCGTTATCAACCGGGACAGACTCTACACAGCGGCTTTGGCTAAACTCAACGCGTTGGGGAAAAATTATCAAGCACCCAGCGAGCCTGTGTTGCAGTTAGCATCGGGCGATATACTGGATCGTATGGCGGCGTTTATGGATCAAGGTATTGCCGAAGGTAATTTCTTTGCGCATGACAAAACGGTGGCCATGCGCATAGCGGCTGTTATTTGTCAAAACGATGGTGAGTCGGTGAATGTCAGCGAAGACGATTTGTACGCACGTGAACGTCAGAACTTTGTAGCGTTGGCACAAACTGATTTAACGCGGGCGCGCATACATCATATGCTGCATGTTGGTGGCGCGTTAAGAAACTAAGGAATTAACAAAGTGAGCAACGATTACCAACCCCAGAAAGCCAACCATGTAGCTTTGTCTCCGTTGTCTTTTTTAAATCGCACGGCCGATGTTTACCCAGAGCATATCGCTGTTGTCTATGGTGATCGTCGTTATACCTACAGCGAAACACGCAGCCGCTGTGAACAGTTGGCTTTGGCTATACAGAGTGCAGGCGTAGCGCTGGGCGAAACGGTTTCGGTGCTGGCATTCAATACACCGGAAATGTTTGAATCCCACTTTGGTGTGCCCTTAAGTGGCGCTGTTCTCAACACCATTAACACACGGCTCGATGCCGATACCATTGCCTATATACTGGATCATGCCCAAAGCAAAATATTGCTGGTGGATCGAGAGTTATTACCGAATGCGTTGCAAGGTATTGAAGCGCGTGGCAGTGCAATGCAGGTGGTTGTTATTGAAGACGATGCCGCTATAGCTGGCGAAAGCTCTGCACCACTAGCAGCAGTAATTGATAAGGCGCAAACTTATAATGATTTTATAGCCAGCGCTGAAGGCGCAGACCGTTCAGCGTTGTCATTGCCACAGGATGAATGGCAAACGCTAGCGTTGAACTACACATCAGGCACCACTGGCCGACCCAAAGGTGTGTTGTATCACCATCGTGGGTCTTATCTAATGACGATGGGCACGGTTTTAGGTTGGGCTGTGCCACGACATCCGGTGTATTTGTATTCTGTACCCATGTTTCATTGCAATGGGTGGGGCCATGCGTGGACGATAACGGCAATGGCTGGCACGGTAATCTGTTTACGTAACATCGACCCAAAGCTTATGTTTAAGCTTATGCAACAACATACCGTAACCCACTTTGGTGGCGCGCCGATTGTGCTTAATATGCTCGCCAATGCCGATCCAGCCGATCAAATAGAATTTGATCGAAGCATTGAAGTGATGACGGCCGGCGCGCCGCCTCCGGCTGCGGTGATTGCCCGCATGCATAACTTTGGTTTCAATATTATGCATGTCTATGGTTTAACGGAAACTTATGGTCATGTATTACAAGCAGCGCCACAATCGCACTGGCAACAACTCAGTGTCGATGAACGTTCTGAATTGCTTGCCAGACAAGGCGTCTGCTTCCCAATGACCGAAGCCGTTGAAGTACTGGCAGGTGACCCTCCAGCGCCTGTAGCCAGAGACGGACAATCCATGGGAGAGATCGTAATCCGTGGCAACACCATTATGAAAGGTTATTTAAACAACGCAGAAGCCACCGAAGAATCAATGCATGATGGTTGGTTTTGGACGGGCGATTTAGCCGTGGTGCATGCCGATGGTTATGTGCAAATCCGCGATCGCGCTAAAGATATCATTATCTCTGGTGGCGAAAATATTTCGTCGGTTGAAATTGAAAATGCGTTGTATAAACACCCGGCTGTAGCCGAGGCTGCGGTTGTCGCCATGGATGATGAAAAATGGGGCGAAGCACCTTGTGCTTTTGTGACACTTAAAAAAGATCAACAATGCAGCGAACAGGCATTGATTGATCACGTTACCCAGCACATCGCCAAATTTAAACGACCCAAGAAAGTGGTGTTTGGCGAGCTACCTAAAACCTCCACGGGTAAAATTCAAAAGTTTGCCCTGCGGGAACAACTCCGAAACGCACAGTAGCTGGCAGCGCAATTGCTGGTGCGTATTGGCCCGGTATGGGGCGAGTTTATCGCATCAGGAACGCATACGTTTTCCGGTGGGATCGAACGGGGGCTCATGTAATAGTGTTGCCGCACAACGTTTACCGAGAATTTCAATTTGAAATTGTACGGTGTTGTCTTGTGTTGCCATACCCGCTGGAATGTACCCTTGAGCGATCGACAGTTTCACGCTGTGCCCATAGCCACCTGATGTAACCCAGCCAACGACTGTCCATTCACCGTCTGTTTGAGCTGCAGGTTTTGGCAGCGCTTTACCCTCGGCTGTAAACCGAGTAGCACCGTAACCGTGAGGTGCCTCTATGCTGGTAATCTTTTGCGCACCCACGTTTGCCCAGATAGGCTCGTCGCCCATAACATCGGTGTTATCGGTATCGATGGAAAACGACACTCGTTTTAGCGCGGGTCCATCACTAAATTCTTGTTCGGCGGCAGAGCGGCCAATGAATCTGTTCTTTTCCAGTTTAATAAAGCGGCCCATGTCGGCTTCGTAAGGGCCATAGATGGGTCGTAGTTCAGCAAACCAGGTAGGAAAGTTTTTTTCTAAACGCATGGATAGCAACGCGCGCATACCAAAGTCTTTTATGCCGTAACGTTTGCCATAGTTTTTCAATGCCCGGTACACACGGCGTTGGTAGGTAGGTTCCATCCAAATTTCGTAGCCTAAGTCGCCGGTATAAGTAATGCGATTGATCAGGCAAGGGCAGCCATCCACATCGGCTTGGCGAAAGTCCATAAATTTAAAGTGTTCGTTCTCGGCTGAAAAATCAACCAAAGGCTGGAGTACATTGCGCGACTGTGGGCCAGCTATTGAGAGCCCCACCAAGTTTTGACCAAGCCGCTCAAGCTTGACATCGCTATCGCTTGTTATGTGTTGTTCGAACCAGCGCTGATGATAAATTTGCGCTGCTGATGAGCCCCAAACCATAAAGGTATTGCTGTCTACATTCGCGATGGTGAAGTCACCAATTAACTTGCCGTTTTCGTTGAGCATCGGCGTAAGCACGAGACGACCCGGCTTAGGCATTGTGTTGGTCATTAATTCGTTTAACCAACCTTCTGCATCTTTGCCGCTAACACGGTATTTGGCAAAGTTCGCAATTTCTGTAACGCCAACCCCTTCACGCACTGCCATAACTTCATTGCCAACGTGTTCGAAATCGTTAGAACGATGGAACGATAATATATCGGCCGCTTTGCTGCCTGCGGGTGCGAACCATAAAGGTGTTTCTAAGCCCCAGGTGTCGCCCATCACTGCATTGTTTTCGTTCACCATGATGTCGTAGAGGGGTGTAGTTTGTTGCGGTCTGCCTGCGGGTAGCTCTTCGTTTGGAAAGCGTATCGAGAATCGTCTGGAGTAGTTTTCTCGCACCTTTGCGTTCGTGTAGCGAAGCGTTGTGTAGTCGCCAAAGCGGGCGACATCCATGCCGAATATATCGTGCCCGGGGTCGCCGTCGACCATCCAGTTGGCTAACGCTAAACCTACGCCGCCAGCTTGGCTAAAACCTGCCATAACCGCACAGGCGCACCAAAAGTTTTGTAAGCCTTGCACCGGACCAACTAGCGGGTTGCCATCGGGTGCAAATGTGAAGGGGCCGTTGATCGTTTGTTTTATGCCAGCGTCTGCAAAGCCTGGGAAATGTGCAAACCCAGTTTCCAGAGACGGAGCAATTCGGTCGAGGTCGGGTTGTAATAGCTCGTGACCAAAATCCCATGGGGTGGTGTTAGGCGACCACGGTTTACAGGCTTTCTCGTACACGCCCAGTAATAATCCGTTGCGTTCCTGACGTGTGTATATTTCGGCTTTAAAATCGATAACACCTACAAGCTCGTTACCGCTTTCCTGATTGAACGCCATGACTTCGGGGATGTCGTCGGTTAATAAGTACATATGTTCCATTGCCAGCACCGGCAGTTCTATGCCCACCATGCGGCCAACTTCCCGCGCCCAGAGTCCGCCGGCGTTAACAATATGCTCGGCGATAACCGTGCCTTGTTCTGTCACAACTTCCCAGCCATCGGCCTGTGGATTTAAAGCAGTGACCGGATTACGCAACACGATTTCAGCACCTAAGGTTTGGGCAGCTTTTGCGTAAGCGTGAGTGGTGCCGGAAGGGTCGAGGTGTCCTTCTACTGGGTCCCACAGTGCGCCAACAAAATGGGACTCATCCATTAACGGAAACATGGCCTTAGCTTCTGACGGGGTGATGATTTCAGTTTCCATGCCTAGCGCTCTGCCGGTGGCGTGAACATAACGGAGGAAATCCATACGCTCTTTTGAGTCGGCCATCATGACACCACCGGTTAAGTGCAACGAGCAGGATTGCCCGGAAACACGTTCCAGCTCTTCATACAAAGACACGGTGTAGGCTTGCAATTTAGCGACGTTTGGATCGCCATTGAGTGTATGGAAACCGCCTGCAGCATGCCATGATGAGCCACTGGTTAATTCCGAGCGCTCAATAAGCATGATGTCGGTCCAGCCGGCTTTGGCCAAATGGTAAAGAACCGAGCAGCCAACAACGCCTCCACCAATCACGACGACTCTTGCTTGGGAGTTCATAAATTTAATCTCGAGCTAGGATTGCACCGGTATTAGTTTAGTAACCAGAGCAATGAACCGGTATTGTGTCAATTGAACGTAATGGATTACGCGACGCAAGGCAACTAGTTCAGTGGAATATTGTTGCCTTGTTTGGATTGCTGATAACTGTCAGACAAAGCGGCGTATTGTTTTGCGATATTCTCGATGCGCTCGGCGCGGTTTTGTTTTTCGTTAGCGGGCAACTCGTTAACTAATTGCTTAAGGCCATAGCTGTCCCAGAACGCGTTGCTTCGGTTGTATTTTCCGGGGTCTACGTCGAAAACTTCTTTGAGTATTTTTAGATCGTGTGGAATCTCA
This sequence comes from uncultured Granulosicoccaceae bacterium, assembly GCA_937923565.1. Lineage (GTDB taxonomy): Bacteria > Pseudomonadota > Gammaproteobacteria > Granulosicoccales > Granulosicoccaceae > Granulosicoccus. The sequence continues at coordinate 1,777 of CALDTX010000077.1, read as the reverse complement.
AACGCATCACGAGAATCTTCATGGCTAAACAAAAAGAAAAAATTATCGAAACCACTCCAGGTTATGGCCGATAAGCACAGGCTGCATGGTTCATGGGTGGATAAGAATATAAGCTCTGCAGGAGCAGGGCGGCTATCAGCCGGCATTTCGTGATAGCGCTTGAGCGCATGCATTTCACCATGCCATAACGGACTCTCCAGTTCGTTGTTGGTTTCAGCCAATAGCAGTGACAGGTCTTTTTTATGAATGAGCGCTGCACCAAATAGTTTATTACCTTCGCCAACGCCAGCTTGCGTCATAGGGAAGATATCGCTCTCTATGACATTGAGCAAGGTGTCGATCAATTCAATACTGGGTTGCGGACGGACCATTTTAGTTGAGTTCCTGCGGTTGCTGCGATGTTGATGAACAGTGTAAGCGCTTAATGCTACTGGGTTTGCCCGCACGCTGCTCAACTGAGTGTAACGCTTCTTGACGCGTATCCAGCGTATGCGCTGTGGCGTGAAATACGTGTGTGTTGTCGACGGCAATAGCGACGTGGCCGGGCCAGAAAATGAGGTCATTGGCACGTTGCTGACCATACTCAACCGTATGGCTTAGAAAAGCTTCTTGCTGATGGGAGTCGCGCGGCAAGTTATAGCCCAGTGCAAATGCGCAGCTTTGTACCAGCCCTGAGCAATCTACACCGGCAGGGCTTCTGCCGCCCCAAAGATAAGGTGTGTTCGAAAACGCATTACGTGCTTCTTTAAGTACGCTACTGTTTAAATAGTTGCCGAGTTTTCTGACGTGTGCGCACCACACAAAGCCTTTTTGTTCGTCAGTTGTATAAAAATTGCCGTGCTCGGTTTGCAGTAAATGCAGTTCTGAGCCGTATTGCAGGGTTTGCATTACCGGGCTTTTAATGTCCGGTGCGCTGAACAACGGTGTTGCCCGAGCGCTGACCCAATGCGTGTTTTCGATGGGACTGCTGCCAAGCCTTTCTGCTTCAACATAAGCGATATAACCATCTCTGAGCTGAGAAATTTTCAGCCAATGACCTGAGTGTTCTAAAACCTCAACGCCCTCGCCATACAGTCCTTGGCTGCTTGTTTTTGACTCAACAGACGCAGCCTCGTACACGTTGCAAATATCAGTGGTAAAGCGCGTAAACATATCAGCGCAACCAGCCTTTTTTGGTACACCGGCGAGTGTAGACAATAAGGAAAGCACCAATAAGAACCGGTAGCACGATAATGGCTACTATTTCTGCGATACCAAAATACATCCCTGATGTTATCGACGGTAGCAAGGTGATAAGAATGGCGATAAGCGACACTACAAAGGCATAGAGTGCCGTTTTTCTTCTGAACAGCAAGAACAAGCAACCGATTGTGCCGGCGATTACGGCAATGGCAAAGGCAACCGTTGCCCAGATTGGCCTGAGTTCGATAATCTCCTGTTCCACTTGGCGATAGCCCTGCATACTTTCTAACGACATCTGCAGGTAAAGATTTACGCAACCCATTAAATTCCAGAGGAGAAAAAGTGCATTAATTATCCAGAAACTCCAATGTGGATTTGCTGTTGTGGGGGATGTCATGCGCTTCTCCGTGGGTACCATCTACCCCGACACAGTTAGGGTAGCACTTTGCCTGTTTTTCTGTTTAAGTGTGCAGGTCTGTCAATAGCAATAGTAACCTTTGAGGAACCGGTGGGAAATGCTCGAAGCCGCTAACATAGAATATTTGGTCGTTCACTGCTCAGACTCAGCAGATGATGAAGATGTCAGCGCCAGAGA
>CALDTX010000076.1 GCA_937923565.1 uncultured Granulosicoccaceae bacterium | reverse complement strand
CACCATCAACATGCCGTTGCCTTCAGGTTGATGAGCGCGAGCAGCCGCCTCCGTTTCAGCATCAAGCCCGAGCCGGGTGAGATCTCGATAGGACTGCATGGTAAAAATGGTTTGTAAACCACCACGGTCTATCGGTTCATTTTTTCGAAGCCTATCCAACGCATACTGAATGCGCGGTAACGGTAAAAAGAAACTACTGGCAGTTTTGGTATTGGCGGCTGCGTTAAGCGCGACAACATCGCCATCGATATCAATAACTGGCGAGCCCGAGCTACCACCAGAAGTTGAAGAGGCCGCCTGAAAATAAAAGGTGTTGAAGTCGTTGTATCCATACCGCCCATAACTGGGCACTTCTCTGTCGAGTCTTGCAATAGTGCCGGTAAGGATAGACAGTTGCTCTCCTCCATCAGAACCGATAACCCGAATGTTCAATCCGGTGCTGACCTTATCCGGACGAAGTGGTAGTGAATACGGTTTGGCATACTGCAGGTCTTCGGGGTTGTACCGCACAAATGCGAAGTCGTGTATTGGGTCGCGATACAATGGCACAGCATCTACTTGCTCTTGGTTCTGAAACGTTGCTGAAAAACGTATTGGGCCAGAACCCACCACATGTCGGTTAGTAAGCACGATGCCCATTTCAGCATCTACGACAAAACCGGTTGCACTGCTGCCACCTTGTTCGGTATCGTCAAAATTACGCAGATTAGCCAGTTGCAAAGACACCACCGACTCGGACGCCTGCGACACAACCTTTGCCCAGTCGCTATCAGCCGCTAGGGCTGTTGCGTTCAGAGCGGCCAAACTTGCCACAATAAGAATGTGTCTAGCGAAATGCAGTAATGTCACAATAATCTGATTCCATCGGTAATATTCGACCCTAAGGCCCTGTTTTGACGCGTGAGCAACACTTTTAGCCGCAACTTGCGTTCCAAAAGCAAATTGAGTCTGTTTTTTGCTTAACTACTTGGATACAAATAGCCATCATCACTATGATAGTGGACAATACCCAGCCATAGTGGTTTCCTGATTCCCAAATTCATCATGGATTACGATTCACAAAATAGCGACGACGCGATTAACTGGTTCCGCAATGCATCACCTTACATTAATGCACATAGCGGTAAAACCGTGGTGCTGTGCATTCCCGACCAAATGCTCGACAGCGAGAAGCTGCATACGCTAATTTACGATCTAACGCTGCTAAGCCACCTTGGTTTACGTTTGGTTATCAGCTTTGGACTTCGCGCGCAGGTGGATGCCCAGTTGAAGATCCAACAAGCGGTATCACAGGTTATCGATGGTCTGAGAGTCACCGATGACGCCGCTTTAAATGAGATTATTACGCAAGCAGGTCAAACCCGTATTAAGCTGGAAGCGATGCTATCGACGGGATTACCCAACACACCAATGGCAGGTGCGCACCTTGCAATCAGCTCCGGAAATTTTGTAACCGCACAGCCGTTTGGCATTCACGACGGCGTGGATTACCTGCACACAGGCTCGGTCAGACAAGTGCACACTGACGCTATCAATCAACAATTATCCAGCGGCCATTTGGTGATTCTACCGCCCATTGGTTATTCGCTAACCGGTGAAACATTTAACGTGTCGGCAGAAGAAGTTGCCACTGCCGCTGCCGTCGCACTCAAAGCCGATAAATTAATTTTCTTCGTGTCTGACCTACCTAAAGATTCTAAAGGCACTGAAGTCAGGGAAAGCACACTCAAACAACTGGATAAGCTCGCCAGCTTGCAAGAGGAAGAGCGCTTGCAACGCTCTTTGAAAAAATCCGCCTATGCGTGCAACCGTGGTGTGGGCCGAGTTCATTTGTTGAAGATGCTCGACTCAAACGCACTGCTTCGCGAGCTGTTCACTCGCGATGGTGGCGGCACTCTTATTACCGCCGAGCGCTGGGAAAACAATCGCAGAGCAGGACCTCAAGATATTGCCGGCATTTTTGAGCTTATAAAGCCATTACAGCAGAACGGTACTTTGCTTTGGCGCAGTGAAGAACAAATAGAATTGGCGTTGGAGCGGTTTGTCGTGTGTGAACGAGACGGTACCGTTGTAGCCTGCGCTGCACTCATGCCAATCGAAGATGCCGATGCTGCGGTCAAAAGCGCCGAAATTGTTTGCGTAGCCACTCACCCCGACTACAGAGGTCAAGGTCGCGCAGAAGGTTTAATATCGCAATTAGAGAGTCGGGCAAAAACCGAACAGGTGAAAAGGCTGTTCTTACTGACAACTCGAACCGCTCATTGGTTTATCGAAAGAGGTTATGTCGAGCACTCAAAAGAGTCCTTGCCCGCATCCAGACAAGGTAGCTATAACGAAGCACGTAACTCAAAAGTGTTTGTAAAAGATTTATTTTAACAGTCGTTATGTTCTGCGTTTGTGATCGCTAAATTCGATTTTCAGACTGATCAAAAAGTCCAATCTGTCTGCATTAGAACGCATTTGTTGCAATTCAAATTTCATCGGGCCAGAAATCGGCAACAATTCCATGAATCGGTAGCAGACCCAATTAGCATCCTGCAGTTTTTTCTCGGGGTACTGAATATTGGATTCAACGTAATCAAGAATAATATCGAGCTTTTCTGCCAGCTCGGCATATTCAGGCGTCATTTCAATAGCCTCAGGTTCAGGCAACAGCTCCACTTCAGCCATAATTAAGCCGTCTTTGTTGGCGGCATGCGTGTGGACTAAAAATTCACTTTCACCCTTCGCAGTTATGTGCAGTAAACCATCTTGTCCTTGGTCAAAATCGATAATCGAAACAGTAGTGCCTACTGGATAAGGTTGCGCCGGACCGTTGGCTTCAAGCCCCTGCTTTATAAGACATACGCCAAAACCGGTAGACGTTTTAAAGCAGTTTTTAACCATATCAATATAACGCGGTTCAAACAATCTGAGCGGCAATATGCCGTCAGGCATAACGATAGTGGATAACGGAAATAGTGGGATCTCCATCAGTTGTCCTCAGTTTCCAAGCCCCACTTGGCCATCAAAGTTTGCTCAATGCCCAGCTGGTCTAGAACCCGCGCCACAACGAAGTCTATGAGATCGTCAATGGTTTTTGGCAGCGTATAAAATGCAGGATTCGGCGGCATGATCACTGCACCAGCTGTGGCTAGTCGCAGCATGTTTTCCAGGTGTATCGTTGAAAATGGCATTTCTCGCGGCATCACAATCAGCTTGCGCTGCTCCTTGAGCATCACATCTGCGGCTCGTTCCAAAAGGTTATTACAATTACCGGCAGCAACGCTGGCCAGTGTGCCTGTAGTGCACGGGCAAATTACCATGGCATCAGGAGCACCCGACCCACTAGCCACAGGTGACGTCCACTCCTCCTGACCAAAAGCCAACAGTTGACCAGGCTTTGCATTGAAGTTTTTTGAAAATTCAGCTTGTACGTCACTGGTGCGTGCAGGCGCTGTTTGTTCTGTGTCCATGGCCATAACAATTTTTGCTGGCTTGGACATCAACACGTACACCTGGCAATTCGCCTCGATAAGACATTCGATAAGACGCAAGCCATATTGAATACCGGATGCGCCCGTTAAGGCCACGGTGACTACTTGTTCGTATTTCGTCAAATCAGTTTCAATCAATTAAAGCCGCAAAAAAAAAAGCGACCGAATGGACTTCGGCCGCTTTCGTATACAACCTATACGTTTAAATAGCGCTTATGGTTTGATGACCAGTTCCACACGACGATTCAAGGCCCGGCCTTCTCGCGTGTTGTTTGGTGCAACAGGTCGGTTCTGACCATAACCCACAGCTGACAAACGGTTTGGATCTAAACCACCAGACGATTGCAGATAGCTCACCGTGTTGGCTGCACGAGCAACAGACAATTCCCAGTTACTTGGGAAGATCGCTAAAAGATCTCCGGTAACTGGAATGCTATCGGTGTGTCCTTCGACACTGATTTGATTGTCGAAGTCACTCAAAGAAGCAGCAACCCGATTCATCAACGCGCGACCACCTTGCGTTAATCTGGCGCGACCGGAGCTAAACAAAGCTTCCGAACGAAGATTAACCACGATGCTGTTGTCGTCTCGTTGGCTCACTGCAGCATCTGCAACACCGTTAGCTTTAAGCGCGTCTTCAACTTGTTGTTTCAAGTTATCAGAGTTAGTTTTTTCAGCTTGGTCGGCTTGTTGGATCGCCGCAATTTTACCAGCAAGGTTTTCAGCAACAGCCGTTTGCTCATCAGCCATTTTTTCAGCATCGGCCAATCGGGTTTGTAACTGTCCAACTGAGGCTTGCATATCGCCCAACTGATTTTCAAGACCGTCAGCCATCGACTGTGCATTCGCCAGCTCTTCGGCTTTGTCGGCAGCCATTTGTTGACTTTCTGCCAACTGCCCTTCCAGATCGTCAACAGTTCCTTGAACCTCAGCTAACTGCGCTTCAAGATTCGCTTTTTGATCGGTCAGAGATCCCATTTGCTCGCCTAAGCCGTCAATTTCAGCTTGCATTGATGTTTGCATATCAGCAGCTTGCCCTGCATCAGTGGCCATCTGGCTTTTTAACTGTGCCAGTTGAGCTTCAAGGTCGCCGCCTAAAGCGTTCACATCAACCAACTGATTTTCCAACTTGCTACGAAGCCCGTTTGCAGCTTCCAGGTCCGTTTCCAAGCCGCTCACCTGCTCAGTACTGACGGCGAGTTGCGCTTCGATAGATGCTTTCTCATCGCTAAGCGCGCCAAGCTGTGTTTCCAGATCGGCTTTGGCGTCGTTAGCCGTACCCAGTTGAGCTTCAAGGTCAGACTTCTGAGTACCAAGATCGGCGATCTCACCTTCCAATGCGGCTTTGGCTTCGTTGAGTGCACCCAACTCGCTCTCTAAAGCGGCGTTCGCCGTGCTGAGTTCAGTCACTTGACCTTCCAAAGCAGCTTTCTCTTCGCTTAGGCTGCTGATCTGGCCTTCCATTTCGACCGACTTATCACCAGCACCCGCTAACTGAGTTTCCAGCGAAGACGATGATTGCATTGCCGCATCCAGAGAACTTTGTAGTTGCGCCGCATTATCTTGCGCCGAACTTAATTCAGTTTCCAGCGCAGCGACTTTTTCTAACGTACTGTCACGTTCAGCTTCCAAGGCCGCCAGAGAGTCACTGGCTTGAGTAGAGGCCATTTCTGCTGTGCTAATCTGACCGTTTAGCTCTTCGATTTGCTGATTGGTGTTACCCAACTCTCGTCGAAGTAAACCTACTAAGGCCGTCTTCTGTTTTAGCTCAGTCTGCGTGGTACCAAGCGTTTCCTCTGACACAGATAATTCACCTTCAAGCTGACCCACGGTTGCTTCAAGTTCTAGCGACTGACCTTGAACACTACCCAACTGTTCAGTTAATTGAGTCACCTCAAGCATAGCCTGAGAACTGCCCGCTTCCATGCTGGCTGTCAGTTCAGCCATTTTCGCTTCGCTGTCGGACAGTGCTGTCGCGCCTGCATCAATTTCAGCTTGCATCTGAGCTAGCTGAGCTTCATTTTCAGCTAAAGCATTAGCGGTTTCGGCTAACTCACCGTGCAGCGCATCGCGTTCAATTTGCATTTCATCTATGGCACTTTGCAGAGAATCTCGCTCACCGATAGCACCTTCAAGTTGTAGCTGTAAATCAGCGACAGCCTGTTCAGCTTCAGCGGTTGACGCAGACGCTTCCAGCGTTTGTTCCAGTTGCGCATTCAGAGCATCAACTTCAGCGACTAAGGCTGATTTTTCATCCTGAAGTGAAGCAATTTCACCAGAGGAATCGTTTTCGGACAAGTGAGCTTCCAATGCAGCAATGCTGGTTAACAGTTCACCGTTTTCGGTTTGCAGCTGAGCGTGCTCAGCTGCTAATGCTTCAAGCTCTGCTGTTTTTGATGCCAACTGCTCATCGAACTGAGATAATTCGGCTTCTTTGTCGCCGAACTGCGCGCGCATGGATTGAATAGTAATTGAACTGCCTCCCAACTCAGCATTGGCCATGCGAAGGTCTTGTTTCAATTTATCCAATTCGGATGTATCAGCGGCCGCCGATTCGTAACCTTCGATAGCAGCTGTTAGCGCACTAACTTCACCTTCTAAAGCGGCCTTTTCAGCCATCAAGTTATCCATCTCGGAGGAATCAGCCAATACAGCATCCAGCTCAGTTACCTTGGCATTTAATGTGGCCATTTCGCCTTCTAAGCCGGCTTTGGTTTCTTCAAGCGCTGCAACCTTTTCGTTAGCAGCCTCTATTTCCGCCGACAGTGCAGTAACCTGATCGTTGGCAGCAAGCACATCAGCATTTAGTGCTTCATTAGCCTCATTGGCTGCCGCAACGGCTGCAGACAATTCTTCGTTGGTTTCTTTAGCTGCCGCCGCTTCAGCCATCATGGCGTCATTCAGGCTCGCTGTTTTAGTTTCCATTTCAGCTAAAGTTGAACCTAAAGTGCCTTCAAGTTCAGCCTTCTCAGTTTGCAACACGTCAACTTGACCTGTTAATGCGACTACTTCTTCTTCCAATGCCAGCTTTTGAGCTTCAAGCATGCCCAACTCTGCAGACAACGTTGAAATGTCGTTATCGTAAAGCGCCTGCAATTGAGCACTGTCTTGCCGCATCGCATCAAGTTCAGCATCTTTATCGTTTGCGATAGCCATGAACGATTGAATTTCAGTACCCATTGCACCGATGTTTTGCTCTCGAGTCTCCAGCTCATTTTGCGCGTTACTTAACGCTGATTGAATGGCTAAAAGCTCTGCTTCTTTTTGTTCGAGTTGCGCCTGCATAGCCATGGCTGCCGCTTCGGCTTCGGCATGCATAGCAACAGCGGCGGCTTCAGTTTCTTCAATTAGCGCCAATGCTGCAGCTTCAGCTTCAGCTTGCGACTCTTGCATTGAAGCGCTTTGCGTAACGAGATCGGTCTGTGTCTGATCCAGTTCACTACGCGTGTCGGCAAGTTGAACTTCTGTGTCGGCCAACGCAGTTTGTGTTTCAACCAAAACCGCTTCGGTGTCGCTCAGCGCTTTCTTGGTGATGTCCAGTTCTGTTTCAGCCTGCAAAACTTTGTTTTCCATGCCAGCAATGGATTCTTCAAGGATTGCACGCCGCGCCTCTAATTCACCGAGCTCAGCATTGAGCACACTGGTATCGGAATCGTATAAGTTCAACAACGATTGATAGCTGGTTTGGGCGTTGGCAATTTGCAATTCACGTGAAGAGTCAGCGCTCATCAGCGACTGCACTTGAGATTGCATATCTTCTTGCGTTTTTGCGTAGAAAACTTCCATCTCAGCTTCACGGTTTGCAATATCAACGCGCTGCGCTTCCAACTCGCCACTAAGATCACTGAGCTGTCGTTCCAGTGTGAGTACCGTGTCGTCACGTTGTGCAGCAAACGTAGACAACTCAGCGGATGTGCTATCAAGCTTGGCTTGTAAATCGCCAACTTGTGCTTCCAAAGCAGCATTGGTACTGATTAAGGCGTCGTACTCTGCCTGCTGATAGTTGCGTTGCTCTTGCAGAGCTGCAAAATTTTGTTCAACCTGAGCCATTTGGGCAGTCACGGCGGCTGAGGCACTTTCGCCTTCGGCCTGCAGTTTCGCCATCATCGCTTGCGATTCGGTTGTTGCGGTTTCTAAGTCGGTGCGCGCTGTAAGCAACTCGGCATCGACCTCTGCAAGCTTGGCCTGAGAGACTTGAAGCTGTTTATTGGCTTCATCGAGCTCTCCACGCACAATATTGAGTTCTTGCTGCGTCGTCTTTAACTCTTCGCTGGATGTAGCCAAACTTGCAGCAGATTGCACGTTGGCGTTTTTCAATTGAGCAATTTCAGAACCGGTGTTGGAACGAACCATCCAGGCGCCGATGAGCGCAAGCAAGGTTAAACCGGCCAGAAGGAATTTCAATTGGTACGAAGACTTACTGGGTGATTTCTCGAAGTCTCTAAACATGAATGTTATTCCTGATCATGATAATGAAAGCGCTGATTTGCGCGGGTACGCCTATCCTAGCGAAAAGCGAGTATCGCCACAATCTCAAGCGCGCGATTAACGCCATAAGGTACACTATACAATTGTCAAGAAATGTAGCATCAATACAGTGCGTATACACCTTAGTGCGTTGGGTTGCCGACTTAACGAAGCAGAATTGGAACAATGGGCCAGTGCATTTTCTCATGCTGGCGACTCTGTGACAACGTCTCCTGACGAAGCAGATGTCATGGTTCTTAACACTTGTGCTGTAACAAGCGAAGCTGTCAGAAAATCCAGACAACGGGTACAACGGCTACAACGTGCCAATCCTGAAGCAAAACTGGTTGTTTCTGGCTGTTACAGTTCATTGGAATCGCCGTCAGCACTGGCTGAACTGGGTATCGACCTTGTTGTCCCTAATACTGAGAAAGAAAAGTTAGTCTCGCTAACCCGAGCAACCTTCCAAGACCCTATCATGCCTGAAGGCGCAACCGTGCCGTCAGAAACCGCACTGTTTAAGCGCAACCGTCATCGCGCTTTCATTAAAATTCAGGACGGCTGCCGCTACCGTTGCACTTTTTGCATTGTTACCGTTGCCCGCGGCGAGGAGCGCAGCCGCCCAATAGAAACAATTGTGAAAGAAGTACAACAATTGCAAACTCAAGGCATAAAGGAAGTTGTGCTCACCGGTGTACACGTTGGCGGCTATGGCAGCGACCTCGACACCAGCCTGTTCAACCTTGTATCAGCATTGCTCAGCGACACTGATATACCGCGAATTCGGTTCGCATCAGTGGAACCATGGGATTTATCCGATGAATTTCTAACGCTATTTGCTAACCCCAGAATTCAGCCGCATATGCACTTGCCGCTACAGAGCGGTAGCGACACCGTTTTACGACGGATGGCTCGACGCTGCAAAACTCAGGACTTCAAACAGTTAACTGACAGCTTGCAAGAACAAATTAGTGGCTTTAATGTCACAACAGACATTATTGTTGGCTTTCCCGGCGAAACCGAAGCTGAATGGGACGAAACCCTGAATTTTCTAAACACCATGAACTTCGGTCATATGCACATATTCAGCTACTCGAAACGCGACGGAACAAAAGCTGCCCGGCTCGAAAATCATGTAGCTAAGTCGGTTCGACAAGCACGCAGTAAAACATTGCATGAACTGGCCAGTAAACAGCGCGACACGGTGCTGCATCAAGCGGTTACAGCAGCAAAAACACAATTACCCGAAGTGCTGTGGGAACGGGCAACGCCTGAAAACGGACAATTTCGACACTTCGGTTACACACCTAACTATTTGAAAGTGAGTACGCTTTCCCCGACCGACCTTAGCAACGAAATAACGCCAACACATATAAATGCCGTAAACGATGGCGTATTGCTTGGCGAAGTTGCACTAAGCCGTTAAGCGAGTACATTTTAGCCATTCTTACGGTGGCGCTTGCAGTCAAAGTGTGACCAAACCTTATTTGGTACTTTTTTGGTCTTGTATTTGTGCTACATCACTACAAATTGTGTAGGAATTATTTACGCTGAGGACACAATCACAAGGTCTTTGACGGCACATACACACTCTGGCAGCAAAAAAACGCGACAATTGGCCTAAATTTCGTACATTAATCTAAATCCGGTGACGTTGAGTCACTTAACTAACCTCAAATTGGAAGCGGGATGTCTAGCGATCAGAATATCGACCTCGATGAATTAGAAACGCAAGAATGGCTCGAGGCATTGGAAGCTGTAATTGAACGAGAGGGCCCCGAAAGAGCACATTTTCTGCTCGAAAAATTAATCGACAAATCGCGCCGCTCCGGTGCCAACCTGCCTTATAAAGCGGCTACGGCTTACGTCAACACCATTCCACCAAATTTGGAGGCCGAGAACCCTTCGGACCACGAACTCGAAAGAAAAATTCGCTCCATGATCCGCTGGAACGCTACAGCAATGGTGCTGCGAGCCAATCGCGATGGTTCTGGTTTAGGCGGACACATTGCCAGCTTTGCCTCTGCCGCAACGCTCTACGATGTTGGCTTTAATCACTTTTTCCATGCGCCAACTCCTGATCATGGAGGCGATTTAGTCATGTTTCAGGGCCATTCAGCCCCTGGCATTTATGCGCGCTCTTTTCTGGAAGGCAGACTCACTGAAGAAGATCTGGACGGCTTTCGTCGTGAAGTGGATGGAAAAGGACTTTCGTCTTACCCGCACCCCTGGTTAATGCCCGACTACTGGCAGTTCCCTACCGTGTCTATGGGTTGGTGTTCGTTAACATCAATTTATCAAGCACGCTTTATGAAGTACTTACAACATCGTGGCTTGGCCAAAACCGATAATCGCAAAGTGTGGGCCTACCTTGGCGACGGTGAAATGGATGAACCTGAATCACTGGGTGCAATTTCTTTGGCTGGTCGAGAGAAGCTCGATAATCTGGTTTTTGTCATCAACTGCAATTTGCAACGTCTCGATGGCCCAGTACGCGGCAACAGTAAAATTATTCAAGAGCTTGAATCGATGTTCCGTGGTGCTGGTTGGAACGTTATTAAAGTCATTTGGGGCTCTTATTGGGACCCCTTACTGGCTAAAGACAAAACCGGCAAGCTTGAACAGCTCATGATGGAAACGGTTGACGGCGAATATCAAAACTTTAAAGCCAAAGGCGGCGCTTACACGCGCGAACACTTTTTCGGCAAATACCCAGAAACCAAAGCACTGGTTGCCAACCTTTCCGATGAAGATATCTGGCGATTGAACCGTGGTGGGCACGACCCTCACAAACTCTACACCGCCTACGATGCCGCTACCAAACATACCGGGCAACCCACCGTCATTCTGGCTAAAACCGTTAAAGGATACGGCATGGGTGAATCGGGCGAAGGCACTAACGCTACACATCAACAAAAAGCCATGGATATGGAATCGCTGAAGAAAATGCGCGATCGTTTTCGTATTCCGTTAACTGATGAGCAAGTTGAAAATCTGGAATACGTGAAACCCGACCCAGACAGCGAAGAGATCAAATACCTGCAGGCGCGTCGCAAAGCTCTGGGTGGTTTTCTGCCTCAGCGCAAGAAATTCGCAGCACCATTGGAAGTGCCACCACTCAGCGCATACAAAGCCTTACTTGAAGGCTCTGGCGACAGAGAAATGTCCACCACGATGGCATTTGTTCGAATACTCACGCTACTGACACGCGATAAAAAGATCGGTAAAAACATTGTGCCTATCGTGCCTGATGAAGCACGCACTTTCGGTATGGAAGGCATGTTCAGGCAACTGGGCATTTACTCATCGGTTGGTCAGTTGTACGAGCCACAAGATCGTGACCAGATCATGTACTACAAAGAAGATAAGTCCGGGCAAATACTCGAAGAAGGTATCACCGAAGCCGGCGGTATGGCTAGTTGGTTAGCAGCGGCTACCGCTTACAGCACACACGGCGTCAATATGGTGCCATTTTATATTTACTACTCCATGTTTGGTTTCCAGCGCATTGGCGACCTTGCCTGGTTAGCCGGCGATATGCGTGCTTGTGGTTTCATGATTGGTGGTACAGCTGGTCGCACAACGCTTAACGGTGAAGGCTTACAACACGAAGATGGTCACTCATTGGTGCTATCGAACACCATTCCCAACTGCATCAGCTATGACCCTTGCTTCAGTTACGAAATGGCCGTCATCATTGACCATGGCTTACGCCGTATGTTGGTAGATCGCGAATCCGTGTATTACTACATCACTGCGATGAACGAGAACTACACCCACCCCGCTATGCCAGAGAACGCGGAAGAAGGGATTGTTAAAGGGATATACAAACTGACGTCAAGCAAAGCCAAAAACAAACTCAAAGTTCGTTTGTTAGGTGGTGGCACAATACTAAGGGAAGTCATCGCAGCTGCTGCCATGCTTGAAAAAGACTGGAATATCGACAGCGATATCTTCAGCGTTACCAGTTTTAACGAATTGGCCAGAGACGGACTCGACGTTGAGCGTTGGAATATGTTGCACCCTCAAGACACACCTAAAGTGCCTTACATTTCCTCGCTACTTGACGGTGATGACTCTCCAGTTGTCAGCTCAACTGATTACATGAAAACCTACTCTGATCAAGTTCGAGAATATGTACCGGCAACTTTTGTAGCCTTGGGCACCGATGGTTTTGGTCGATCCGACACGCGTGAAAAATTACGCGAATTTTTTGAAGTGGATAGACGCTACGTCGTAGTTGCCGCGTTACATGCGTTGGCAATGGATGGAAAAGTTGAGAAAAACATCGTGGCTAATGCCATTCAACAATACGCCATCGATCCTGACAAACCGAATCCGGTATCGGTTTAAGGAGGCGCTAACATGACTACTCCATCAGAGAATCTCATTAACATCGTTGTTCCCGATATCGGTGATGTTGAAAATGTTGAAATCATTGAAATACTCGTGGGTAAAGGCGATGCTATTAGCATTGATGACTCACTGATTACCTTAGAAAGCGATAAAGCCAGTATGGAAATACCGGCATCGCATAATGGTGTTGTTGAATCGATTACTGTTAAAGTTGGCGATACCGTCAACACAGGTGATGTTATTGGCACTATCTCAGTAACCGCCAGTGAGGGAGCAGCAGCGCCAGCAAGCGAAGAAACAGTTTCTGAAGCTGCGGTAGAACCAACCCCCAAACCCGACGTTATTGAAACAAAGTCGTCCAATACTACCTCTTTAAACGCACCCAATGAGCCGACCTCAAAGCCGCCTGCCAACGCAGAAACTCAGCTAGCTGCTGGCAGCACTAACGTATCAAGTCCGGCATCGCCTACAGCGCATATTGCTGACGAAAAAATTCGCTTAGCGCACGCAAGCCCCGGTGTTAGACGGTATGCGCGCGAACATGGTGCTAATCTGTCATTGATTACCGGTACCGGCCCTAAAGAACGAATTGTTAAGTCAGACGTTGTATCTTTTATTAAGAAGTCTATGGAGTCGGTTGGGTCCAACTACGGTTCCACAACACAGGGGGCTGCTTTAGGTGGCATACCTGCTATCCCTGAAATTGATTTCACCCGTTTTGGAGAAATAGATCGGGTTGAACTCGGTAGAATCAATAAGATCAGTGCCAGCAATTTACACCGGGCATGGCTGAATGTGCCCATGGTTACGCATCATGATGAAGCGGATATCTCAGACATGGAAGCGTTCCGTAAACAGCTGAAACAAGAGGCGCGCGAAGGCGACGCAAAGATAACCGGTTTGGCTTTTCATATGAAAGCGCTGGTTAAAACCTTACAGGCCTTTCCAAAAGTGAATTCTTCGCTATCGCCCGACGGGCAAGCCTTGTTCTATAAAAAATACTTTCATATTGGCATTGCTGTTGATACGGAAGCCGGGCTAGTAGTTCCGGTGTTCCGCGACGTCGATAAAAAATCGATTAGCGAACTGGCAGAAGAGATGGCAGATATCAGTTCACGGGCACGTCAAAAGAAACTTAAACCTGATGAAATGCAGGGCGCTTCAATGACCATTTCCAGTTTAGGTGGCATTGGTGGTTCAGCTTTTACACCCATTGTGAACCCACCGGAAGTGGCGATACTGGGTATAACACGCGCACGTATGCAGCCTGTTTGGGACGGACAAGCTTTTCAGCCTAAACTGATGTGTCCGCTAGACCTTAGCTACGATCACCGCGTTGTTGACGGTGCAGAAGCAGCGCGATTTCTTGCGCATTACTGTAAAACCATTGCCGATGTTAGGCGCTTAATTCTCTAGTGAAAATCTCAAAATGAGCGAACTACAAACTATTAAGTTGCCCGATATCGGTGACACAGCTGATGTTGAAGTTATCGAAGTACTGGTATCGGTTGGCGATCAGATCGACGTCGATACCTCGCTGATTACTGTTGAAAGCGATAAGGCCAGTATGGAAATACCCTCACCTACTGCTGGCATCGTTACATCAATGCTAATAAAAACTGGCGACAAAGTTTCCGAAGGCAACGACATTTTGGTGATTGAAGTGTCAGATGCGCCAGCAGAAAAAACTGACGCTTCAGAAACACAAAGCGCACCGGATGCAGCCACTGAAACCCACGTTCCAGCAAACGGTGCCGCTGTGAGCCATGCCAGTACAGCGGCAAACAACGCACCCACTGAGCACGATTACGACATAGTGGTTATCGGTGCCGGACCAGGTGGCTATACCGCCGCTTTTCGTGCAGCTGATCTGGGTCAAAAAGTATTACTGATCGAGCGGTATGAAAAACTCGGCGGTGTTTGCCTGAACGTTGGTTGTATTCCGTCTAAAGCGTTATTGCATACTTCGGCCGTTATTCAAGAAACGCGAACTATGGCTGCTCACGGTGTCACCTTTGCGGAACCCACTATCGACATTGATAAACTAAGAGGGTTTAAAGAAAAAGTCATCGGTCAGCTTACTGGCGGGCTTGCCGGGCTTGCAAAACAACGCAACGTGACGGTGAAACACGGCTTAGCGTCGTTCACGTCTGCCCATACCATCAACATCCAAGGCGATGAACCAAGTGAGCTCTCTTTTAAGCACGCGATCATTGCCGCCGGATCTCAAAGCGTTAAGATTCCCGGCCTTCCCTATGACGATGAACGGTTAATGGACTCAACCGGTGCATTGGCTTTAAAAGATATTCCAAACCGTTTACTTATCGTGGGTGGTGGCATTATTGGTTTAGAAATGGGATGTGTTTATGCGGGTTTAGGTACAGCGGTAACCGTGGTTGAATTATCTGACACACTGATGCCCGGCTGTGATCGTGATCTTGTTAAACCGTTGGAACGCAACTTAAAGAAACAATTCGAAAACATATTCATCGGGTCAAAAGTAAAAACGATTAACAGTGAAACCAACGGGCTGATAGTAGAATTTGAAGGTGGCAAAGCGCCGGAGTCGGATACTTTCGATAGAGTGCTTTTAGCGGTTGGCCGTAGTCCAAACGGGAAAACCATCAATGCACAGGCCGCAGGCGTTCATGTGGATGACAGAGGTTTCATACCCGTCGATTCGCAGCAACGCACCAACGTCGATCATATATTCGCTATCGGCGATATCGTTGGCCAACCCATGCTTGCTCACAAAGCAACACATGAAGGCAAAGTGGCAGCTGAAGTATGCGCCGGACAAAAATCCTATTTTGATGCGAAAACAATTCCATCTGTTGCTTACACCGATCCGGAAGTTTCCTGGATGGGCCTGACAGAAACCGCAGCAAAGCAGGAAGGCATAGCGATAGAAAAAGCAAGTTTTCCCTGGGCTGCAAGCGGACGATCTTTAAGCATGGGGCGTAATGAAGGCGTTACTAAAGTAATTTACGATCCGGAAACGCACCGTGTTCTAGGTGCAGGCATGGTAGGTCCTAATGCGGGTGAACTTATTGCAGAAGCCGTGCTCGCTTTAGAGATGGGCGCCGACATACAAGACCTAGCGTTAACCGTGCACCCACACCCTACTTTGTCTGAAACCCTGAACTTTGCCGCTGAAGTGGCCGAAGGAACAGTAACCGATATTTACATCCCAAATCGAAAGTAAGTAATGCAAGAAACCTGCAACGATAAAGTGGTTATTATTATCGTTGCAGGTTCACTGTAACGCTACTTTTTCGGTGTTGTGCTGTAAACACTAACAGGGCAAAGCATGTAAGCTTTGCCCGTTTTTGCTTGATCAAGCAGCAATTTTTACAACGACTTAATATGCTTTCGCAAATTTGATATACGTCGATTGAACTGAATTTCAAGCTCTTCGATTTCTTCCAACAAATGCTCTTTTGTGTTGATAGCCTGTTTACTGATACTAACCAGCGTATCAAGTTCATCAACCGCCTTCAGCAAAAACGGTGAGATTTCATGCTGATCTCTGAGCTGGCCGGTAGCGCTATCGGTTAGCACCGCGCTAACGGCTCTACCAAACCGGTATTTTCTGCTAGTGGGTAACAATGACCCTTTAGCGCGCTTGTAGTGAATTCTAAGAATATCTTCATCTGCGCCATCTTGACGCATTGAATAGCTCGCTATTTCGTTGAAACGTGTGATACCCATTTCCGATAAAGTTGGGTATTCATCGATGCTCTCACTGTTTGCATTTTGTGCCAGTGCTGACATGGTGTTGCCTCTTCATTATATAAAGTATTACGCAACAAGCCCTTTGCAAGTTGCACAACCGACTATATGCCTTTAGAGGCGAAAAACAATAAAAGACTTGTCACAGCTGTTGCTCGAATCAAGACCGAATCACGGATTTTGGTCTTCCTGAGGCATAGGCAACAATGACACTCTCGAAAAACACACGTTCGCCATCTTTCTCAACAATATTATCGTGGCGTTTGTGCATCACCGAAATATCACCTGCTCCGGAGGTTTCAGCCAAACTCACCGCCTGCTCCTCAGCCCATTGCGTTGCCGGCACAACGGCTGCTTCCAGACTATCG
>CALDTX010000075.1 GCA_937923565.1 uncultured Granulosicoccaceae bacterium | reverse complement strand
GGGAATCATTGGTTTTCTACTATTAATACTGTTTGTATTAGTCGTCGTACCTTTACTTATTTCGTGGAGTGGTCGCTGGGACTTCTACTACACGTTAACGTCTGTGGCGTTGTTGTCAATCGCCTCAGCCGGTGTTTGGCTCACCTTTTATATCGGCAGAATCAATATTGGCCAAGGTGCCTACGCACTGGCCGGTGGTTATGTTGGCGCAATACTGGTGACCAAGTTTGGCTTTAACTTTTGGGTCACTATTCCGCTTGCCGGGCTTTTCTGCGCCGCACTCAGTGTACTTATTGGCATCCCTATTCTTCGCTTACGCGGTGTTTACTTTGCAATGGTAACGTTGGTGCTTACCGAAGTCATGAGATTAGCCACCTTAGCGCTACCAATAACGAATGGGGCAAAGGGCATCACATCGATACCTTTACCAGCTGAGCTATCAATCTTTGGTTTCACTTTAATCCCTGCTTTCGATTCCTTAGCCAACCCAAAGCTTGCGTTCTATCTCGCTGCGGTCATCTTGATGATTATCTGCTATGGCGTGCTGTGGCGTATCGTTAATTCACGCTTAGGGCATTTGTGTCGCTCGCTACAACAAAACGAAGAATTGTCAGCCTCTATAGGCGTTAATACAGCCTACTTACGCATACTGGCCTATTCTATATCCAGCTTTTTTGGCGGCGTTGCCGGTGCCATGTTTGGTGCTATCTCCCAGTCCATGTACCCATCAAGCTTTCAAGTCGCCGATAGCGTTAACTTCATGCTTAATTGTTTCCTTGGCGGTCTGGGCTACGTTTTTGGCCCTATGCTGGGTACGTTGTTTTTGTATTTTGGTTGGGACTTATTATTTACAACTGGACGGTACCAGTTACTGATCTATTCAACACTGCTAATAGCGCTCATCCTAATGCTACCCAATGGCATACTCAGCTTAAAAATATTTAACCGCGGGGCAAAGCAACAATGAGCAACGCACTGCTGCAAGTCAACTCAGTTACTAAACGCTACGGTGGATTAGTAGCCGTTAACGATGTGTCGTTCAATGTTAACGCCGGCGAAATTCTATCGGTTATCGGACCAAACGGTGCGGGAAAATCGACGCTGTTTAAATTGATCTCTTCGTTTGTACCCACAAGTTCCGGTCAAGTTTTATTCAACGGGCAAAAAATTTCCGATAAAACACCTCATGCCGTAGCTCGCATGGGGGTTGTACGCACATTTCAAGAAACCACTGTGTTTAAGTCCATGAGCGTTCGTGACAACATCATTGTTTCACATCACTTACGCTCCAAAGCTTCGCTGCTGGGTTTTTTCTTAGGCACATCGGTTGCGCAATCCGATGAAAAAGCCTTCGGTGAATCAGCTGATGAAATTATCGAATTTCTTGGCATTCAATCCATCAGCGATGAGCTGGCGTCTAACTTGCCGCAGGGTCATTTACGCGCACTGGGTATAGCAATTGGCCTTGCAACAGCGCCAACAATTTTATTACTCGATGAACCGTTCGCGGGTATGAATCAGGAGGAAACCATGCACATGGTTTCACTGATAAGAAGCTTAAGAGATGAAAAGGCTGTTACTGTACTTTTGGTCGAACACGATATGCCTGCTGTAATGAAAATTAGCGACCGCATTGTGGTTATCAACTTCGGACAAAAAATTGCTGAAGGCACGCCTGAGCAAATCCAGTCTAATGAAAAAGTCATCGAAGCCTACCTTGGTAGTGAAGATGATGAAATTGGAATTTAACTCATGCCAGCCATGCTGAATCTTAATAACGTCGAACTGTACTACGATCATGTTTACGCTTTAAAAGGCGTATCGATCGAACTGAACGAAGGCGAGATTGTTGCACTTATCGGCGCAAATGGCGCAGGCAAATCTTCCATACTGCGCGCCATCACCGGATTAAACCCCATTAAGTCTGGCGACATCCAATACATGGGTGAACGCCTCGACGGTGTCAATGCGGCGGAAATTGTAAAAAAAGGCATTGCCATGGTGCCGGAAGGACGCCGTGTTTTTCCGTTCATGAGCGTTAAAGACAATCTATTAATGGGCGCATTTACGCGCACCGATAAAGCGGCTATTCAGCGCTCTTTAGAGAGCGTACTCGAACGTTTCCCACGGCTTAAAGAACGCTTTAGCCAACAAGCCAGCACCCTTTCAGGTGGCGAGCAACAAATGATGGTGATTGGACGTGCACTCATGGCTAAACCTCGTTTACTGCTTCTCGACGAACCCTCTTTAGGTATAGCACCCAAACTTGTACAAGACATTGCGCGTGCCATCGTGGCCATTAGCCGGGATGAAAAAGTATCGGTGTTATTGGTTGAGCAAAATTCTCGCATGGCGCTTTCGATATCCAACCGCACTTACGCTATGTCGACAGGGTCTATTGCGCTCAGTGGTTTGTCTGCTGAACTTAAAGGCGACGATCGCATAAAGGCGGCTTATTTAGGGCTCGAGGTTTAGGAAAACGTATGCGCATTTTAGTTGTTAATCCGAACACCACCCAAAGCATGACCACCAAAATTGGCGCAGCCGCAAAAAATGTGGCCAGCGATAATACACAGATCATTGCACTAAACCCAAGCGCAGGGCCAGCCAGTATTCAGGGCTACTACGATGAAGCGATAAGTCTGAGTGGTATGTTGGCAGTCATTGAAGAGAACCGCGATGTTGATGCCGTGATCATCGCTTGCTTCGATGATACCGGACTCGATGCGGCACGTTGTATTGTCAATTGCCCGGTTATTGGTATTGGCGAGGCCGCGTTTCATTTTGCGTCTATTCTATCGAACAAGTTTTCCGTTATAACAACCTTGTCCCGATCCGTTAGCGCCATCGAACATAATCTGGTTCGCTATGGCCTTGCCAGCCGATGCGCAAAAGTCAGGGCTTCAGAAATTCCGGTACTCGATCTTGAAAAACCGGGCAGCGACGCGTTCAACACGATCAGCCTTGAGATAGAACGAGCAATCGATGAAGACAACGCAGAAGCTATCGTGTTGGGTTGCGCAGGCATGGCTGATTTAGCACAAACCCTATCAAACAAACATGGCTTGCCCGTGTTGGATGGCGTTGCGTGTGCGACCACCATGGCACAAGCGATGGCTACATTAAAACTACAAACCTCTAAACTGGGTGGCTACGCTG
>CALDTX010000074.1 GCA_937923565.1 uncultured Granulosicoccaceae bacterium | reverse complement strand
TCCGAACAACTTAGCAACAATTGAACAGAATACGATGGTTAAACAAGCATTAATAACCGGTGGAGCCGGATTCATCGGCTCTCATTTGGCTGAACGGTTAATTGCCGAAGGGCATCATGTTGTAGCGTTAGACAACCTCTCCACGGGCAGCTATCACAATGTGCAACATTTATTGAATCATTCGCGCTTTGAACTCATTGTGGGTGACATAAGCAATGAAGTAGTAATCGCACCACTGATTAAGCGCGCAGATGTGGTCTTTCATTTAGCCGCCGCCGTTGGAGTGAAGCTAATAATGGATAAACCGTTAACATCCATGACAACCAATATTCGCGGGACTGAAACTGTGCTCGGACAGGCCAGTAAGTGGAATAAAAGAATTCTGCTGGCGTCGACTTCCGAAGTTTACGGCAAAAATACAAAAACACCGTTTAGCGAAGACGATGACTTAGTTTATGGCAACACCATGAAAACCCGCTGGAGCTATGCGTGTTCAAAGGCGATTGATGAATTTTTAGCCATTGCGCATCATCGCGAAAATGCGCTTCCGGTAACGATTGCACGCTTTTTTAATACGGTTGGTGCACGGCAAAGCGACCAATACGGCATGGTGCTACCGACTTTTGTTAATCAGGCACTTAACGACAAGCCGATTACTGTGCACGGGGATGGTACTCAACGTAGAACCTTTACACATGTTTTGGACACTGTTGATGCAAGCTATCGTTTGGCAATGGATGAAAGCGCTGTTGGAGAGGTGTTTAATATTGGCGGTTCTATCGAGGTCTCTATGATGGACCTTGCGGTAAAAATTAAACGTAAATTGAATTCACGCTCTCAGATTAAATGCATTCCTTATAGCGAGGCTTTCGAGTCCAAAGGGTTTGAAGATATGCAAAGACGCGTGCCAGACTGCAATAAATTAGACCTTCAAATTGGTTACCAACCACGCTACTCACTCGACGACATTATAGACAGTGTTATCGAGCACTGCCGCCCGTTACCGCAAGCTGTCGCAATGGGCTGATGCAATTCTACTTAGCTGTATTTAGCGCATTCACGATTTCGCTAATCGCTTGCTGGATTATCACACGATCACATACACTCAAGCGCATTGGCAATGTAGAGCCAGCTGAAAACCGTTGGCATAACGACATCACACCTGGGCTGGGTGGTGTTCCTATTTTTCTTGGTGTCACCTGCGCCACGTTAGTTGCTGGCTCAACCGATGCAGTGAGTGGGGTTGTGTTGCTCTGCGCGGTGCCACTACTGGTGCTGGGTTTATATGATGATATTAAGCCAATGCAACCCCGAACAAAGCTGTTATTGCAAACACTTACCGCTTTGTTGTTTCTTGTATTGGTTAACTCAGTAGGCAACGACATCTTCCCAAAAAGTATCGAACCAGATAGCAATTACTCAGTCTTCTATGGGTTTATTTTTTGTACATGGGTAGTTGGCATTTTGAATGCCTTTAACCTGTTAGATAATATGGATGGTCTCGCCGGGGGCGTTGCACTCATCGCCAGCTTGACGATCGCTTATTTGATTGCTGATCACGAAACACTATACAGTCTCAGTTTTCTTTACTACTTGCTGGCTGCATCTTTAGCGGGGTTTCTGGTGCTCAATAAAAATCCGGCAAAACTCTTTATGGGTGATACAGGCTCTTTGTGGATTGGGTACCTGATAGCCGTTGGTGTTTTACTGCTTAGCAGCACGACTAACTTCCATTTTCAAGATGAGACTATCGGTAGTAAAAACCCGTTCTCATTCTCGATGAATTGGCTGCTCGCGCCGCTTTTATGTACAGTTCCGCTGAGCGATACTTTGATGGTTATGATCACCAGAACGCTGCGTGGTCAGCCGGTTTCAGTCGGTGGCAAAGATCACCTATCGCATCGGTTAGTGTCTATTGGGTTTAGCGAACAATCCAGTGTCGCGTTTCTGTGGCTGATAGCGCTGATAGCATCAGCTTTGGCCATCGCAATTCATCAGTTTAATCTGGTGCTATGGCCAGTTTATTTACTGGTGTTCTTTTGCATGCTTGTTGCCAGTATCGTTTGCTTGGTTTATCGATCCGAAGCACACGTGGTATGAAACAACAACCCCAAAACATATTCAGTGTTGATCTGGAAGACTGGTATCAGGGCATAGAAATCGATATGCAGCACTGGGAGCAGTTTGCTCCGCGCATTCGCGAAGGGCTCGACCGCTTACTCGATCTGCTAGCGGCCTCAAATACAAAAGCAACGTTTTTTGTGTTGGGTTATCAGGCAGAGAAAACCCCCGACATTATTCGTCAACTGAAAGAGCAGGGCCATGATATTGCAAGTCATGGCTATTCGCATCGTTTTGTATACCAGCAAACGCCAAAGGAGTTTCAGACAGAGCTCAGAAAAAGCAAACAAATTCTTGAAGATCTATGCGGTGTTGCCATTGAAGGCTATAGAGCGCCGTATTTTTCTATCACAGCGCAATCACGTTGGGCTTTGGATATCTTACTTGATGAAGGTTTTTTATATGATTCGAGTTTGTTTCCAATAAACAACTACCGATACGGCATGCCTGGAGCAAACCGTGCGCCGGGCTGGCTACGAACCGATGCCGGTAACCACATTTACGAAATTCCATTGAGTACGGTACAACTGCCTAAGCCAGGGTTGAAGTGGGCACGCAATTTACCCATGAGCGGCGGTGGCTACTTCAGGCTTTATCCCTATGCATTGAGTGCTCTGTTGATAAAACGATTGATGTCGGAAAATCAAGGACTGGTGTTTTACATGCACCCTTGGGAGTACGACCCAGCGCATCCGAGAGTATCGTTCAAACGGCGGTTACCGAAACTGACGCACTATTTACATCTACGCAGCACTGCCAACAAAACTCGCAAGCTGTTGGCTGATTTTGAATTTACGACGATCAAAGACGCTTATTCTGAGTGTTATCAAAATAGTTCGGCGCGTAGCTGTAGCTAGTTCGGTCAAATATTCTGCGTTTCGTCGGTAGATTTTTTTACCACTCCTCAATCTAAATTTACCTGGCACTTGAATTTATTTTTTCGATCAGTTAGTTTACGTTATCGGTAACGTTACTTTTTCGGTTGATGTGAAAACCAAGAATGAGCGCGTTTCTGTTGCGTTCGTCGGGCTTTATGTTCGTCCGATGTGTCGGCTTTTGAGTCTGTACGCAAATACAGGGTGAGGGATTATGAATCTGCACGCGATAACTGAAACAGACAGTGCTGTGATTAAAATGCGTGGCATTACCAAACAATTTGGTGGTGTTGTAGCGCTCAATAACGTCGATCTCACCGCTTATGCAGGCGAAGTTTTAGCGATTGTTGGCGATAACGGAGCAGGTAAATCCACACTAATAAAAATCTTAACCGGGGTGTATCAACCCACGCGCGGCACTATTGAACTCGATGGGCAACCGTTTACTATGTCGAACCACTCCGATGCAATTGCGGCTGGTGTCGATGCGGTTTATCAAAACCTAGCTATCGCTGATCATTTAACACCTGCACAGAATCTTTTTCTAGGCTCCGAACTCACAAAATCTTTTCTTGGAATGAGTGTTCTGGACAACAAAAAAATGAAACTGGAAGCAACCCGTACGCTTAAAGACAGGCTCGGTGTTCAACTGAAAAGTATGGATGTGCTCACTGAAAGCCTTTCCGGTGGTCAACGGCAAGCGGTTGCGATAGCTCGCGCTGTTCGGCATGAAAACCTTCGTGTGTTAGTCATGGATGAACCCACAGCGGCGTTAGGGCCTCAAGAAACAGCAAAAACGTTGCAGCTCATCAAGTCTTTGCGGAATCAGGGACTCACTGTCATCGTTATTTCTCACTCTTTAGATGATGTCTTTGCCATTTCAGATCGCATACATGTACAACGTCGCGGGCAATGTGTGGGTGTTGTAAAAACGAGTGAAACAGATAACGAAGAAGTGCTCAGCATGATCGTTGGCGCTGCCTCAACGGGCGCCACTACTACGGGTTAAGGGATATCGATATGTCAGAGCAAACTACCTCCCATTTGAGCATGGGGCAGAAACTACAACCCTACGTTAGTTTTATTGGTCCAATGGCAATGATTATTGCCATCTTGCTGTTCATGGGAATAGTTGAACCCGCTAGGTATTTTCGCGCATCCAACCTCAATCAGATATTGCTTGATGCTGCCTTGTACATGCCTATGGCGATGGCGATGACGTTTGTTATTACCCAACGAGGTATTGACCTATCCATTGGTTCAGTTGCCGCGTTGTCAGCGATTGTAATGGCCTTTTTAATCAAACAATATGCTTTTCCAGTGCCGGTTGCCATGCTAATCGCTTTAGCACTCGGCGCTTTAATGGGACTAATAAACGGACTTGTTATCACCAGACTCAAAGTACCCGACCTAATAGGAACCCTAGCGATGGATCTCGTTTATCGAGGCATCGCGCTGGTTTTAGCAAAGGGTTTAGTGCTAGCTCGTTTTCCGGAATTAGTAACAGAGATAGGCCGAGGTCAATCATTGGCCTATTTACCAACGCCAGTGGTTATTGGACTCATCACTATGTTGTTGGGATACTTTCTATTAACATCAACACATTTCGGGCGCTACACCATCTCTATTGGTTCAAGCCCTGAAGCTTCGGATATGACGGGCATCGATGTCGATAGGCATCGCGTTTATGCCTACGTACTGATGGGCACAATGGCGGCGCTCGCTGGCATTTTATTAACAGGCAAACTCAACGCTATTCAAGCAACCTCTGCACCGTATTTTAACTTACACGTTATCGCGGCGGTGGTCGTTGGAGGCACCTCGTTATTTGGTGGTCGCGCTTCTATTTTGGGGTCATTAGCCGGCGTGCTGTTGCTATCTATGATGATCAATGCATTGGTCACACTGCGTATTGAGTTTTTCTGGCAGTCCGTTGCTTCTGGTGTGGTGATTATCTTCTCTGTGGCTTTGTACACCTGGCTACAGAAGAAAGATCGAGATGGTGGAGCAGGCTTGGCTAGTTTGTTTCAAAACCCTAAGGAGTCAAAAACAGTCCGACTATTTGCGATTATCGTCGTTAGTCTGTTAGTGCTTGCTATTTTGGGAATGCTCTTTTCGGGTGACGTCAAGCCAAGTGGCTAGATGGACTCCTATCAAGCGGGTCGCCTGATGCGGCTTATAACTACTATAGAGTGAGGAGATGGAAATGAATTACAAAATAGGACTGATTGCAGCCACTGCAATAGTACTCAGCGGCCAGAGTTTGGCGCAACAATCATTGCCACTACGCGAGATGGATGGCATTGCTGATCGTGACCACTGGTTACCGGGTGAAGTCAATCAAGACGGTGCTTTGGAAGCCTTGCAAAATGCCACTGCTGAGCCTGCAAAAAAATACACAGGAAATAGGGATAAACCGCTGCAAATAGCGCTTATTTACCCGTCAGCAGATACGTCTGATTTTTGGGCGCGCAACTACTTAGCCCTTACCAAAAGATTGGAAGAGCTTGGTATAGTCTTTGAGGCAACTGAGTTTGCCAGTCGTCAAGTTGAGCATTCTTTGCAATCAACTTATGCATCGCAAGTTGATCAGGATTCCGACATCTACGACTTCGTTATTTTTGGACCTTCTGAACTTGCCATTCAGGGCGATAACATCGAAAAACTGGCTAAGAATGAAAACCTGACTACCTTTGTTTGGGCTTTCCATACACCGCTTAAATTCCTTGACCCACAACCTGCCGGTTGGTTCGACTTTTCTTCTGCTTATGGTGCGTTGAAAATATGTGATTACATGGTTGAGCGCTTAGGCAACGATGTCACCTATGCAATGAATCGCGGTATTCCAGGCATTACTGATAATCAGCGTTCGGGTGATTTTAAAAATTGTGTTGCTGAGAAAGCCAATTGGAATGTTGTTTATGAACATTACGGTGAATACCAACGTGAAGGTGGTTTTGAAGGTACTTCTTTGATTCTACAAAGCTATCCTGAAGCCACTGTTATTCATAATGCGAACACGGCTATGTCTATGGGTTCAGTAGAAGCTCAGAAAGCGGTAGGAAAAGAAAAAGAAATATTTTCAACCGGTTGGGGTGGAACAGGTTTGGAGTTAGATGCAATTCGTAACGGCGAACTCGATGCCAC
>CALDTX010000073.1 GCA_937923565.1 uncultured Granulosicoccaceae bacterium | reverse complement strand
CTCCCCTATCGAATGACAATGAATGATCTATTAAATCTTATTGGTTCATCAGGCATCGTTGCCGTGGTTTTTGTACTTCTGGCAATCTTCATTGTAAAAAGTACTGTCATCGTTGTGGCACAGGGTATGGAATATACGGTTGAGCGTTTTGGTCGATATACCCGTACACTTCGGCCAGGGCTAAGTTTCATCATTCCTTTTTTCGATAAAGTCGGCAATAAATTGAATATGATGGAAATCGTTAAAGATGTACCTTCTCAGGAAATAATCACCAAAGACAACGCTATGGTTACCGTTGACGGCGTTGTTTTCTATCAAGTGGTCGATGCCGCTAAAGCTGCTTATGAAGTTACCGATTTACCCAACGCCATTCTCAATTTGGTCATGACAAATATCCGCACAGTCATGGGCTCTATGGACTTGGACGAACTGCTTTCACAACGCGATAAAATCAACGCCATGCTATTGGGCGTCGTCGATGACGCCACCAGGCCGTGGGGCACCAAGGTGACCCGCATAGAAATCAAAGACATTAACCCACCTGCCGACTTAGTTGCTTCGATGGCCAGACAAATGAAAGCCGAGCGTGAAAAAAGAGCGTCTATACTCGAGGCCGACGGCGTTAGGCAATCTCAAATTCTAGAAGCGGAAGGTGCCAAACAGTCGGCAATATTACAGGCAGAAGGTCGTCGCGATGCAGCTTTTAGAGATGCAGAAGCCAGAGAGCGCGAAGCGGAGGCTGAAGCGAATGCAACGCGCATGATGTCTGAGGCCATTGCCGCCGGTGATATACAAGCAATAAATTACTTTGTTGCTACTAACTACACAGAAGCATTAAAAGACATTGCAACCTCACCTAATCAAAAAACCTTGTTCATGCCGTTAGAAGCCGGCAGTTTAATTGGCGCTATTGGCGGAATCGTTGAACTGGCAAAAGATGCAGGTAAACCAAGCGGAGGCTGATCATGAGCGAGTTTTTCAATAGTTTGGTTTGGTGGCATTGGCTCGTTGTTGCCATGCTGCTACTTATTGTAGAAATTTTGGCACCCGCATCGTTCTTCATCTGGATTGCGTTAGCAGCCTTAATGATGAGCCTAATCATATTTTTTGTTGTTGGTCTGTCGTGGCCCATTCAATTTATCTTATTTGGTGTGCTAAGCGTTGTTGCTGTATTAGCTGGTAGAAGTTGGTTTAAACACAAACCCATTGCTTCAGATAAACCACAGCTAAACAGACGCGGCGAACAATATGTGGGGAGAACGTTTACGCTGAACGAAGCTATCAATAACGGCTATGGCAGCGTAAATGTCGATGATACTCGTTGGCAAGTTGCGGGCCCCGATTTGGCACAAGGCGCTAAGGTTCGCGTCACAAGCATTGACGGCACTGTTTTCAACGTAGAAAGCGCCGACTAAACAACGGTAATATCCACTGCAACATCACTATTGTCCACTAACACCATCAGCTTAAGCCATGTCCAATTCTCTATCAGAAACATCAACCACAGATCTTTTTGAAAAAGGTATCGTTAATTGGGCCGAGTCTGTTCGCAACGGCGAACGAACCATCGAACAAACGATTGCTCATTGTTTGGAGACAGCACATTCAAATGCTGAGCTAAATGCTTATGAATGTCTTGATGATGAACGAGCTTTAAATGTAGCTCGCGGCTTAGACACCCTACTCGCAAACGGCACAGACTTTGGGCCGCTGATGGGCCTGCCACTGGGTATTAAAGACATCATAGCTGTTGATGGCTTAGCGACTACCAACGGCTCCAACGCTCAAACATCTCACTTAAATGGCAGCGAAGGCGGATTAATTAAAACACTGAAAGCCAGTGGTGCGATTGTGTTAGGCAAAACTAAAACGGTTGAATTTGCACTGGGGGCTACCGGTGTTAACGAGTCCAGAGGAACGCCGTGGAACCCGGTTGATCGAAAAGCACACCGCATACCGGGAGGCTCTTCCAGTGGCTCAGCCGTGGCGCTTGCCAGTGGTTCTGTCGGATTAGCCATTGGCACAGATACTGGCGGCTCAATACGCATACCCGCTTGCTTTACTGGCATTGTGGGGCACAAAACAACCGTTGGTCGCTGGCCCTTAGATGGCATATTCCCGTTGTCCCCTACACTCGACTCAGTGGGCCCGCTTTGCAGAACAGTATCAGACGCTGCGTTGTTGCATACACTGATGACGGGCGAGTCAGTAGAAAGACGACAAAGCCTGAAAGGCATGCACTTTGGCGTACCACACACGTTGTTTCTGGACGACTTGGACGAGCAAGTTGCAAAAGACTTTGAAGCCGCCTGCAACGCAATGTGCGATGCAGGTGCCATACGAGTGGATATAGATTTTCCTGAAGCTGTGGAACGCGAATATTTATTTCCCGATATTGTGGGGCCGGAAATCCTTACCTCGCTGACTACTGAACTGTTCGAACAAATCAGAAATAGTATCGATACGGTTACCGAACAACGCGCTGCTCATGGATTACACGTTACTGCTATTAATCATCTGATTGCGCAAAAGCGTCGCCAATACCTGGAATCGAAGGCCTTGAAAACCTTTCACGAACTCAACTGCTGGGTAAGCCCAACCTGCCCGTTTGTGCCCATGACTGTTGAATCTTTAAACGACAAAAAAATGTTTAATCGATCACTGCAAGCTTCTAGAAATACACAGCCAGGTAACTTGCTGGGCATGTGTGGAATCTCATTACCCATGCACCAAGCCGGTTTGCCAACAGGCTTGCAATTAATGATGCCCGGCGGCCAAGACAAACAATTATTAGAACTGAGTTACGCCGTACAAGCCGCGCTAAAAGTTAACTAATTAAACCCAATGGTCGTATAACAACTTACCTGACATTGCGAAACAAACGACAACCACCATTGGTTTAATTAAAGCACTGCCGTGCAATAAAACAGACCGCGCCCCTAATTGCGCACCAATTAGCTGGCCAGCCATCATGATAAAGCCGGCAATCCAGGCAATTTGCCCGAACAATAAAAAATACACTAACGCTGAGAAGTTACTGACAAAATTCAGTACCTTGGCGTAAGCGGTAGCCTTGGCCAAGCCATACCCCATCAACGACACCAAAGCCAAAGCATAGAGACTGCCCGCGCCCGGTCCAAGAAATCCATCGTAAAAACCCAGCGCCAAACACACACCAACTGAGAACGCCGGAATACCCAGACGTGCCTTTCTGGGTAAGTCAGAAATAGACGGCGATAACCAATAGTAAAGACCTATAGCCACTAAAAGTATTGGTAAAAACAGCATTAACTGTGAAGCGTCGAATTGCAGCAAGGCAAAACTACCCAACACAGAACCTACTAAGGTACATAAAACAGGAAAACCCAAAAGCCGTAAATCTATTTGGCCTTTTCGTATAAAAAAAAGCGAGGCGCTGAACGTCCCGGCAGTACCTTGCAATTTATTAGTAGCGACAGCCACGGCCGGTGGAAGGCCCACCATCATCAATACAGGAACCGTTAATAACCCACCGCCACCGGCAACCACATCAATCCAACCAGCGATAACGGCAACAGCAAAAAGCAGCAGAATGATTGAGAGCGTGTAGTCGAGCATTATCGCTGGGCTTTGAAAAACGTTTGCATGATGGCCGTACTTTGTTCAGCGAGCACACCTTCAACAATACTAATGCGAGGGTAAGTCCCAGACTGCATTAAGGTTTCATGGGTACTCACAACAGCACCCGTTCTGGGTTCACGCGCACCATACACCAGCCTTTCTACGCGTGCATGCTGGATGATGCCACAACACATTAAGCAAGGTTCTAAGGTGACGTAGAGCGTTGCACCGCCAAGCCGATGCGAACCAGACTGATGAGCAGCCTTACGCAACGCAAGCACTTCTGCATGGGCACTTGGATCGCACAGTTCAATCGTTTGATTCCAACCGGTAGCCACTACCTGATTATCGATAACCACCAGCGCACCCACTGGTACTTCGCCATTCGAACTGGCTTTGTTGGCTAGATCAATGGCTTGTTGCATAAAGCCTTCATCTATTTTTTGTTGCCGCGTCGTGCCCATATAAACGTTATACCCCTATAAACGCTTTACCGGTGTTTTTAATCGCCACAAAAAAAGGAGCACTGGGGCTCCTTTTTTAAACAGTACTGGTAACTTAACGGCGCATTGCCACGAAGCTACACAGTACTATGTCTTACGGTTAAAGCAGTGATTATGACTCAGATACTGCCTCGCCTTCTTCCACGGCTTTCATGCTTAAGCGAATACGACCCTGCTTATCGACTTCAAGCACTTTTACAGTAACCATCTGCCCTTCAGATAATGCATCTGCAACATTCTGAACACGCTCTTCAGAGATCTGCGAAATATGCACCAAACCGTCTTTACCTGGCAAGATATTAACGAAGGCACCGAAGTCCATAATCTTCTGAACACGACCTTCGTAAACCGTACCCACTTCAACATCAGCTGTGATCAATTCAATGCGACGACGCGCTTCTTCGCCTGCTGCACGATCACTTGAAGCGATCTTGATAAGACCATCATCACCAATATCAATCGTTGCACCGGTTTCTTCAGTGAGTGCACGAATTACTGCACCACCTTTACCGATCACCGCAGCGATTTTTTCGGGGTGAATTTTAACGGTGATGAATCGTGGCGCATGCTCGGATAGATCGTTGCGTGCTTCACTCAAAGACTTATTCATTTCGCCAAGAATAAACATGCGGCCTTCTTTAGCCTGTGCCAAAGCAGTTTCCATAATGTCGCGCGTTATGCCCGTGATTTTGATATCCATTTGAAGCGCTGTAATACCTTCAGATGTACCAGCCACTTTAAAGTCCATATCACCAAGGTGATCTTCATCGCCGAGGATATCGCTAAGTACAGCATGGCCGTTGTCTTCTTTAACCAAGCCCATTGCGATACCGGCAACCGGTGCTTTAAGAGGCACACCTGCATCCATTAGCGCAAGGCTGGTACCACAGACCGATGCCATTGAACTGGAACCGTTAGACTCTGTGATCTCCGATACAACGCGGATGGTGTATGGGAAATCTTCATCGTTTGGCATAACCGCTTGAACACCGCGTTTTGCCAATTTTCCATGACCAATTTCGCGGCGTTTAGGTGAACCAACAAAACCGGTTTCACCCACACAGTACGGAGGAAAATTGTAGTGCAGCATAAACGCCATACGCGTTTCGCCCGATAACGCATCGATAATTTGCGCATCGCGGGTAGTACCCAAAGTTGCAGTAACAATTGCCTGCGTTTCACCGCGGGTAAAAACAGCAGAGCCGTGTGTTCTTGGAAGCACACCCGTGTGTACCGTGATTTGTCGTACCGTTGAGTTATCACGACCATCAATGCGAGGCTCACCAGCAATGACTCGACCGCGAACAATGGATTTTTCCAATGAACCAAATGCTTTTTTAACATCGTCTGCAGACCAACCGGCGTCATCGTCGCTGGCCAATGCTTCAACGGCTTTGTCTTTAGCTGCGCTAACCGCATCTTGACGAGCCATTTTGTCGGCAACCGAGTAAGCGGCGATTAAATCTGATTGCACCGCTTCAGTGACTTTGGCAGCTAAGGCTTCATCAGCAACTGGTGCCGACCATTCCCAAGCAGGTGTGCCCACTTCTTCAGCCAATTGTTTAATAGCAATGATCGCTGTTTGAAGCTGTTCATGACCAAACATAACAGCGTCTAGCATGACTTGCTCAGATAAAATATTGGCTTCTGATTCAACCATGAGTACGGCTGAGTCGGTACCTGCAACAACAAGGTCAAGTTCTGATGTTTCGAGCTGCTCAAGTGTTGGGTTTAGCATGTACTGACCATCGCTATAACCTACTCGCGCACCGGCGATAGGGCCGGCAAAGGGGATGCCTGAACAAGCCAGCGCTGCGGAGGCACCCAACATGGCAGGGATATCCGGGCTAATCTGAGGATCGAGTGACATCACTGTGGCTATCACCTGTACTTCGTTCATGAACCCTTTTGGGAACAGTGGACGAAGTGGTCGATCGATTAAACGCGAGATCAGCGTTTCGCTTTCAGCCGGACGCCCTTCTCGTTTAAAAAAGCCACCGGGAATTTTTCCAGCAGCGTATGTTTTTTCCTGATAATTGATGGTTAGAGGGAAAAAGCTCTGACCGGGATTCGCTTCTTTGCGCCCCACGACGGTAACTAGGACGACGGTATCACCCATGCTAGCAACTATCGCACTAGTTGCTTGACGAGCGATTTCACCCGTTTGCAGCGTGACGGTGTCGGCACCGTACTCAAATGTTTTCGAATAAGCTGTCACTGGATTTCCTTTGCGTTGTGGGCGACTAGCGGCGTAGGCCGAGGCGCTTGATCAGGTTCTGGTAGCGGCTCGCATCTTTACGATGTAGATAATCCAGCAGTTTGCGGCGTTGGTTAACCATACGCAGCAGACCACGACGAGAGTGGTGATCGTGTTTGTGTTGCTTAAAATGATCGGTTAAATGGTTTATGCGTGCGGACAACAAGGCAACTTGAACTTCCGGTGACCCTGTGTCCGTAGAGTCGATCTGGTGTTCTTTAACGATTTCCGCTTTTACTTCAGCGCTGAGACAAGACATTACTAATGAAACTCCAACTTTAGTGTTACTGTGATTGTGTAAAAACCCCTCATTATATCACTTCCCAGGGCTTGTTTGGCGGCTGTGGGCTTGACTCCACAAAGAATTCAGCGTTAGTCAAGTTGCAGCACTCTTTTTGGCGCAGCCAGATTACCGCCAACGAATGTGGCGATGCCCAAAAACGCCGATTGCGCATCATAGACACGGCAATCTTCGCCAATAACAGGCGCATGGCTGTCTGCAAAATCGCCGCTAATCTGACGCCCTTGGTAAAAATGGGTGCACTGTTCGGCAGACAGAACACAGTGTGACAAATGCTTAAGGCCAACATCCATGGGTAAAATCAAGGCGTCAGCATCGTCAGCGGCTTCTATTTGTGATTCATTCCACATAGGCAAGGCTTCAAAGGGTGAAACGAAAACCCGGCGAAGCTTCGCCACATGCGCTCCGCAACCGATTCGCTCGCCAATATCAGACACCAGACTGCGAATATACGTACCTTTGGAACAACGCACAGAGAGCGTTGCCTGCAGCCCGTCGAAATCCAGTACATCGAGCTGACTAATAACAACATGGCGAGGTTTGCGCTCAATTTCGAGACCTTCACGGGCAAGCTTGTACAGAGGCTTACCGTCAATTTTTATGGCCGAAACCATCGGCGGTATCTGGGATTGCTCACCCACAAAGTGTGCACAAACGGCTTCAAAGGCAGCGCGATCCAGCGAATCTGGTACGGCTCTGGTTTGCAGTACATCGCCATCTGCATCGGCAGAATTGGTGGTCACACCCAGCGTTAAGGTTGTTTGATAGCCTTTGTCGGCATCCAGCAAGTAACCACTGAGTTTAGTTGCCTCGCCAAAACAAATAGGCAGCATGCCAGTTGCAAGGGGGTCGAGTGTGCCGGTATGCCCGGCTTTTTGAGCATCGTACAAACGCTTAACGCGCTGTAGAACCTTGTTTGAACTGCCGCCGGCTGGTTTGTCGAGCAGCAAAATGCCGTGCAGTTTACGGCCTTTTTTATTCCGGCGACCCATTAGCTAACGCATCGTTATCTGAAGCATCTTCGCTATCGCCGTTTTCATCGGCTGTTGTATTGGATGCCACCGCGCTGTCGATAAGCGCAGACATACGTGCACCACGTTCAATGGAATCGTCGTAGTAAAATCGCAAAGCTGGCACCGATCGGGTATTCAGCCGAGACGCCAGCTGTCGCCGCAGAAAACCAGCGGCACCCGTTAACGCCTGTTGCGTGCCTTCGCGCTCGCTTTCATCCATCACGGTATAGTGAATTTTAGCGCTGGACAAATCACGCGACACCTCGACTGACGAAATCGTCAGCATCGGTGACACGCGTGGGTCTTTGATATCACTTCGAATTAAGTCAACTAATTCGCGTTGTATAAAATCTGCAACGCGATGACTTCTTGGATAATCATTCGGCATTAGAGCGACCGCGCTACCTCAGTGCGTTCGAATACTTCGATAACATCGCCTGGCTGTACGTCGGTGTAGTTTTTAACACCGATACCGCACTCGGTACCCATATGCACATCTTTAACATCGTCTTTAAAGCGACGCAGTGATTCGAGTTCGCCTTCGTAAATAACCACGTTATCGCGAAGAACACGAATAGGTTCGTCTTTACGCACTACCCCATCGACAACCATACAACCGGCAATCTGACCAAACTTGGGGGACGTGAAAACGTCTTTGACTTCAGCGTTACCAATAATGCGCTCGCGAATTTCCGGTGCCAACATACCACCCGCTATTGACTTAGCCAGATCGATAAGCTCGTAAATAACGCTGTAGTAGCGAAGGTCGATATCATGCTCTTGCACCAAACGACGCGCAGCGTTGTCTGCTCGCACATTAAAGCCTACCAACAAGGCGTTTGACGCAGCTGCCAGATTAGCATCGGATTCAGTGATACCACCAACACCGCCGCCTATAACGCGAATTTGCACTTCATCGGTTGACAGTTTTTCAAGCGAGTCGCGAATAGCTTCGAAACTACCTTTAACATCTGACTTAACTAACAAATTAAGCGCAGGCGTTTCAGAATTAAACTGCGAGAACACATCGTCGAGTTTCGCTGGACGTCGTTCAGCCAAACGCGCATCGCGATGCTTTCCTTCACGAAGAGAGGCTAGTTCGCGGGCAATTTTATCGTCTGCTGCTACCAGCATTTCATCGCCAGCATTGGGTGTTGCTGATAATCCGAGAATTTGCACAGGCATAGACGGGCCGGCTTCTTCCAACGCTGTACCAGACTCATCAAACATGGCACGAACGCGACCAGTAACTGACCCACAAATCAGAATATCGCCACGCTTAAGCGTGCCCTGCTGAACTAGAACGGTTGCAACCGGTCCACGACCTTTATCCAACGACGCCTCGATGACCAAGCCGCTAGCCTTACCTTCCGGTACAGCGACAAGTTCAAGCACTTCTGATTGCAACGTGATGGAGTCGAGCAGGTTATCAATACCTTCTCCTTTTAACGCTGACACCGGAATGAACTGAGTATCACCACCCCATTCTTCAGAAATGACATCGTGTTGCGCAAGTTCGTTTCGCACACGTTCTGGGTCGGCACCTTCTTTATCCATTTTGTTAACCGCAACTACCAACGGCACTTTGGCAGCCCTTGCATGTTGAATGGCTTCAATGGTTTGCGGCATAACGCCATCATCTGCTGCAACTACCAACACGACGATGTCTGTGGCTTGAGCACCACGTGCGCGCATCGAGGTAAATGCTGCGTGTCCCGGCGTATCCAGAAACGTGATAATGCCGTTATCGGTTTCAGTTTGATAGGCACCAATGTGCTGCGTAATACCGCCAGCTTCGCCCGAGGCAACCCGAGAGTTTCTAATGAAGTCGAGTAGAGAGGTTTTACCGTGATCAACATGCCCCATCACAGTAACCACCGGAGGCCGAGCCTCGGCAGTACCTTCGTTAATGCCAGCAATACTCGCCGCTAACGCTGCTTCGATATCATCGGCGCTCATGGGGATCGCGTTATGACCCATTTCTTCAACCACCAGAATGGCGGTGTCTTGGTCGAGCAATTGGTTAATGGTGGCCATAACCCCCATACCCATCATTGCCTTGATCACTTCATTGGCCTTAACGGCCATTTTGTTACCCAGCTCTGCAACCGTTATGGTTTCAGGTACTTCTACATCACGCACTACCGGGGCAGTTGGACGCTCGAAGCCGTGCTTAGACTCAAAATTGGCAGGTAAGGCACGACGTGGTTTACCTTTGCGCCGGCCGGATTTTTCTTTGGCCACATGCAATTGATTACGACCGTAACGCGTATCGCCATCGTTACCACCGCCACTACGTCCTTTGTTACGACCTTTGCTGTCTTTGCGTGATGTACCACGTTCAGGAGCACCACTGGCCGCCTGTTGCGCTTCTACAGCGGCACGACGTTGGGCTTCATCGGCCAGACGTTGCTGCTCACGGCGCTCTGCTTCGCGTTTCTGGTTTTCGTCAGTTTCTCTGCGACGTTCTGCAGCAACCTGCTTCTCAGCCATGCGTTCAGCGGCTGCGCGAGCGGCTTCTTCTGCGGCCAACTGTGCCGGGCTTGGTGCTTTTTTAGCAGGAGCAGGCGTTGCAGGTTCTGCCGGAACGGTAGCAGCTGGCGATTCGGTAGGTGTTGCAGGCGAACCCGAAGCTGCAGCAGCCTCAACTTCTGCCTGAACCTGAGCGGCACTGGCGCTCGCTGCGCGAGCCACTTCAGCAGCAACCGCTGCTTCTGCAGCCGCTGCACTGGAGGCATCGTTTGAGCTTGCCGTTGATTCGGTTTCGGACGAGGTCGCCTGTTCTGTTTCAGCAGCAGCTGCTTCAGCCGTTGCGCTAGCAGGCGCTTGTTGCTCTACGTTCTGATCACCACTTGCAGTATTCGCTGTTTCAGCGGTTGCAGTTTGCTGATCCGCAGCTGCAGTACTTTCCGCAGGAGCCGGCGCTTCCTCGGCAACCGGTGCTTCCGCCTCCGGCGCAACAGGTGTATCCCGCTTTACGATGGTGCGTCTGCCACGAACCTCAACGTTAACCTTTTTACGGCCAGACGCATCAGTTTTTAGCTCGCTAACCCGCTTGCGACGCAATGTGATCTTTTTACTCGAGCCAGAAGCCGCGGCACTTTCCCCGCGTGACTGACGCAGGTGTGCCAACAGGGTGAGTTTCTCTGAGTCCGAAATCATATCGGTCTCGCTAGACTTCTCTACCCCGGCATCACCGAGCTGCTCGAGTAATTTCTCAACTGGCGTACCGACCACTTGAGCGAGCTGTTTTACTGTTACTTCGGCCATCTCTTCTCTGGATTCCCCACAACCGAATTATTCGCTTGCTTCTTCCTCTGCAAACCAACTTTCGCGTGCTTTCATTATCAACTTGGCGGCCAACTCTTCGTTCATATCCTGGACGACCATTAAGTCGTCAACTGATTGATCAGCAAGATCGTCAACCGTTTGAATGCCATGACTCGCCATATCAAGGCCGAGCTCTTCTGTAATGCCTTCCATAGCGAGCAATTCTGCCGATGGCGTATTGCCATCAAGCTTTTCTTCCGTTGCTATTGCTTTGGTAAGCAGCGCATCCTGAGCGCGGCTTCGCAATTCGTCAACGATGTCTTCTTCAAATTCATCAATTTCGAGTAATTCTTCACGCGGTACATACGCAACTTCTTCTACCGTCGTAAACCCTTCTTGGACCAGAATCAGCGCAACTTCTTCATCAACATCCAGTTGATCAACGAACACTTGTACGGTGATTTTCGATTCCGCTTCACTCTTTTCCTCAGCCGTAGCCTCGTCCATGACATTAAGCACCCAGCCTGTAAGCTCAGATGCCAAACGCACATTTTGGCCACCACGACCAATCGCCAGGGAAAGCTTTTCGCTTTCAACAGCAATGTCCATTGTATGTTTTTCTTCGTCAACAACAATGCCTTTAACTTCGGCCGGCGCCATTGAGTTGATAACAAACTGTGCAGGATTTTCGTCCCACAAAATAATATCGATGCGTTCACCAGCCAGCTCGTTAGACACCGTTTGCACGCGTGAACCACGCATACCAACACAGGCACCCACCGGATCCAGCCTTGGATCGAGCGAAGATACCGCAATTTTCGCCCGTGCACTGGGGTCGCGAGCTGCGCCGTTAATGACGATAACGCCCTGCCCAACCTCTGGCACTTCCAACTTAAAAAGTTCAATCAGAAATTCGGGAGCGGTACGCGTTACAAACAACTGTGGACCGCGTGGCTCACTACGAACGTCTTTTAAATAGCCACGTAATCGATCCCCAGGCCTAACAGCCTCACGCGGGATCATGTCTTCGCGCGAGATATAAGCTTCTGCATTCGCACCTAGGTCGAGATACACGCCACCGCGCTCAAGGCGCTTGACAATACCCATGACCAACTCGCCAACCCGCTCTCTGTAAGCGTCAACAACGCGTTCGCGTTCCGCTTCGCGCACCTTCTGTACGATAACCTGCTTTGCTGTTTGGGCGGCAATTCGACCAAAATCCACTGACTCAATTTCTTCTTCAGTGTAATCGCCCAACTGCAATTCCGGTTCTTCCACTTGTGCTGCGGAAACGGTAATTTGCCGGAATGGAAATTCCTGCTCTTGATCGTCTTCTATGACTTCCCAGCGCCGGAAGGTTTTGTATTCGCCGGTTTCGCGGTCGATCGCCACGCGAACTTCAATATCGGAACCATGCCGTTTCCGAGTAGCCGACGCCAAAGCCGCTTCCAGGGCTTCAAAAATTATACGTTCATCAACGCCTTTCTCATTGGACACCGTGTCTACAACAAGAAGAATATCTTTACTCATGGTGAGTGAGCCTCATATGCAGGTCGCCTAAGCGCCTCCCGTACCAGATTGACAATGTCATCATTTTTTAGTGCTCCGTTTTTTACCGGTCACCGGTTTTCGAAAGTCGGCCAATAAATACGCCTCTTCCACTTCATCGATAGACAACTGATAGTCGATCCCATCGACTTCAACAGTCATTGTGTTGTCGGCTGCTCCCACGAGCAAACCTTTGTAATTTCGCCTGCCACTGGCAGAGGAACTCATTTTAACCTTAACCATTTCGTTCAGCTGCTGGGCAAACTGAGCTTCCGTGAATAACGGTCTGTCTATGCCGGGTGACGATACTTCGAGTTGATAAGCACTTTTTATGGTGTCTTCAACATCAAGTACGGCACTCAGCTGCTTGCTGACAGCCACACAGTCTTCTACAACCACACCGTTTTCAGTGTCTATAAATACCCGCAATGTCTGACCGTTTTCTGCCTGCCCAAACTGTGCGCCGACGTACTCATAACCCAGCCCTGAGACCACCGGTTCTATCACTGTTTCAATTGCGCTCGACACTCGTCGCATAGCGCTTAGCCCTCTCGCCGAATTCGGCAATACCCAACAACGCAAAAGGCTCCCAACAGGAGCCTTTTGTATAAATTCTGATTTTCGTGCAGCAAACCCTACTGCCTACGCTCTCTGGTGTGCGTTGCTTTCTCGATGAGGGAGTTCGCACACTAGCCGCCAAGTATAACAGGCTGAACGCCTTATGCGACTAATTTCACTACTAAAAGTGTTATAGAACCCTTTGCAAAGAAGGTGCCCGGACCAGACAAAGCACGATTTAAGGCATATTAGGTCATTGAATTTTTTGCCTATTTTTGCCTTCAAGGTTGCCCACAACTTGTGTTTAAGCGCATAGAGCTGCGATTGTTTAGCAATCAGGCCACGTTTGCCAGCGGTTGCGGCTCTTCAGCGTTTAAACGACTGAGCACCTCTTTCCTGTTCTGCTGAGCTAGTTCTAAGGCTTGCAGCTTGACCGGACCATACCCTCGGATGGAACCGGGCAACTCCAGCAACTGGTGCATTAGTTCAAGTTTGTCCACTGTTATGTTGATTGGATTCTCCAGCAGCTTTGAAACCAAGCTGATGTCGCTTGCATATTGTGCAATCAGCTCTCGTTCGGATTTTCGTTCCGGCGTGAAACCGAACGGATTAACAGGCGTAGTTCGTAACCATTTAAACTTTTTCAACAGTGAGAGTAACTTGAGCATCCAAGCACCAAACTCTCGTTTGGCTGGCCGCCCTAGTGCCGTTGTTTTACTGAATATTGGCGGAGCCAGATTAAGGCTGATTTTATAATCGCCGGTAAATTGCTGTTGCAACTCCTCTTTAAAGGCCGATGAACTGAACAGTCGAGCTACTTCATATTCATCTTTGTAGCTCAGCACTCGGGAATAGTTTATTGCCGCCGACCTTACCAACGATTGCAGCTCCGATTCATCCAAAAAGGGTTGGAGTTCAGTCGACGCCGCTTTAGCCAACATCCTAGCAACACTGCGTAACTGATCGATGCCGTTGCTGTATTTTTTGGCTAAACGGTTGTTTTGGTATTGTGTTAGGTGCTCCTGTCGATGTGCAATTAACGCATTTATGCTGAGCCCATTTAATGTTGGCGCAGACTGTTGGCCAACCAGCTTCGCTTGTACGGCATCGGGTTTGGCGGCCAACAACCGTCCCCAAGTAAACGCGGATAAGTTAGCGTCTACCTGCACACCATTTAATGTGATCGCTTGCTGAAGCGCATTTAAAGACAAAGGTAGCAAACCCCGCTGCCAGGCATAACCCAACATCAGAATATTCGAATAAATAGAATCACCAGTAAGTTGTTCAGCAACACTGCTGAACGCATGGAAATGCTCTGGCCCTTGTACATTAGCTAGAATTGTCTTTGCAACTGCATCATGTTTAAAGTCGAGATCACGCTCCAGAACAAAACG
This sequence comes from uncultured Granulosicoccaceae bacterium, assembly GCA_937923565.1. Classification (GTDB taxonomy): domain Bacteria; phylum Pseudomonadota; class Gammaproteobacteria; order Granulosicoccales; family Granulosicoccaceae; genus Granulosicoccus. The sequence continues at coordinate 3,737 of CALDTX010000073.1, read as the reverse complement.
CGATACCGGCGCAGTTGCTGTATTAACAACACCGTGTGTGCGTTCAGCATTTAGCAGTGTTGCACTTTCTTTGGATGCCGCTACAACGCTATCTGCTGCAATGAGTAAGTCGGCGCCACCAGGAATAATGTGCGGACTCGTCACTTGCTGTGTTTGCTTCGCAATTCGGACATGGCTTGCAACGGCACCACCTTTTTGCGCCAGCCCGGTAAAGTCCAGGATCATTGCTGCATTGCCGTCTATGTGCGCGGCCATGCCCACAATAGAACCAATGGTTAGTACGCCCGTACCACCTACGCCGGTAATCAGGACATTCCAACTATTGGCATCCAGTTTAGGTAATGCCGGCTCAGTAAGCTGATCGTTTGAGTCTAATGATTGCGCGGCTTGTTTGTATAACTCACCGCCGGTAACGGTAACAAACGACGGACAAAAACCGTTTGCACAGGAATAATCTTTATTACAACTGGATTGATTGATGCGGCGCTTACGTCCGAACTCAGTTTCGTGTGGCTCTACCGACACGCAATTGGATTGCACTGAGCAATCACCACACCCCTCACACACAGCTGAATTGATGAACAAGCGCTTGGCTGGATCTTCTAATAAACCTCGCTTTCGTCTGCGACGTTTCTCTGCGGCACAGGTTTGCGCATACACAATGGCATTACACCCTTTCAACACGCGCAGCTCACGCATTACTTGGTCGTACTGATCGCGATGCTCTACCCTAACCCCGGCAGGGATAGCCTGTGCATTGAGTTTCTCAGGCTCGTCACTAACAATACAAACCGGCGATACACCTTCGGCAAGTAACTGAGCACAGACTTGTTCGGCGCTTAAATTGCCATCGAGCGACTGCCCTCCAGTCATAGCAACCGCATCGTTATAAAGCACTTTGTAAGTAACATTAACACCCGATGCCACCGCTCCTCGAATTGCCAACACACCCGAATGGTAATAAGTACCATCACCAATGTTGACGAAACGATGATCATCTTCAACATAATTGGCGATAGCCGTCCAGGGCATACCTTCAGCGCCCATTTGCGTGAATGTATCGGTGTTTCGATCCATCCATTGAACCATATAATGACAGCCTATCCCAGCCAATGCTTTTGAACCTTCCGGTACTTTGGTAGAACTGTTATGCGGGCAACCGGAACAAAACCACGGTTGTCGTTCAATGGGTACTACGCGCGAACCACGCGATACCAACAACGCATTCATGTTGTTTAAATTGCTTTCTATAAGTGCACGCATGCTGTCAGGTAAATTACGCTTTAAAAGCCTTTTAGCAATTGCGTTAGCGCATACAGCAATAGACAACGTTTGAGATACTGGCAAAAACGGCTGGCCATTTTCATCTCGCTTGCCAACAACAATTAACGGCTTTTGAGCAGCCTGATTAAAAAGCTGCTCTTTAATTTGGCTCTCAATAATTTCACGGCGCTCTTCCAGCACTAAAATTTCATCCAACCCCTCAGAGAATTCTTTTATACCTGTAGGTTCTAACGGCCAAATCATACGAACTTTATATAAACGCATTGCCAACACTTGCATTGCCGATTCATCGATGCCCAGCACTGTTAAAGCTTGTCTGGTTTCTTCATAGGCTTTACCGGATGCCACAATACCGAAACTGGCGTACTCAGTTTCAACCACTAATTGGTCTACTTTATTAGCTTTAGCAAAAGCGAGCGCTGCATCAATTTTTAATTCGTTCAGTCGTGCATCTTGTACTAAAGGAGGATCAGGCCAGCGAATATTCAGACCCTCTTTCGGCATGTTGAAGTCCGTTGGTTCAACAAACTCCCGGTACTCATCACTTAGCTCTACAACCGCGCTGGTTTCAATGGTATCGGAGATCACTTTCATGCCAACCCAACAACCTGAATAACGTGACATAGCAATACCAAGCAAACCAAGCTCGATAAATTCGTGCACCGATGAAGGAAACAACAATGGCATGCCGGAAGAAATAAAAGCGTGATCGGATTGGTGCGGCACGGTAGACGATTTTGCGGCGTGATCATCCCCGACTAAACATAAAACACCACCCAGCGCTGCACTACCGGCAGCGTTGGCATGACGCAGCACATCGCCGCTACGGTCCACACCAGGGCCTTTCCCATACCAAATACCTACAACGCCTTCTTTTTGCGCCTTTTGATACAAGGGGACTTGCTGCGTCCCCCAAATTGCGGTGGCCGCCAGCTCTTCATTGACGCCAGGATGAAACGCCACATCGTGTGCTGTGAGCATTGCACTGGACTTGTGCAGGTGTTGATCGTAGCCACCCAATGGCGAGCCCCGATAACCGGTAATGTAGGTGGCTGTGTTGTGCCCGTTTCGACGATCTCGACGCATCTGAGCCATCGGCAAACGCACCAACGCCTGAGTGCCGCTCATGAACACGCTGCCCGACTCAGCTTCGTATTTGTCCGCTAAACTATGTGATCGTCCCACAAGCCCTCCACTACAAATTAAGCCAGCATTCATTCTGCGGTATATAGTAGTAAAAATCAGCAGAATATCGGTTTTATAACTAAGTTAGTGGCACATCTGTTGAAAATTGTACTAAAGCAGTAAACTACACTAACTTCAGAACAGTTTGAGTAATGCCATGTCTATTAAGCCCCTGCCAAAATGCGATCTCACCACGCAAACTGAAGTCAGCGCATTTTTCGACAAATCCACGAACACGGTATCGTATATCGTTAAAGACCCTGACTCGATGCATTGCTGCATTATCGATAGCGTGCTTGACATTGACTATGCCGCTGGAGAAATCAGCTACAAAAGTGCTGACAAACTCATTGAACATGTGCAAAACAATCAGCTAACCGTTGATTGGATAATCGAATCACACGTGCATGCTGATCACTTATCTGCCGCTCCTTATTTGCAAGAAAAGCTGGGCGGAAAACTTGGCATTGGTGAACATATCACCACCGTACAAAACACGTTTGGAAAAATCTTTAATGAGGGCACACAATTTCAACGAGACGGCTCGCAGTTCGATCAACTTTTTAAAGATGGCGACACCTATAGCATAGGCAATGTAACAGCAACCGTTTTACATACCCCCGGACACACCCCAGCATGTACAACGCATATTATTGGCAATGCTGCGTTTGTAGGCGACACATTTTTCATGCCCGATGGTGGTACGGGTAGAACTGACTTTCCAGGTGGCGATGCCAGAGAACTTTACCGATCAATGAAAAGGGTTTTAACGCTGCCAGACGCAGTACGTATTTTCGTTTGCCACGACTACGGTCCTAATGGACGTGAAATTTTATGGGAAACCACCGTTGGTGAAGAGCGTGCTAACAATGTGCACTTAAAACAATGCGCCTCTGAAGATGAATACGTAAAACTGAGGGAGTCACGCGATGCAACGTTGTCGGCACCCAAGTTAATCATCCCTTCCTTACAAGTGAACATGCGAGCCGGCGTGCTACCTAAAGATGACGACGGCAATGTTGTTCTCAAAGTACCGATTAACAAACTAACGGGTTAAAAGCCAACAAAGCGGAAAAACAGCAGGCGAGCCAGAGAAAAAGCGGTAGCAATCGCAATAACTAGCCTAAACGTTATAGCAGGCTTAACTGCTGAGGCTTAACTTCGTAACCATTTTCTTCAGGCTCATCGTCAACAATTTCTGCAGGAAAACCCTCTGCCAGAATGGACAAACCTGTCGCTTCTTCGAGTCGCTTAATGATATTCGGCGA
>CALDTX010000072.1 GCA_937923565.1 uncultured Granulosicoccaceae bacterium | reverse complement strand
TCTAATCAGGCTTGAATTGTTCTCGCCCGGTCAGCAGTTCCTCGACCCAATGTTCTTTAACTCCATGACAACCATGCACGCCATTGTCATGATCTTCGGTGTGGTTATGCCAGCGTTCGTTGGTTTGGCCAACTGGATGATTCCAATGATGATTGGCGCACCTGATATGGCGTTGCCACGTTTGAATAACTGGAGCTTTTGGATAATGCCTTTCGCATTCACCATCATGCTTGCCACTCTGTTTATGGACAGTGGCGGCCCAGCCGGTGGTTGGACGCTATATCCACCGCTTGTTCTGCAAATGGGCGATAGCTTTGCGTTTGTTATTTTTGCTATTCACTTTATGGGCATCTCGTCTGTCATGGGTTCAATCAACATCGTGGCAACGATCTTCAACATGCGCCCTCCCGGCATGACGATGATGAAAATGCCTATGTTCGTATGGACTTGGTTAATCACTGCTTATTTGTTAATTGCCACTATCCCGGTTTTCGCAGGCGCGGTAACCATGTTGCTTACAGACCGCTTTTTCGGCACCAGCTTTTTCAGCGCGGCCGGCGGTGGCGATCCAGTTATGTTCCAGCACATTTTCTGGTTCTTTGGTCACCCTGAAGTGTACATTTTGATTTTGCCAGCGTTTGGTATCGTATCTTCGATCATTCCAACGTTTGCCCGTAAGCCACTGTTCGGTTACGACTCAATGGTTTATGCAACCGCTTCAATCGCGTTCCTTTCGTTCATTGTTTGGGCGCACCACATGTTTACTACTGGTATGCCGTTGGCGGGGGAGCTGTTCTTTATGTTCTCCACCATGATGATATCGGTGCCAACCGGGGTTAAGGTGTTTAACTGGGTTGCCACCATGTGGAAAGGCTCAATGACATTCGAAACGCCTATGTTGTTTGCGATCGGCTTCGTCATCATGTTTACCATCGGTGGTCTATCGGGCTTGATGTTGGCAATTACACCTGCCGACATCCAGTATCACGACACCTACTTTGTTGTGGCGCACTTCCACTATGTGTTGGTGCCAGGCGCCATCTACTCGTTAATGGCAGCTACTTATTACTGGATTCCAAAATGGACCGGTAACATGTACGACGAAAAACTGGGCAAAATCCACTTCTGGATTTCAACCATTTTCGTTAACGTATTGTTCTTCCCAATGCACTTTGTAGGGTTAGCGGGTATGCCACGTCGTATCCCCGATTACAGCCTGCAGTTTGCTGACTGGAACTTCATTGCGTCAATCGGTGCCTTTGGTTTTGGTTTCTCGCAACTACTGTTTGTTTACATCATTGTTAAGTGTGTTAAAGGTGGTGAGCAAGCAACCGATGAAGTGTGGGAAGGGGCTCGTGGTCTGGAATGGACTGTGCCTTCACCTGCGCCTTATCACACGTTTGAAGTTGCACCTGAAATTTCATCTACAACAGTCACTCGTTAATCGATTGCAATGTCGAATCCATCAACGATTCAATCCGCTCATGCTGCGCAACCCGTTTGCGCAGCTGGCATTGCTAATGGTGCTGTAACTATGAATTCACCAAAACCGACTTTTTGGCAGCGTTATAAGCTGCCGATTGTGCTAGGTGTTCTTGCTTTGTGTCTGTACTTATCCAGTATTGTTTGGATGGTCTACGGACGAGGTCAGGTGTCTTAACCATGACAACTAACGACTCAAAAACCGAGCTCGACGCCAAAAACGGATTACGCCGGTCGCATAAACTGGTTGCCGGAAAAATGCTGGTACTGGCCGCTGCGATGTTTGGCTTTGGCTATCTGATGGTGCCGATTTACGACATCATTTGTGAAGTTACCGGGCTAAATGGCAAAACAGGCCGTGTCAGCATTCAAGAAGCGCAAAATGCGCAAATTGCTGAAGACCGTGAAATTATTGTTGAATTTGTTGCAAGCGTTAATCAGGGTGGATCATGGGTGTTTAAGCCCAATGTAAAAACCATGTCTGTGAAGCCTGGCGAAATGTATGAAACCAGCTACTATGCCGAAAATTTATCGAATCGTGCTGTAGTTGGCCAGGCAACGCCAAGTGTTACGCCGTTTGCGGCCTCTAAATACTTCAATAAAACCGAATGTTTTTGTTTTACCCGACAAGAATTTGAACCCAAGGGTTCACGAGACATGCCGTTAACGTTCATTGTGGATGCAGATTTGCCGATCAATGTCGACCGTATAACGTTGTCTTATACTTTTTTCAAATCGCCTGATCAGCCTAGCTGACCGCGATACCGATTATTTTAGCTTACAGGACTACCCGATGAGTGGTGCTACCGATTATTACGTTCCGCATGAAGCCAAATGGCCAATCGTTGGCTCGATTGGATTATTTGTGTTTTTTATGGGCTTTGCTAACTGGCTTAATGGCCGCGCATTAGGCAAAGAAACCTTTTTTCTGGGTATGGCCATCGTCATTTTTATGATGTTTGGCTGGTTCGCAACTGTTATCAAAGAAAGTGAAGCGGGCACCTACAACACGCAAGTCGATAGCTCTTTCAGGCTTTGCATGATGTGGTTCATCTTCTCTGAAGTCATGTTTTTTGCGGCGTTCTTTGGTGCACTGTTCTATGCGCGTATTTTCTCCGGCCCTTGGCTTGGCGGGGAAGGTGGCGGCGGTGCCGATGTTACTAACGCCGTATTGTGGGTAGGTCACGACTACGTTTGGCCAAGTGATGGTCCTGGTAAGTTGGGCGGTGAATACCGTCAAATGGGTTGGTTCGGCTTACCGCTTATCAACACCTTATTGCTGTTAACCAGTGGTGTTACATGCACCATTGCGCATCACGCTATCAAAGAAGGCAACCGTAAAAAAATGGTTGTTTGGTTAGGCGCAACAGTTGCACTGGGCTTTATCTTCGTTGCTTGTCAGGCGTTCGAATATTACGAGGCCTACGCTCATTTGAATCTTAAAATGACCAGTGGTATCTACGGGTCAACGTTCTTTATGCTCACAGGATTTCATGGCTTCCATGTAACCATGGGTGCGGTCATGCTATTAGTGGTTATGCTTCGTGGAATGAAAGGGCACTTCACTGCCGAGAATCATTTCGCGTTCGAGGCCGCCGCCTGGTATTGGCACTTTGTTGATGTGGTTTGGTTGGGATTGTTTGTTTTCGTTTATCTCGTTTAACTGCGATAAACCACCTCATGTTTTGCAAAAACCCTGGCTTTCGAGCCGGGGTTTTTTTTGTCTGTTAGTATCGTCCTACTATTGTTTCAGTGGAATTTTTCCATGCGCGCGTTAAAAGCCATTTGTGTTTATTGCGGGTCCAGCCCTGGGCGCTTACCGGTTTACAAACAGTCGGCTCACGCTCTGGCCGAGCAACTACACCAACAAGACATCAGCCTGGTTTATGGTGGTGCACACATTGGTGTGATGGGTGCCATCGCGGATCGCTTGCTTGAACTGGGTGGTCGGGCATATGGCGTAATTCCTACCGCATTAGTTGATCTGGAAGTTGCTCACGATGGTCTAACTGAGCTATTTATCGTAAAAGATATGCATGAGCGAAAAGCAAAGATGGCCGAGCTGTCCGATGGCTTTATTGCTTTACCCGGCGGTCTGGGTACGCTCGAAGAACTGTTCGAAGTGCTTACCTGGTCGCAACTTGGTATTCATGATAAGCCGTGTGGTTTGCTCAATATCGACGGGTTTTATGATCAACTATTGGGTTTTTTGGATAATGCCGCAGCTGAGCAATTTATGCGAAACGAACACCGGCAACTATTGCTCTCGAGCGAATCTCCTCAGGAGGTTATACAAAAAATGCGAGAATTTAAAGCGCCGGGAACAGCCAAGCTGATTGTTCGAAATTAGCGGTTCAACCAGCGGCGTGTGTTGTTACTGGCTCTGCTGGCTGGAGCTGGAAGTAGACGATTCGGCCGGTGCATTTTTACTGTACGACGGATTCTGTTTGAGTTCAATGACACCGGTAGCTGCGGCAATGAGAATGACCACGATCGTTAGCACCGACAAACCAATTCGCAGTGTTAACGCATTTACGGTGCGCTTGGTTTGTCCTTTGTCTTTAACGAGAAAATACAGACCGCTGAATAAACTAATCAGAATAAAAACGAGCAGTAGTATTACGATGAATTTAACAAATAGCATTGCTTTCCTAAGAAGTGCCGCTGGCTTAGTGCAGTCTAGCAAATTGGCAGCTTTTACAAGGGCGTTTTCTTAAGTGCGTGTAGGTCGCTACAAGTTCCGTGCTAGCTGGTTTGTTTCTGCTGTGTTCGTCGCCATGTTTCTGTGCATGTTACGGCTGGGTGTTTGGCAACTAGACCAGGCGGAGCGAAAAAACATCATTCTAGCAGCCGCTGCCGAATCGGCGTCCACTGCGGCCGTGGCCATAGAAAGTGTAAATGACCTTGCAACTGCCGCTGTAAAACACACAAAAGTGAAATTTAGCGGTAAATATACTGAGCAGCACCAGTTCCTATGGGATAATCGGGTCCATAAAGGTCAGGCAGGTTATGAAGTCATTGCCCCGGTGCAATTAAGCAATGGCAAAGTGGTTTTGCTTAACAGAGGGTGGGTGGCACCTGGCAGTTCAAGGCAAGACTTACCGCAAGTGAGTTTACCGCCTGCCATGTTAGAAAGTGCTCCAATCGAATTTAGCGGTTTGGTGTCGCGACCGTCGAAAGGTTTGGCATCAGGAGAATCAGTAGCGCCGAGCGATGCCTGGCCCAAAGTGCTGCAGTTTTTTGATTACAACGATATAGAACGCTTGTTGGGTGTAGAACTTATCGACGTAATTGTTCAGCCACAGACTGTGGAGGTTCCCGTGCAACGACCCGACTACCTTATTGCTAATTGGGAGCCAACGGCGTCAATAGGACCAGCCAGGCACTACAGCTACGCCTTTCAGTGGTTTGCCATGGCATTTGCGCTCTGCGTTTTATACCTTGTGTACAACACCAAAAAAATTGTGAATGAAAATGAGTGATTCAAACAACACAAATTCAGCCAGCACCGTAAACAGTGAAGAACTGGCGCGGCAGGCATCGCGTAAAAAACTCATTCTTATTTTTGCACTGTTCTTTGTGCCGTTGTTGCTGGCTACAATTTGGATGCAAATGCTCAAAATGGGCGGTGGGCAATGGGGCAATACCTCTAATGGTGAATTGATATCTCCCGCATACCCATTGCAGGAGTTTTCTGTAGCAACCGATTCGGATCTGGTGTTGAATCTGGATGAAATCCGCGGCAAGTGGACAATCCTTTACGTGCCTGAAGGCGACTGTACCGAAACGTGCCAGGATACACTCTACAAAATTCGCCAAGCCAGACTCGCTTTAAATCACCGCATGGAACGTGTACAACGAGTGGCTATATTTGCTAGCGACAATGCGCTCAACGATGAATTGCTAGCTGCGCATGCAGGTTTGATTATGGTTGACGCCAGCGCTCAGCAAAGTAGTGCGTTGCTCGACCAAATTACGGACGCGCAAAAAACAATGGAAACCAAGCAAGAGCTTATCTATTTAATCGATCCGTTAGGCAATTTAATGATGCGTTACACTGCCGACTTATTGCCTAAACCATTGTTTAAAGACTTAAAGCACCTACTTAAAGTGTCACGTATCGGTTAGTTATCTGTTCTTGGTTAGCATTCTATGGTTGAAAAGGTCTAATGTTGAAAAGAGCCAATGGCCGAGCCTTTGATTGATCATTCACGCTGGAGTTTGAATTGAATCCTTCTACTACAAATTTAGGTGAAATGCGCGATATCGACGTTATCGATAAGCACATAAGCGTTAAAGATCAATTCCTTATAGATGCCGGCTGCGGCGACATGGGGTTATCCCGCGCGTTGGCAAAACGGGGTGCGCATGTTCTTGCCATCGATCCGGATCCGGTGCAGGCTGAGAAAAACCGTGCAGCACCCATAACGGCCAATGTAGGGTTTGCAGAAACAGGCGCTGACAATATTCCAGTGGTCAATAACTCGATTGATGGTGTGTTGTTTCCCTATTCGATGCATCATATTCCTGCTGAAAAGCTTGATGATGTGTTTACTGAGCTGCAGCGGATTCTGAAACCAACAGGTTTTGTCTATATCATGGAGCCGGTGGCGTCTGGTGCATTAAACGATGTAATACGCTTGTTTCACGATGAATCGAAGGTAAGAGCCGAGGTACAGCAATATTTAGATCTGCAAGCCCCGGCGGTTTTCGATCAAATACAGGTAATCAATTACCATTACAATGTTGAGCACAGCAGCTGGGATGATTTCTGCAATAGCTACGCAGGAAAGTCTTATAACACAAACGCCTATACGGCCGAAGATGTACAAAGGCCTGCTGTTAAAGAGAAATTCGAGCAATTAGCCACACAACATAATCACTTTTTTGATTGCCCGATAAAAGTGACGCTGTTAAGTGGTAAAAACATTAATGTGCTTTAGCTTGCTATAACCAAACACCATGAAAAGTGCCAGTATCCAAAATCCGGTTGCAGATGCGGTCTCGCATTGGCGAGATTATCTTGAAATAACGAAACCCAAAGTGGTTTTGTTGTTGGTGTTTACAGCGCTTGTGGGTATGGCATTGGCAGTACCTGCATGGCCGCCATTGCAGGAAACGTTCTTCGGTTTATTGGGTATAGGCTTAGCTTCCAGTTCAGCGGCTGCAATCAATCACGTCATAGATCAACGATCTGATGCATTGATGGGTCGCACGAAAAACCGCCCCATACCGCAAGGTGCTCTGAGTACTAAGCAATGTATGGTGTTTGCTATTGGGTTGTGCGTGCTGGCGATGATCATGCTGGTGGTCTTGGTGAATCCATTGACCGCTGTACTGACCTTTCTTTCTTTGATTGGGTATGCGGTGGTTTACACGGTGTACCTAAAACGCGCAACACCTCAGAATATTGTTATCGGTGGCGCGGCAGGTGCCATGCCCCCAGTGTTGGGTTGGGCTGCGGTAACCGGTGAAGTAACAGCCGGTGCATTGTTACTTTTTCTCATCGTTTTTATTTGGACGCCCCCGCATTTTTGGGCTTTGGCGATACATCGCAGAGACGACTACGCAAAGGTTGATATTCCAATGCTGCCTGTAACGCATGGCATTCCGTTCACGCGTGTGCAAATATTGCTGTACACCGTGTTGCTAATTATGGTGAGTATTTTCCCTTACCTGATTGGCATGAGTGGCTTGTTGTATCTTGCAGCGGCAGTATTGCTGGGCTTAATGTTTTTATATCATGTAATAAAAATGTTCAACGCCAAGCTTGAAAAACAGCCCATGAAAACGTTTGTGTTTTCGATTAATTATTTAATGTGGTTGTTTGCTGTTATGTTGCTAGACCACTATATTCCCGCAATATCCCGGCTGTTCAACTAAGTCTGAATTCAATGAACTGCCTTGAATGACGCAAGGCAGTTTGCTTTTCAATCGCAATCTTTTAACATTATGGTTGCAGTTGCAGTTGCAGTTGCAGTTATAAGTTCATTCGGGGTACAAACCATTAGTGTTAAATGGTGGTCGCTGGTACGCCTTTATGTAATCAATTTCCATTTGCAATGGAAATATATCGCTATTGATGTCGGGCGTAGGTGCCCAGGCACTGCCGGCGACCAGATACGCCACAATATTCATTTGTTGGCGTCCAACCTGTGGTCCAGTGATGCGTTTTATTTCTTTACCGTCGATATACCAAATAACCAGTTGCGGTTCCCACAGCACACCGTAAGTATGGAAATCATCACCGAAGTTAGCCCCGGACGGGTCGGTGTAAAACATGGTTGGCGCTGAGTTAATTGAATTGTCTGTGCTGTTGGCATAGTGATAAGTTTGAAATGCATCTTCACGGCCAAACGGGTTTTCGCCCAAGTATTCCAGGATGTCAATTTCCGGTGCGTGATAGTTAATGCCGGTGCCGGGATAACGATGGTACAAATAGAAACTCGATAAAGCACCAACCGCGGTACTGGCTTTTATACGGCCTTCAACATAGCCATACGTTATTCCGAACCTATCATGACTCGACAACGCACCTGAAAGAAACGCGCAGCGTTCAAAGCCGAATGGATCTGCTTCGTCGCATACTGGGGGCAAAGAGTCGACTAACTCAGTAGGCGTGGGTATCGCTTCGATAATGAGAGATGAGCCGGTGAGTTTAAACGGGTCGTAGCCGAAGTTTGGGTCAGATAGCGTATTCACGAAGTACTGCTGCTCTCCATTGATAATGCGATTGTCACCCCAGGTAAGTCCGGTATTCCAGCGGTTGGCATCAATGCTGTCGCCATTAAATTCTTCTTCGAATACTTGCGTATAGTCGTCGATAAAATACTGAACCCGACTTAAATCGTGTTCTTGTACAAACCGATCATCGCCGTTTTTATAAAAATCGTCGTAGTAAGGAATGGGTGCATTTTCTTCTAAATGAAAGTCGATGGTGATCGAGTTTGATCGTTCAGACTCCTGACCTTCATTATCAACAGCGGTGACTTCATAGCTGAGTGATTGCCCAGGCTTTGGCGTTGTAACACTGCATTCAAAGTAGCGGTCGAAAAATCGTGTGTAATTGCAATCAACGAACGAGGTGGTACGCCAGTAGCGATCCAGTTCACTTTGTACATTGCTATCGGCTTCGGTCTCCACGTTGTTGATTTTATAGATGACGCCGTCGCTTCGGTATATGCGGTATTGCACTACGCGATTGTCATCGTTAGAAGGCGCCCAATTTATTTCAGCCCAATCGTTTGATACCAGCTCTGCGCGTAAATTTTTTGGTTTCGTAGGCGCCGCACCTTCAATAGCAACTTCGTCGTCAATTTCCAATAGCACACCAAACGGGTCTGATGGTGACGGGCTTGGAATCGCTGCTGCAAACGGGTCTTTCAAAACCGGTGGTCGGCCAACGTTGTCACGCAGTGATACGCGTAGGCTGGCGGATCGGGCGCTAAAATTTTTGGCTGCATCGAAGGCCACAATTTGGTAGCTAAGATCGTCAACATTATCTGGGAAGCTATCTTGGTAAGCGTTGGTAAATACAGTGTCCAGGTAGTTGCCATCGCGGTAAACATTGTAACCTTCAACTGCACGATCATCTGAAGCTTCCGTCCAAAACAGCTCGACGTTGTCGCGCGAAATTTCACCTGCATTTAAACCGGTGACGCGGGCAGGTGCTTGGGTATCCGGCGCGTTGTTGTCAATACCGTTTTCGTTATTGTCGCCGTTGTTATCTCCGTTATTATCGTTGCTACTCAACGTAGCGCTAATTTCTTCCGAACGGTTTGAGAAGTTACGCGGTTCATCGAATGCAACCAGATAGTACTGGTAAGTCGTGTTGGGTTCGACGGCGTTGTCTGTGAGGCTAAGCGATGAAACTGTAGTTAAATACTGATTGTTTTTATAAACGTTGTATCCGGTGACCGCTTCATCATCTGTTGCAGCTTGCCAGCTTAAAGTAATGCTGCCTTGATCGACAGATCCGTTGGCAGTTAGCTGTGTTGGCGCGGTTGGAATTGGGCCATTGTTATTATTATCGGAGCCGTTGTTATCACTAGCAGGCACAACTTCTATAAGGTTAGAGCGGCTTGAAAAAAGGCGAGTCTCTCCTGCTGCCGGGGTATCGAAAGCCACAATGTAATAGCTGTAGGTTTGTTCGTTGCTAACCGTGTCTGTGTAGTTCGTCGCTGACACAGTTGTTAGATAAGCATCGTTGCGGTAGACGTTGTAGCCGGCAACGCCAATGTTGTCGGAAGACGCTGCCCAGCTTAACGAAACATCGCTTGTTGATCGTTCTGCGGCTAGCTGCGTTGGTTGGCTTGGTGGAGAAGCGATCGCTGTATGGCTACCGGTAAGCATGCCTAAAAGCAATATGCTCTGCAGCAAGCTGGTGTGCGCAGTTTGCTTGCCTGTTTTCATGAAATCCATAGTTTATTTTGTTCTAATGCTTAATGATGTAACGTTATCAGAGGCATACAACATTCACTAGGTAGGAATACCAAGAATGGCCCAATGTGCGACGTGTTTAAAGCAAATTCACAATTCGCACGGTTCGATATTGTCGGGGCGCCAATTGTTGTTACTACTACAGCCTAATTAGCGCTGCGCCAAGCATGGCAATTAAACAGGATATAAGCTTCAGTGGGCTTAATCGCTCGTTTAAATGAAACACACCAATCAGTAAGGCGAACAATATGCTGGTTTCTCTTAAAGCCGTAACCAATGCAATTGGGGCTTGTGTGAATGCCCATGTGACGCAGGCATACGCAATAAATGAGAAGGAGCCTCCGATCAGTAGATGCTTACGGTAGTGCGTAAATAGTACTGTGAACTGACCTTTTCTGTGGCTTAGCAGCGTTATAAGGCTAAACAGCATGGCATTGCCGATCGATAAATAGCTGTAGTACGCAACGGATGATTCCGATTGTCTTGCACCGAGTCCGTCCACAATGGAATACGCAGCGATAAAGCAACCCGTTACCACTGCCAGTCCGGCAGCGCTGTAGTTGGTTTTTTTCGAACTATCTGAGTCGAAACACAAACTCATGATGCCGAGGGCTAGCAGAACAACAGCCAGCGATTGCAACAGGCTCAGATTGACGTTCAGAACAACCACAGAAATGGTTATAACGATCAGCGGTGCGATGCCTCTGGCTATCGGGTAAACCTGACTTAAATCGCCCACTCGGTAAGCACGTGTTAAAAATAACTGGTAGCCGGTATGTAAAGCAATACTGGCCAGCATATACGGCAAACTTTGAGCAGCGGGTGCTTCCACAAACAAAAGAGCCAGCAAAGCGAGCGGTAAATGCCCGATAACCACAGCCAACATTGTAATTTGTTTATCGCCGCTGCCCTTTAACATCGCATTCCACAGTGCGTGGAGCAAGGCGGCGGCCAGCACGAGCAAAAATACAGTTAGGCTCATCGTTATTTCACGCAAAAAAAAACCGCCGAGGAGGCGGTTTTAAATAGTGTAGCCGGAAAGCCTGAGAGCTATGCAGCCAGTAAATGCGCTTTAAGCTTCTTCATTGCAGCTTTTTCAATTTGTCTTATACGTTCAGCTGAAACGTCGTATTCGTCGGCCAGTTCATGCAAGGTTGATTTGTCGTCTTGCAACCAACGTCGTTCCAAAATAGTACGACTACGCTCGTCCAGAATATCCATGCCAGATGCTAAACCTTCTAATGCCTGGTTTTTAACATCAGCCGACTCAACAACCGATAACGGATCGTTGTTGTCGGTGTGCAGCAGATCAGCAGGCGCTAGCGCACGTTGGTCTTCGCTGCGTCCAACAGGCGCATCAAAGGCACTGTCGTGGCCATGCATTCGCGATTCCATTTCCACAACAACCTGTGGATCAACACCTAAGTCATCGGCAACCGCTTGCACTTCGTCTGGACTAAACCAGTTCAGCTCTTTTTTCGCGCTACGCAACTTAAAGAACAATTTGCGTTGCGCTTTCGTTGTAGCGACTTTCACGATGCGCCAGTTGCGAATGACATATTCGTGGATCTCGGCGCGAATCCAATGTACCGCGAAGGAGATCAATCGAACGTTTAGTTCTGGATCGAATCGTTTTACCGCTTTCATTAAGCCAATGTTGCCTTCTTGCACTAAGTCAGCTAGTGGTAAACCATAGCCTTTGTAGGTGCGGGCAATATGCACAACGAAGCGGAGCTGTGACATAACCAAGTCGCGAGCTGCATCGATATCTTCGTGATCGCGTAAGCGTCGTCCCAACTCTCTTTCTTCTTCTTTTGACAATAAAGAAATGGTCGAGATTTTGGATAAGTATCCGTTTAGATCGTCAGCAACGGCGGGTAAGGCCATTGTGGATTTGTTTGTAGTAAGGGCGTTACTCATGCTGGTATCTCCCAAAGTTGTTCCTGATAAAGCAATTTTAGCACTCGAGGACTTAGAGTGCTAATAATCGGCCAAGTTCCGCTCGAATTTAACCTGTTTTAAGAGCAATTATTGGAAAGAAATGGATGAAAATATATATTATTCAGTGACTTAGAGTAGCTAAACGGGTTTTGTACCAAAAGGTAACAAATGGTTTGACGGACGCGCCAAACTGACAATTGAGCCTAAAACGCCGAGACAAGTGGCTATCAGCAGTACAGTAAAACACTGTGATGCAGTTGGCATTTCGAGCTGAAATGCGCTCTGATAAAGGCCTGAAAGCTGATCGGCCGGCGTTTTTATCCAGCTAATGGTGATTAACGCAATCACACAAGCAACCAGGCCGCCCAGAAAGCCGTAAAGCGCTCCGGTATACACCAGGGGACGAACCAAAAAGCTGCGTTTAGCGCCCAACAGGCGCGATACATCCAATTCTGTTTGTTTTCGCAGGAGTTCCAGTCGAATCGTATTCCCGATAACCAGTAAGGCACTCAACGTAAGAAAACCGGCCAGTACCCAGCCCACTAGCCGTGCCAGCGATAAAACGGCCTGTAGGCGTTTCACCCAGCGAAAATCGAACTGCACGCGATCGATGCTGGGTGACATTGCCAGCGAATTGGCCAGTTGTTTTAAGCCTACAGCGCCCAGCATGTCGACATCGGGATAAACAATGATGGCACCTGGCAGCGGGTTATTGCCCAAGGCCGCTAATGCATCGCCGATATCGGATTGTTCTTTAAACATCGCCAAAGCCTCATCACGCGATACATAGCTAGTGCGGTCGATACCTTCTCTGAGCAGTAGTTGCTGGGCTAAGGACGCGCCATCCAGGTCGTTAACCTGCATTGACAAGTAAACAGTGAGGCTTTCCTGCTCGATATTGTGATTGCCAAGTTTTGCCAGAGAGCCAGCGCTGAACAGAATAATGGCCGGAAGTGCAAGGCTAATACCGAATACCATCAGCGTTATGAAGCTTGCAAACTTTCGTTGTCGCAGCTGCCGAAAACTTTGGGCTAAAGCGTAACCGCGGTGTGTGTAGGTCCATTTTGGTCCGGCGGCCAAAGAAGCATTAGTTAAGGCGGTTTCAGATGTGCGTCTATTCGCCATGGCGGCTGCTCGTTTGACGTCGTTTGATGCGGGACTCTCTGGCGGCTGGTTGGGACGATGGCTGTTCTTGCCATGTATTTTGTGTGTGGGCCGTGGCTTGTGAGCTGTTATGGATGTCTACCAGTTTGCCACCGTGCAGCGTGAGCTGAGGAAAGTCGAACGTTTCCAATAAGCCTTGATCGTGAGTAGCTACCAGAACGGTGACGCCGGATGCACTGAACTGCATCAGTAGCTGCATAATCTCAGCACTGATTTGCGCGTCAAGATTACCCGTGGGTTCATCGGCCAGTAGCACTTTGGGTTTGGCGACAACGGCTCGGGCAATACCCACTCTTTGTTGCTCCCCACCCGATAGTCGGATGGGGAGTTCAAAGGCTTTGCTGGCCAAACCGACGCGTTCTAATGCAGCCGCCACGCGTTTTTTTATGTCGTTGTATCGGTAGCCTCCAATAATCAACGGCAACGCCACATTGTCGAACACCGAGCGGTCATTAAGTAGCTGGTTGTCCTGAAATACAATGCCCATTTGCTGTCGTAGCAGCGGTTCGTGCCGGGGCTTTAGTGTGTCGTAATCGATTGTGTCGATGCTGATAAACCCAGCGGTGGGTTTTTCCAATCGGGCGATCAGCTTTAACAAAGAAGATTTTCCAGCACCTGAGTGTCCGGTTAAAAACGTGAAAGCACCGGCTGGCTGGCTGAAACTAACATCGTGCAGAGCGAAGCGCCCCGGCGTGTATTCCAGGCTTACATTTTCAAAACGGATCAAGCCACATCCTCTTTTTCGATCAATGCATTAACGAAGCGCTCGGCTTCGAAAACTTCAAGGTCGGCTACTTGTTCGCCAACACCGATGAAGCGAATGGGCAGGCCGGTTTTTTCCGCAATGGCGAAAACGACGCCACCTTTGGCGGTGCCATCGAGCTTGGTGACGATCAATCCGTCGAGCTCCATGGCTTCATTGAACTCTTCCGCCTGACTCAGCGCGTTTTGTCCGGTTCCTCCATCGAGCACAATGAGCGTTTCGTGTGGTGCAGATTCGTCCAACTTGCCCAGTACCCGTTTAACTTTACGCAGCTCATCCATTAAGCCGGCCTGAGTATGTAACCGCCCGGCGGTATCGGCAATAAGGACATCAATGCCACGAGCGGTAGCCGACTGCAGTGCATCGAATATAACCGACGCAGAATCGGACCCCATTTCCTGTGCAATCACCGGCACTTGATTTCGCTCACCCCAGGTTTGCAGTTGTTCGATGGCAGCTGCTCTGAAGGTGTCGCCTGCTGCCAACATGACTGATTTGCCACCGTCCTGAAGTTGTTTGGCCAGCTTGCCAATGGTGGTGGTTTTGCCTGAACCATTTACACCGACCACCAAAATAACGAAGGGGGTGCTTTGATCCGGAATTTCCAGCGGTTTTTCTACGTCGCGCAGTAGGCTGGTAAGTTCTGCGTGCAGTAAATCCTGCAACGCTTGTGCGTCGGTAATTTTTGCAGCTTTTGCTTGCGCTTCCAGCGAGGTGATGATTTTCTGCGTTGCGGAAACGCCGAGATCGGCCATGATCAGTTGGCTCTCAAGCTCTTCGAGTAAGTCTGCATCGATGGGCTTGGAGCTTCTGAATAGCCCGAGCAGGTTGTCCCTGAAGCGCCCACGTGTGCGCCCGAGCTTACTTTGCAATGGCTTGGCGGCGCTGATAGTTTCGCTGTTTGCACCGGTGGCTGTTTCGCTGTTGGCGCTGTTAGCCGCTACAGCGGGTGTATCACTTGTGCCGGACTCAACCGCTTTGGCGGCACCAGCCCGGTCAGCCTTTTGCTTTTTTAGAAAACTGAAAATGCCCATCAAATGTTATTGTCTTGGTTTTAAGTATCGTAACACTGAGTATGCCTCGCCGTTCTAAACGTAGCTCATCTAAGCCTGTCCGTCAGCCGAAAAAATCGGCTTTGGGTGAGCTGCGTATTATTGCCGGCCAATGGCGGGGCAGGCGAGTACCGGTGGCCACTGTGCCAGGCTTGCGACCTACCGGCGACAGAGTTCGGGAAACCTTGTTCAATTGGCTTCAGATGCAGGCGCCGGGCAGTCACTGTCTGGACTTGTTTGCAGGCACCGGCGCTTTGGGTTTGGAGGCAGCATCCAGAGGGGCCGCCAGCGTCACGTTCGTGGAGCCAAACGAGGTGGCGGCCCGACAAATTGAGGCTAGCTTGGCGCTTTTATCTGCAGATGCTAGCCTGATACTAAAACGCATGGCGGCTGCAGAATTTCTGGAATTAAACCAGCAAGCTTTTGATATTGTGTTCGTTGATCCGCCATTTGCCGAAAACCTGCAGTTTGAAACGCTGGCTCAACTGCTAAGTGGTCACCTAGCCGCCGGGGCGTTAATCTATGTTGAAGCACCCAAGAAAAACGATTTACTGAGCCAGCTGGAGCAATCAGCTTTTGCTCAAAGTGTTGAGTTGAGCAAGCAAAAAACGTTCGGGGATGTGATGGTGTTTTTATTTACGTTCAGCCAGTAGCCGTGCTCGTTGAAACATTGGGCATTTTCGATCACACTTCGAATTTAACGTTGAGGTTCTCAACATGCAGGTAACCGCGATTTACCCGGGCACATTCGACCCAATGACTCGGGGCCACATTGATGTGGCGACACGATCCAGCAAAATGTTCGACGATGTCATTCTGGGCGTTGCCGATAACCCAAGCCCCAGCAAAAAGCCGTTTTTTGATACCGACGAAAGAGTCGCCATGGCCAAGGCGATCCTTAAAGACCTGCCCAACGTCCATGTCAGGCCGTTTTCAGGTTTGTTGGTGAAGTACGCCGAAGAGGTTAATGCCAAGGTTATCGTACGAGGCTTAAGGGCCATTTCTGATTTCGACTACGAAGTGCAAATTGCTGGTGTTAATCGCCATCTTCAACCCGATGTTGAAACTGTTTTTATCGCGGCAGCTCAAGACTACACGTTCTTGTCATCCAGTATTGTGAAAGAACTTGCTATGCTCGATGGCGACTACAGCGATTTCGTACACCCCTTGGTGATCGCTGAATTTAAGCGTAAGTTGGCAGCCAGATCGGCAGCCAAGGAAGGAAACAACCCCTAATGGCACTGTTAATTACAGATGAATGTATTAACTGCGATGTCTGTGAGCCTGAATGCCCTAACGATGCAATTTATCAGGGTGAAGAGATTTACGAAATCCATGCGCATCTCTGTACTGAATGCGTAGGGCACTTTGACGAATCGCAGTGCGTCATTGTTTGCCCGGTTGAGTGTATTGTTGTTGATACATCGAAGCCTGAATCTGAGCAGCAATTGCGGCTTAAATATGAAGGCTTAATGCGAAACAAAAATGCCGGCTGATAACGGCAAAGAACTCACCGCTGGGCAAGCGTTGCTGGAGAACGCCTACGATCTCCACACACCTAAAGATAATATCGATTACTACGCTAAGCTGGCGGCTCACTACGATGCCGATTTTGCTAATGGCCTTGGGTATGATTATCCTGCGGCGGTGGCCGATGTGTATAACGCGTTGGCCAGTGAGCAAGATGTCCCTGTTGCTGACATTGGTTGCGGTACGGGTTTGGTGGCGCAATCGTTAAAAGTGAAGCCTTCGCAACTGCATGGCTTTGATATATCGGAGCACATGTTAAACATTGCCCGGTCGAAAGCGCTGTATGCGCAATTACACACAGTAGATTTAACCAAGCCCATTCAAGCCATTAAAACACGCTATGCAGGGTTTGTTTCGGCAGGTACTTTTACGCATGGTCACCTTGGGCCAGAACCGCTGCTGAACCTTTTAGGCATTGCCCATCCTGGAGCGCTGTATGTTATTGGGGTGAACAAAAAGCATTTTGAGAAGCATGAGTTTGCGCGCTTCTTTGACAGGCTACAAAAAAAGAGCCAGATTACTCGGCCAGAAATTAGTGAAGTGCCTATTTATTCCTCAGCACAACACGAGCACGCGGAAGACCGGGCTTTTGTTGTAAGCTTTCGACAACTCACCTGAGCTATCGAACACAAGCCAAAAGGCTAACGCTGGCAACTCGGGCAGTAGAATGTTGAGCGTTGCCCCATCACTTTTTGCTTAATCATTGTGCCGCAAGTATTGCAAGCTTCTCCTTCACGGCCATAAACATTTAACGTTTGCTGGAAATAGCCCGGCTGACCATCGCTGTTGACGAAATCACGCAAGGTGGTTCCACCTTGTTCGATGGATCGTTGCAATATTTTTTTGATGGCCTCGACTAAAGCTTGCGCCTGCAGCTTGGTGATGCGCTGTGATGCAACACCTGGGCGAATGCCTGCGTCGAATAAGGATTCACTGGCGTAAATGTTGCCAACGCCAACAACGATTTGGCTGTTCATGATCAGCAGTTTAATGGCAACTTTTCGTTTTCTACTTGCGCGAAAAAGATACTCGGTGTTAAACACGTCGCTAAGTGGTTCAGGGCCAAGGTTTGCCAGCAAACTGTGTTCCGGTGCTCCCGCTTCTTGCCATAACAAGCAGCCAAATCGCCGCGGATCGTGAAAGCGCAATACGGTATCTTTGTTTATATGCAGCTCTACGTGGTCGTGCTTGCGCTTCGGCTCACTTGGATTAGCAATGCGCAAGCTACCGGACATACCCAGATGCAAAATGGCGGTGCCTTTACTGGTGTGCATCAAAATGTATTTACCCCGGCGGGTTATATCCTGAACGGTTGTGCCTTCGAGTAATAACACCGCTTTGGGTATGGGCCAGCGTAAGCGCGGCTGGTGAATACTGATGCGTTGGATTTTCTGGCCCAGCAAGTATGGGCTAATGCCTAGTCGAGTTGTTTCAACCTCGGGAAGCTCCGGCATGCTAGTAACTCAACGTTTAAGGTTAGGTAGCAAAGTATTGATCGTCGTATTACTTAGCACGTATACGAAAGTCTCATCCAGCTTTAGCAGCGAGAACGGCTGTTGCACAAAAAGTTCACCGAGCTGTTTCTCGGTGGGTTCTTTGCTGAGTACTTTAAAAACGATAGCCTTCGGATCAATGTTAACTTCATTGGTGGATACGATTTGTTCCGCAGTTAGCATTTGCCAATTGCCTGGGTTCTCCAGTTCGATCGTACCGCCTGCACTGTCGAGTAAGTGAGTTGGGCGCGCTAGCCGTTCGAACACATTGAGATGCGCAAGCGCGCTTATACCGCCAGTAATTAGCGATAGCGTCCATTCGGGTACGAAGCCGATTTTATCGTTGTACAGAGCGTAGCGTCTTTCACCGCTGAGGTCTTTGCCACCAATCAAAAATGCTGTGTTGTTGATTGTGATGCTGGCCCTCGATGGCTTTAAACCTGCATCCTCTAGTTTGACTTCTGATAACTCATAGCTGCCTTCGAATTGGCTCAGCAGATTAACCAAGGGCTCTATGCGCTGGTTTTGTCCTGGAAGATGTACAGGCTTATTCATTTGCCATGCGTTACTGTGTTCAAGCCGTTGCAGTTCAATTAGGGGTTTGTCTGGCAGGCTAATGCTGATGTGTTGGATGTCGGCTTGGTTGGCAGATTCTTTTTGGTTGTCGCTTGGTGTATAGCGTTGCACAACAATTAATGCGACCCCCAGCGCGATAAGCAATAGCACCATTAACCGCGTTAAGGTATTGCGTTTCTGCGCGTGGGTTTTCATGGCATGGTTTTCATGGCTTAGCGACGTCGCCTGAGGGTTATCACTAGAGCGCTAAGCAGCAGGAGTAAGGGTATGCCCACCAACAAGGTTGCGCTTAAGAACAGAATGTTGGTGTTGCTGAGTATCAGCTGCGAGTCGGGAGCTGCTTGGGTAACGAAGTTCAATGCATCGACGTCGCCGCTTAGCCAGAGTATCAGGCTCTCTGTGAAAGCGCGATTACCGCCGTTGCCTACAAATTGATTGGAGGCGAAATCTGCATCGCCAATCACTGCAATTCGTTGTGTTTTATTGTTGATGTTGCGTTCAATTGTTATACCGAGCGTGAGTGGGCCCGTTTGCTCAGCCGTGTTGCTATCGAATTTAATGGCGCCCTCGAGCTTGCCGGTTTCAGTCCAGCTTGCCTCTGGTGTTTGCAATAACGGTAGCAGGGTTTGCCCTGCCAGAGGTGTCACTGATAAAGCTTTCGCTTGTGGGATTAACAATGGGCTTGTTAGGTTTTGTGAAACCGGGTGTCGTGTGAAGCGATCCAGCAATACTAAATTGGGCACCGTTGAATTTTGCCCTTGCAGTGCGTTCTGACTGGCCGTATCGATCACGGTTCCGGCTAAATTGTCGATACCCAGTTCAAGCGCTAAGGCTTGTAATCGAGATCCCGTTTGGCTTTGTATATCAGTTTCTAACAACCACAGTAAATTGCCACCCAGGTTTACATACTCTAATAAACTTGCTATTTCCCCCGGAAAATAGGGGCGTCTGGGATCGGCTAATACCAGCACGTTTACACTGTCGTTAATGCGTGGCTGGCTTACCAAACTAAGTTCTTCGCTTTGGATGCCAATGCGCGCCAGGTTTTCACTGATCGATTGCCAATGCGGGGCTTCAGCTTTTACCGGTGAGCGCTCATCGTGGCCGGTAACAAACGCCAACTTACGTTCACCTTCGCGATTAAGCTGTCGAAGTGCACCGGTAAGGGATCTTTCTGAAACGGACGTTAACCTTTGTTCGCGCCCCATGCCTCTGATAATAAGTTCGCCGCTGGCCGAGGCATTAAGCGAACGCGCGCCTTCAGGATCGGTTTCGGGGTTGATAAAGCGTAGCGTAATAAGCGGGTTAATGGCTTTGTAGCGATCAACCAGCTCAGTTAAAGCGTTACGTTGAACAGCGTTCTTCCCAAGCACCGCAATAATTTCCACAGCACCCGATAACCCTTTAACTGCTTCATGGGTGCCGGTGGTTAATTGGTGCCGGCTATTGGCAGTAACGTCTTTCGTAAAGTTGAATTGATTCAACAAAGCACCGGCGGCCAGTAAAATTAGCAACAGCAGGCTGGCATTCAACAATGCTTGGGCGTGGGCTGGTTTTTTCATGGCTTACGATACATTGCGCAAAGCGTCGAGCCTGATAATACAAAGGCCAAGAAACAAAATAATCAGCAAAGCAAAGTAGGCGATGTCTGCGCTGGCTATAAAGCCTTGAAAGAAACCGGCTACATGTGTGGGTATTGCCAAACTTACCAATGCTTGTAACGAGGGGTTGGCTTCTGCCGCGCTACCGATTAGCCAAAGTAATAGGATTAACATAATGCTGGCAACAGCGGCAATGATGGCTTGTTTGGTTAACGATGAAAAAAATAATCCGATAGCAACAAAGCTTGCCGCACATAACACCATGCCAGCAAACGCTGCCGCCAATACACCGAGATCGATCGTGACGAACAGCTGCATGCTCAACACCATGACGCAAGCGATCGCAACGATCAATATGCAGATTCCTAACACCCCTAAAAACTTTCCCAAAACCAGTGAGGTTGTGGATATCGGCGAAGATTGCCACAGCGGCATGGTTTGCTGCCGGAACTCATCACTGAAGCTGCGCATAGCAAGCAGCGGGCAAATTAAAGCCAAAAGAAAAGCCAGCGGCGCAAGATACTGTGTTGATAGAAAACCAGTAAGTCCTAATGGGTGATCCTGCAAAGCCAGTTTCGGTTGAATGTCCAAAAACGTTTCTAATGCTTGTAAGAACTGATAAGCGAATACGATGGAAATTAGAGCGGCGAGCACCCAGGTTTGGGCTGAACGCAACAGTGCTTTAAATTCGTGGCTGGCAATAGTCAGTGTCATTGTTCTGCAACATCCGAATGCTCCTGGAGCAAGGCATTGAATAGCGTTTGTACGTTGGTGCTATTGCCGCTGTCTAATGAGTCGTCGTGTTTGAGTTGGCCGTTGTGTAGCACGGCTAATCGATTACAAACGGTTTGTGCCTCATTCAGTAAGTGCGTTGAAAATATTATGGCTTGTGACTCACTGGCTTGTTGTATCACCTCGCGCATGCCTTGCATTTGTTGCGGGTCGAGACCATTGCTGGGTTCATCCAGCAGTAACAGGGCGGGTTTGTGCACCATGGCCTGCGCTAAACCCACGCGTTGCTTATAGCCTTTGGATAACTTCTCGATGCGCTGTTGTTTCACATTGTGCAGGTCGCAACTGCTTAGTACAGACTGCACTTGATCATCCAGGGTGCTTTTAGGCACTCGCCTGAGTTTTGCAGCCAGTACCAGATAATCCAGAACGCGCATGTCGTTGTAAAGAGGCGGGGTGTCGGGCAGGTAGCCAATTCGTGCTCGTGCATTGAGTGGATCATCCTGCATATTAATACCGTCGATCCAAACTTCGCCTTTTTGCGGTGCGATAACCCCGCTGATAATTCTCAGTGTGGTGGATTTGCCAGCACCGTTCAGCCCGAGCAAGCCCAGAATGTCGCCGCGCTTTAAAGACAGGCTAATATCCCGGATGCCGGCATTCTCTGCGAGCAGGCAGGTTATTTCTTTCGCTTGCAATATGTTTTTGGGTGATTCAGACATCAGAGGGTAGTGCTGTGTGAACGGGCGCGCATTCAGCGGTTTATTGGGCTGAGTATAGTTGAGCCTGACCCAATCTGAACGTTGCGCGAATTTGTCGGGTTTAAGCTGATCAGACCAATGCCCGATTCGTTAGTTGTGTGCAGAACGGCTTAAAATCCGGAAATATTCTAAGTTGTTGATATTGTTAGATATATTGTAATTTGTGCTATCGTTTGTGTTACTGATTCGTTTCATTCACAAGAGTTCTTGCGTGAAATTGTATTTATTTCGATGCAAAAGCCTAATAGTGCTTGAGCGTTGGCAGACAATTAGCTATCCTTGCAGGGCTAAGCGTTAGTAAATTTTTTTCGGAGCAAAGTTCGATGTCTAGAGTGTGCGAAGTGACAGGCAAAGCGCCAATGTCAGGCAATAATGTGTCACACGCTAAAAACCGGCGCCGTCGTCGTTTTTTACCTAATTTGCATACCCACCGTTTTTGGGTGGCTAGTGAGAACCGTTTCGTATCGTTACGGGTTTCATCAAAAGGCATGCGTATTATTGACAAGCGCGGTATCGACGCTGTGTTGTCTGAAGTCCGATCGCGAGCCAAATAAGGCTCGATACGCTAACTAAATAAGCGAAAGTTAAGAGGCAAGCTCCATGAGAGATAAAATCAAATTAGTGTCTAGCGCTGGTACTGGCCACTTCTACACAACAACTAAAAACAAACGAACCATGACTGGCAAGTTCGAGATCAAAAAATTTGATCCAAAAATTCGCAAGCACGTTATGTATAAGGAAGCGAAAATTAAGTAAGTTCGCTAACTTAGCTGGCCTGTTGCCAGCACAGTTGTTAAAAATTAGCCCGGCCAGATCGGGCTTTTTTGTGCGTGGCATTTATGCCTGATTTGCGCGTTGACAGTCGGGCTTTTAACTGGTTTGGCTGTGGTCGAGTCAGGGCGTAATTAGATTCTAATGAAAGAGGTGGCTATGGATATTGTGTTCGTTCGTCAATTGGAAGTCGATGCCATCATCGGTATTTACGATTTTGAGAGAGAAACGCCTCAACCGTTAGTTATTGATCTGGATATGGGCTTCGATATCGGCGCTGCCGCCAACAGCGAGAATATCAATGACGCACTGAACTACAAAACGTTAACCGACGATCTGCGAGAGTTTGTAGCGCACAGTAAATTCCTGCTGATTGAAACGCTTGCTGAGAAAATCTGTGAAATGATACAAAAAGATTTTGCGGTTCAGTGGGTAAAGCTTACGTTGCACAAGCCCAATGCACTCAGCGGAAACACCGATGTCGGTTTGATAATTGAGCGAGGCCAAAAGAGCTAATTTGAATAATCGCCCACCATCGAGCTTGCCTGAACCCAATTCTGAAGCCATTGAACACAGTGCAAAACTTGCAAGCCTTATTGCACGTGAGTTAGCGCACGGGCCTATAAGCTTTGCTCGTTATATGCAAATGGCGTTGTATGAGCCGGGCTTGGGTTACTACATGGCCGGAACGAATAAGTTCGGTTCTCAAGGAGACTTCATTACCTCACCTGAAGTGTCTGAACTGTTCGCGCTCTGCCTTGCCGAACACGCCAGAGCCGTTTTTGAGTGTACAGAAAACGCAATATTAGAATTTGGTGCTGGCAGTGGCCGTTTGGCGGCAGATCTGTTGAAAGCGCTTGGTGATGTACCCGATCTCCACTATTACATCCTGGAACCCAGTGCGGAACTACAGTACCGGCAAGCAAGCTTGATTGAATCGATCGCCGGGCCAAGTGCTAAGTTGCAAGTCACGTGGCTAAACCGTTTGCCGCAAGAATTCAGCGGCTACTGCATTGCCAACGAAGTCTTGGATGCGATGCCGGTAGAGCGATTTCACATAGTCGACTCAAAGGTTAAGCAGTTGGGTGTTGAAAAATGCCCAAACGCAGATCAATTTCGTTTAACCAATTTACAGGCGCCCTCTGAGTTGCAAGCGGCAGTTGAGTCTATTGAGCATGAAACAGGTAGCCGCTTTGCGGAAGGGTATGTCTCGGAGATTAATCAAGCTGCACCTGCCTGGATTGGCAGTTTGGCGCAATGTATTAGTAATGGGGTCATTACGCTCATCGATTACGGCTATGGGCGCCGTGAATACTATATGGCTGAGCGATGCCAAGGTACGCTCAATTGCTACTACGCTCACCACAGCGTGCCCGATCCGTTTCGATACCCCGGGCTCCAAGATATTACCGCCCATGTTGATTTCACGCAGATTGTGGAATCGGCGGTGGCAGCCGATCTGGAATTTATTGGCTACACTTCTCAGGCATCGTTCCTGCTGGAGCTGGGTATCACAGAGCTGGCACAACAGCGTCAACAAAGCTGTGCAACAACCTCTGAGCAGTTACAGGTAGCCCGTGAGCTCAAAACGTTAACGTTACCTGGCGAAATGGGTGAGCGATTTCAAGTGATGTGTTTGGCCAAAGGGGTCGATATTGCGCCGATCGGGTTTCTGGGCACTGATTTGTCGCACCGTTTGTAGTAAATCCGGGCAATCTTTTTAATTTACGGCCGATAAGTTTCTAATGGAAATAGCACAAATAATTTGGCTGGCATTGGTTCAGGGTTTTACCGAGTTTCTACCCATATCCAGTTCAGCGCATTTGATACTCGTACCGAGCCTGTTGGGCTGGGAAGATCAAGGTATCACCTTCGATGTGGCCGTGCATCTGGGTACGCTGATAGCGGTTGTCAGCTATTTCCGAAAAGACATCGTAAAGCTGTTTCTGGCTTGGCTGGACTCAATTACAGGCAAAGGTTTCAGTGCTGAAGCGAAACTTGCCTGGGGCGTGGTAGTGGGTACTATCCCAGCGGGTTTGGTGGGTTTGCTTTTCAAAGATTACATCGAAATCTACCTACGCTCTCCGTTGGTCATTGCTGCAACCACGATCATCTTCGGTTTATTGCTTTGGTATGCCGACAGGCGCGCGAAGTTGATACGCGATGAGCTAACACTCAGTTGGAAAGATTTCACATTCATTGGCGCAGCCCAAGCGTTGGCGCTTATTCCTGGCACATCACGTTCTGGCATTACGATAACTGCTGGATTGCTGTTGGGTTTGACACGAACCGCGGCTGCGCGTTATTCGTTTTTATTGTCTATACCCATTATTGTGTTGTCCGGGTTAGCCGTAACAGGCGATATGCTGGCCAGTGATGTCGCTATCGATACGTTTGCGTTACTGTTGGGTACCTTGGTGGCCGCCATTAGTGCCTTTGTATGCATCCACTTCTTTTTGTCGTGGATCAATAAGATGGGCATGTTGCCCTTTGTTATTTATCGTTTGCTACTTGGCTTGGTGTTGTTGTGGGTGTTTTTATAAGCCTTTGATCCACTTCCCTAAACTCAGTGTATAAACAGCTGATATTGCTAGTTGGGTAGCTCCAGCGTAAATGTTTTTCCTCCCAGGCCATGTACGGAGTCGTTTGCACGAACCGTGATTACCTTGACTGATGCAGGGATGGTTAGCCTGAGCGAGCGTGTGAAAGGTTGCTCGTCGACGTGCGGGTGGGCCAGTTCGCGACTGCCCAGTACATCTCCATTTTCGTCCAGAACATCCCAGCGGTTGGCGTAGTGGTCCCAGCCGGTATCGGCGTGAGCAACCGTTGTGCTGATCTGAAATTCTCTGTCGCCGAGGTGTTGAATTTTGACGTTGGTCACATCGGCTTCACCAGCAAAGCTCAGTAGTGCAACAGTAGAAAGTGCAACCAGGGCAATTAGTTTGTATATCATGAATGTTCCTTTACTAGCTCAGTCTTGTTGGTCAGAGGTTTGCTCTCGGCCCGCTCTTTACTGTAATTTAATTATATTAACTCAAGCAATAAGCGCATCCAGCGAATGTGCTGTTAGAATTTGAGTTTGCAGATCCACTCAACCTATGACCTGTAACATGCCAAATAATTCCCAAGCGAAAGTTTCACCCGTTGCACAGTTTGCATTGTTGCTCACGCCAATGGTTATGACGTGCTTCTATTTGGTTTATTCACTAACAGGCTGGATACTGGACGGGAAGGATAAGCTTAATTGGTCGCTAGAAGCGTTAGAGGTTGGCGGCTGGGTCTGTGTTGGCATTGTTGCTTACTGCCTGGTTGTGATGCTTTACGCAAAGTTGAAGAAGGCTTCCTGGTACCACATATTGATGATCTCCAGCTACGGTCATATTCTTGTTGCTATTTTGCTCACAGCATCAATATATATTACAGTGCGTCTGTAGGGACGGCTTCATTTGAGCCGCGTTAGAACCGATACTGATGAAAGTGGGTTAGGTTAAATAATAAGAATAATGATAATCGTGTCGCAATTATATTTCGTTAGTGGTTTGAGGGTTTGCTGATGAAATTTGATTTCACTCCACAAGGTTTGCTCAATATGCGCCACCTCAGATTTAAACGTCTGTGGCTGGCAATTGGCTTGTTCCTGATCAGTGGCGTAACGCTTGCGTCTGTCGTGGATGTGCCTGGGTCGGTTAAGCAAGTTATGTTTCACGATAAGCTGATCCATGCGGCTGTTTATGCCTGCTTAATGGGTTGGTTCTCTCAGATATTTCGCCACGATCTCACGCGCCTTGTTATCGTTTTATTGTTAACAGCGATGGGTATTGGCATCGAGTTCCTGCAAGGCATTACACCTTCGCGTAAGTTCGAGTTTCTGGACATGGTTGCCAACACCAGCGGTGTATTGTTAGCGTGGGCGCTTGGTTATACTTGGGTGGGCACGCTGCTTAGCCGCTTTGAATCTCTTTTCTTACCAGCCTCAAAAGAGCAAGCTGAGTCTTAGCGCTGTATGATTTCAGCGCGCCATGGTTGAAGCTCTAGCATTTTTTAAAGGCTTTGCACTTGGTGGCGGGCTAATTGTTGCCATAGGCGCGCAAAATGCCTATCTACTTGGCTACGCTATTCGCGGTCGTCACGAGCTAAGTCTTGCGTTTGTATTCGCTTTGTTCGATGCGCTTTTAATATTGATTGGCGTGCTGGGTCTTGGCGAATTTATTAAGCACAGTCCTAATTTACTCACTTTTTTTAGCCTCGCCGGAGCCCTGTTTTTATTCTGGTATGGTTTGCTTGCGTTCAAACGGGCCTATAGGCCCGTCGGTATGCAAGCGCAGAATGTATCCAGTGTGGGACGCAAGCTAACTGTGCTCTTAACCGGGTTAGGTATTAGTGTGTTAAATCCGCATGTGTATTTGGACACTGTGCTGTTGGTAGGCAGCGTTGGAGCTCAGCTGCCTGTCCCTCAGTCTGCATATTTTGCAGTGGGTGCTATATGCGCATCGTTTGTCTGGTTTTTTTCATTAGCTTTTGCCGGACGCTTGTTGGCGCCATTGTTTGAAAACCCAAGAGCTTGGAAAATACTCGATACCGTAATCGGTGTGTTCATGTGGGTTATCGCGTTGAGCTTACTGCGAACGTTATGGCGTTGAGCGCTCGTTCTCTAATTTAATAAATTGTTTTAACTCTTTAAGCTGTGCCAGTCGAATCTCATCTGCAATGTCTGAGGGCCGCGTAACTGCTTTGGCTATTGCGCTGGCATCAACATTATTGAACGCCACTACAGCCTTACGAAGGTAGTCGGCCTGAGGGTATGGATTATCTTCAGCGCCTTGTCGGCCACGCGCATCAGCGGTGCAGGCCAGAAGAAATTGTTCAAAGCGTTCAGGCTTTCTTATAACGTCTAGCCTCGTCAGAAATTTTTGCAGTGTGCTTGCTTTTAATTCGAAAGCCCTATGGCACTTTAGATGAAGCTCGGCCGTAATTTTTGCAAGGTCTCTAAAACGTTTCGGTGCGCGTAATCGGTCGCACAATGCATCCATGATGTCTGCACCGCGCTTTTCATGCATTTTATGGGCAGGCCATTCGTTTTTTGGTGTAAGCGCTTTGCCGATATCGTGCACCAGTGCAGCGAATCTTACCTCGGCGTTATCGCTCAGTTTGCAGGCCTCATTAAGCACCATTAGCGTGTGAATGCCTGAATCAATTTCCGGATGCCATTGTGGTGGTTGGGGTACACCAAACAATGCATCGACCTCCGGCAACAAAATCGCAAGAGCGCCGCATGCTCTGAGTGTTTCAATAAATGCACCAGGTGCTGCCATTTTCAGTGCACGTTCCATCTCTTGCCAAACGCGTTCGGGCACCAAATGCGAAACCTCGCCATTGCTTACCATTTGTTGCATAAGCTCGAGAGTTTCGTCGGCAACGCTGAATCCCAAGGCGCTAAATCTGGACATGAATCGCGCTACCCTTAGTACTCTAACCGGGTCTTCAGAGAACGCATCGGATACATGGCGAAGCTTTTTGTTTTTGATATCCTGAACGCCGTTGAATGGATCGATCAGCTTGCCCTGAGAGTCTTGTGCGATCGCATTGATGGTTAAGTCGCGACGCATTAGGTCTTGCTCTAAGGTTACGTGTTGGCTGGTATCGAATTCAAAGCCTGTATAGCCTGGCGCGGTTTTGCGCTCGGTTCTTGCCAGCGCATACTCTTCTTTGGTGTCGGGGTGCAAGAACACGGGGAAGTCTTTGCCAACTTCTTTGAAATTGGCATCGCGCATTTGTTGCACTGATGCGCCAACAACGACCCAGTCTTTATCAATGACTGGTAAATCGAGTAGTTGATCTCTTACAGCGCCGCCGACAAGGTAAATATCCATGGAGTGAATGTTACACTGCCTTTATTAGTCGTGTTTGACGTTTCTAGTTGTATGGATATCCAGATAAAGCCAATGTCTCGACATTTCAGATTAACGCTTGTTTTATTTGTGCTCATTTTTGCCAGCGGGTGCAGCTCAGTTGGCTACTACTCGCAGGCGATCAGCGGGCATTTGAAGCTCATGAGCGCGCGCGAACCCGTGGATAAATTACTCGAAAACGAACAAACCGATCCGGAGCTGCGCAACAAATTGCAAACGTTGGTGGATGCTCGTTCGTTCGCTGTAACGCGTTTAGGCTTACCCGAAAACGATAGCTATTCAAGCTATGCAGCCACCGGCAAGCGCTATGTCACGTGGAATGTGGTAGCTGCCGAGGAGTTTTCGCTTAAGCCGCATACGTGGTGTTTCCCTGTAGCAGGTTGCGTTAACTACCGTGGTTATTTCGCGGAAGAAGATGCCAAAGCCTACGCCCAGAAAATGGCCGAAGACAACTTCGACGTAACCATTGGAGGCGCTTCAGCCTATTCAACCTTGGGCTGGTTCGATGATCCAATTTTAGACACCATGCTTGCAGGTGGGGATATCAATTATGTAGGCGTCCTGTTTCATGAGTTAGCGCACCAAGTGCTGTATGTGCAAGACGACAGTAATTTCAATGAGGCCTTCGCCTCATTCGTACAACAGCAAGGAATCCGTATTTGGTTAACTGAGCGACAAGAACAGGCGCGTATCGAGCGGTATGATGCACATTTAAAGCGCAGCAACGACTTTTCCGCTTTACTCAAGAAAACCCAATTAGCGTTACGGAAAATATACGCAGGCACAGAATCAGTCGACACAAAGCGGCAAAAAAAAGTGCAAGCGTTTGAAACGATGCGAGCAGATTACGCTGAGTTAAAAGAGAGTTGGAATGGGTATTCTGGCTACGATGGATGGTTTAAACGCGATCTCAATAATGCGCGACTGGTGTCGGTTGCTACCTACCAACGCTTTATTCCGGCTTTTGCAGCCTTGTATGAAGAGTCTTCGCAATCGATGAGCGCATTTTACGAGCTGGCGAAGCAGGTGGCGGCATTACCACCTGCTGAACGACGCAAACGCTTGGAACAGTATTTATAGAGTGCAGCTTAACGTAATCGTGTTAGACGTAAGGTTGGCCAAATAGCTAACAGCAAAAACCACAAGCTTAAAGCGCCGCCTGAGTTGCTTGCTGCATTCGTGCTAGTTGAGTTCATGCTGTTGGTTTCACTCTCGCTTTCGTTGTTCGTATTATCTGTATTGCCTGTTTCAGTTGTGTTGGTTTCCGTGCCGGTACTTACAGAACCTGTCGATGAGCCGCTGGTAGTGCTTATATCGGCTTCGGCTGCCGTTAGTGTCATTGTGGTGCTGTTATCTTCGAGATTGTTGTCGGCTTGGTCTGCATTTAGGGTGAACGTGACTTCGCTGTCTCCAGCAACTGTTGTGATAACCGACAAGCTAACGTTCTGGCTTTGGCCTGCTGCCAACTCGGGTAAAGCACAGCTGATTAATTGAGCGTTCTGGTTATCTTGTAGACAGGCTTCGCTGCTGAAAAACGAAAGCGAGTCGGGTAGGGTCGTTTCTATAGCAGCATTACTTGCGACAGCCATGTTAGCGGCATTGTTGACAACAAGCGAAATTTCAACAGGTACACCGAGAGTCGTGTTGGTGCTGTCGGCGCTAACTGTCAGGCTAAGATCTACGTTGTTTGCGTTATCTGTGGTGAGTTCGGATTGTTGATCAAGTATGAGTGTTCGCCATCTGCCTCGCGCAAATGCAAAGCCATCACCTTCTGGAATTAGCCCGTTAGACAACGCATTTGACTCAACGCTGATTACATCATTTGTAGCTATTGCGACACCTTCAAATGCATGATCAACCACCGTGTAATCTTCTTCTACCGATGGGTTTGCCATTGAACCAATTAGAACACCGTTAACCAAAAGGCGATACTCGCAATCTCCGTCAATTTCGCCCAGAGCCCGAATCGTTACCGTGTAGACGCCACTTGCGCCACTAAAAACATGATCAGCGCGAGCAAATTTTTCCCGATAATTTTCATCAGCCGCATTGATCGCCAGCACATTACGCTCGCCAGCTATGTCTTTGTAATAAGGCACTTCACCACTGTCGATAACCGGAAAGTCAGTTATCGCCTGCAACTCTATGGTTTGCGCAAGGCTTGTGGATGCGCTCAGGCTTAGCGTTAATAGCAAAAGGCTTTTTAGCACGGCCCGCGCGGTTACAGCAGGATTAGGCATTTTCATTGGTAAAAGAAACTCACTGTGTTTAACCGTCTATAGCGACGTAAGCAGCTAAAGCTTAAGAAATCGCTATTGGTTCACAAAGCGCTGTTGCAAGTGCCGATGGTGTTTAGTAGCGTTTGGCGACCGTTAGGGTTGTATCGGTCTGGTGGTGTTGTTCTACCCACGTTTGCACAAAATCCAGAAACAGTTGTTGAGACCTTGCTGGTTGACTGCCCTGCCAAGACAGTACTGTAGGGATATTTTGATCAGTTCCAGTGATTGGAATGCTGCGCAGTTTATTGCTGTAAATGCAGCCGTAATTTGCCGAGGTAAGTGCCACGCCTCGAGTGCATGCCACTTGCCCTAGAATTCCAACGTGATTTTCATCAGTTCTAATGACGTTGGGTTCAAAGCCAGCATCCTGGCACAGCGAAAAAACATGATTATTGAATAGCGCGGAGTGAGGTTGCACTCCGAGAATAAACTCTTCGTTTCTAAGCTCTAAAACCGAAACAGACTGGCGGCGCGAAAGCCTGTGTTGTTTGTGCACAATGACGGCAAAATCGTCTTGCTGAAAGGGTAAGGTATTAACGTGTGGAATATTTATCGGGCCTGTCAAAAAGCAAAAATCCATCAGGTTTTTGTTCAGGCAATCCAATTGTTTGGTGGTTGAAGCATGCACTGATTCAATTTCAATACTGGGGTTTTCTACCTTGAATTGATTAAGCAGGTCGGGTAGTTGGCCGCACATAGCAAAGTACGTATAGCCAATAATCAGTTTGCCTGTTTCTCCGGCTCCCGCTTTTTGCGTGAGCAGAACCGTATCTTCCATTAATTTGGTTAGGTCTTGGCAGCCTTCCAAAAATTGCTTGCCTGCGGCTGTAAGCTTGACATTTCTGTTGTTGCGTTCGAACAGCTCAACGCCGAGTTGATTCTCTAGTAACTGAACTGAGCGGCTGAGTGCAGGTTGAGCGACGTTAGCAATTTGCGCAGCACGACGAAAGTGCAGCTCTTGCGCAACTAGAACGAAGTGTCTGACGTGTCGTAGTCCGAAGTTCATCAGAGCCCGTCATTATTCAGAGCATCCTTGAAAAATTGGAGAAATACTCTCTGTGTTTCCGATTGATCGTCAGGGTTCCAGGCCATTACTGTTTTCAGTGCTGCAGCATCGTCGCTAACTGGAATTGATTTCAATCCGTATTGATTGGGTGTTGGGCAGCCTTTTGAAGAAAAAGTAATAGCTGAATCGTTCGCTACTAATCCTAGCGCGCCTAACTTGCTTGTAGTGAGTTTAATGTTCTTGGATTTCACTCCGGCTTGCGTGCATAAGCTGCGCACATTCTGGTGGAATCGCATGTGGTCTTCTTCGGTGGCAATGATAATGTTTTCATTTTTTAATTCAGCCATTGCAACGGAATCGCGTTGAGCGATGGGATGCTTGTCATTAACCACCACACAGGTTTCTTCCTCATGAATATTAAAATATTCTGCATCGATAGCATGTGCTGGTTTTGTTATAAAACAAGCATCAAGCTTTTTGTTTTTGAGTTGTTCGAGTTGTTCGGTAGTGTTTAAGTGGATAGGGACCGTTACTATATCTGGGTATTTTTTATTGAACTGGCCGAGTAGCTGAGGCAGCTGGCTTCGCATTGCAAAGCTGGTGTAGCCAATTCTTATAGCGTCGTTTTGTAACGCGCCTATCGATTGGGTTTGCTCGATAGTGTTGCTCATTTTATGGGTATATTGAATACAGCCCTCAAGGAATTTTTTGCCGGCGTCTGTCAGTTTGACTGTGCGATTGTTTCTTGCCAGCAGTTCTACGCCAAGTTCGTTTTCCAGAAACTGAACTGAGCGACTGATGGCGGGCTGGGGCACGTCGGCAAGTTCAGCTGCACGGCGGTAGTGCAGTTCTCTTGCAACTAATATGAAGTGCTCAATGTGTTTTAGTCCGAAATTCATTCACTGCCCCAAATGTATGACAGTTGGGCTCCTTGGTGATGCATTTGTCCGAAAAATTGCGCGACCGCACTCAACACTTAACTTGTGGTGCGAAATGATCAAAAAACCGCCTGATTACCGTGAAAGCACGGAAATTAGTGTGGTTAATTGTGACATTATGTTATGTGTTTTGTCTATTATTGCTAATATGCGACTATTTTTTTTCGTATAGCGACAATTATAGAATCAATAACCCTTTTAAAGTATTGCGTAATTACAAAATACCATATTAGTGTGAGAAATATCGTACAAACCGCTAGTAGTTGCTATTAATCGTCATAAATATTGTTCCACCAGCTACCGGCGAGCCATTCTTCTATGCGTTTGGTACCGGCCGCTGATGCCGCCACCTTTACCTAAATAACGTGGTGCAACGGCTTGTAGCGATGTAGGTTGTCGTTCGCAGTTGTCTGCACAAACGCTATCGGTTTGTAGCGATAAATAGTTGTCCATGGAAAAAGGTTTTCCGGGCACCCACTCCATTATGCGAGCCTGCAATCGCGAAAGAAAATCGGGTAAGCCTATTACTTTCCGATTAAGCCCTGCGGTAGTTGCTGTGTATTTAACAAGCTCTTCCAGTGTGTAATCTTGGGGGCCACAGAGGCAAATGGTGGCTCCGTGCGTGCTTGAGTCGGTGGTTGCATTGAGCATGCTGCCGACCACGTCACCAACATAAACAGGAGCCATTTTGGCATCCGGACAGGCCAATGGAAAGATCGGCATGATTTCCAGAAGTCCGGCAAAACGGTTCAAGAAAGCGTCTTTTTCCCCGAAAATTACCGATGGTTGGAACATAGTCCAATTCAGTTCACTGCTTCCGCGCACAATGTCCTCAGCTTTACCTTTGCTTTTTAAGTATTCGCTAGTGCCATTTTGAGCATCGGCGTGCAGTGCGCTCATGTGTAAATACCTTGTTATGCCGAGTTTCCCGCAAGTGTCCACGACTTTGCGCGTTAACTCTGTGTGTGCATCGGCGAAAGAATTGCCCGAAGCACCGCTTGAATTCAGAATGCCTACCAGGTTAATCACAATATCTGTGCCTTGCAGTGCCGCT
The DNA here is from genome assembly GCA_937923565.1 of uncultured Granulosicoccaceae bacterium. GTDB lineage: Bacteria > Pseudomonadota > Gammaproteobacteria > Granulosicoccales > Granulosicoccaceae > Granulosicoccus. Next base: position 7,254 of record CALDTX010000072.1, on the reverse strand, counting down.
TCGAGGGCAAGGCTATCGTGCACGTCTGTTTCCTGCACCTGCACGTTGCTGAGTATTTTGAGGTGCCGCGAGCGTTGACTTCTGCGTGTGAGTAGCACGACTTCTGAGAAGTGCTGCGACAAATGATAAGTGAGCTGAGAACCCACAAAACCGGTTCCACCGAGCAATGTAACGCGAGCGTCTAACATGATGATTGGTTCTCTTTTTAAGCTGAATTCCAACACGCTATTTTGCCTTAAAAACGCATGCTGGCGGTAAAACGCGTTGTACTGTTTATTATTTGCGGCCATCGCACAGGAAATATTGATGCCCCCGCAGAAATATATCATTTGAACCGGCCCTGCTTCTCGGTCCATGCTAGTTACCAAGCTCAAGGAATTAGTTTATGGCAGCGTTACCTGAATTCGAAAACCATGCTCAACAAAGCATCAAAACCACCACATGCTACATGTGTGCGTGCCGATGCGGTATCAAAGTGACTCTGGAAGGCAATGAGGTTAGGTTTATTCAGGGGAATCCAAAACATCCGGTAAACAAGGGTGTGCTTTGTGCCAAAGGCAACGCTGGCATTATGAAGCAGAAATCGCCTGCAAAATTAACTCAGCCGTTGCTGAGAAAGGCAGGCACAGAACGTGGTAGTGGCGAGTTTGAACCCATATCGTGGGATACAGCGCTTGATCTTCTAACGCAGCGGCTTCGAAAGATAAGAGCCACCGACCCAAAGAAGTTGGCGTTTTTCACTGGCCGAGATCAAATGCAGGCATTAACCGGGCTTTGGGCATCTCAATTTGGCACCATCAATTGGGCTGCACACGGTGGCTTTTGCTCCGTGAATATGGCCGCTGGCGGTCTGTATATGACGGGGCAATCGTTTTGGGAATTTGGAGACCCCGACTGGGATCATGCCAAGTACTTCATGCTGTGGGGTGTTGCCGAAGATCATGCTTCAAATCCCATCAAAATCGGTCTGGAGAAATTAAAACGTCGCGGAGCCAAGTTTGTAGCAATAAACCCTGTTCGCACTGGTTACCAGGCTATTGCAGATGAATGGATTGGTATCAGACCGGGAACTGACGGTTTGCTGGCCTTGGCGTTCGTGCATGTGCTGTTGAAAAACGAGCAATTCGATTGGGATTTTTTAAGCCGCTACACCAACTCAACTCAGTTGGTCATTGATGCGCCGGGCACATCAGAGCATGGTTTACTTTTGCGTGATGGCAGTGGTGAGTTGCAAGTTTGGAATCAAGCCACGAATGCGCCTGATGCTTGGGTTGATACGCGTGTTTCTGCCGCCTTGTTTGGCGAGTTTAAAACCGTCGAAGGTGTACAAGTCAAAACAGTGATGACCTTGCTGGTGGAAAAATATCTAAGCGACGACTATGCGCCTGAGAATGTTGCGCAACGCACGGGTGTGGATGCAAGCACCATCGAACGACTGGCCTTGGAAATGGCACATGTTGCGTTTAAGGAAACCATAACCATCGATACACCGTGGGAAGATTGGGCAGGGCGTAAGCACGAAAAATTTGTTGGGCGTCCTGTGGCCATGCATGCAATGCGCGGCATTTCAGCGCACTCTAACGGTTTTCAAACTTGTCGGGCCATTCATCTGGTTCAAATACTATTGGGTGCGGTGGATTGCCCTGGTAGTCATTTAGCCAAGCCGCCTTTTCCAAAACATGTTGCACCACCGGTTAAGCCTGCAAAACATATGGCGCCTAATACGCCTTTGGCGTCGCCTCCGTTAGGTTTTCCCATGGGGCCGGAAGATCTTGTTATCGATGATAACGGTGATCCGCTCAGGATTGATAAAGCGTACTCATGGGAAGCACCAATTGCCAATCATGGCATGATGCATATGGTGATAAACAATGCTGTGAAGGGTGATCCTTATAGCATTGATACCTTGATTTTATTCATGGCAAACATGTCGTGGAACTCCAGTATGAATACTGCTGAAGTTCAACAACTATTGAAGAAGAAAAATGACGATGGTGAGTACTGTTTGCCGTTTATCGTAACCTGTGATGCTTTTCATTCGGAAATGGTTAATTTCTCGGATTTAGTATTGCCCGACACAACTTACCTGGAACGCTTCGACACCATTTCGTTGTTAGATAGACCGATATCTGAACCGCACGCTGCGTGCGACTCCATCAGGCAAGCGAGTATAGAGCCCGATCGTGATGTTCGCCCTTGGCAGGAAGTGTTAATTGATGTGGGTACGCGCTTGGGTTTTCCTGCGTTAAGTAACGAAGATGGTTCGGCTAAATTCAAAGACTACAAAGACTTTATTGTTAACTGGGAAAAAGCGCCCGGTATTGGATTTCTGGCAGGCTTCAGAGGCGAGAACGGCGAAAAAAGCATGCTTGGTGAACCCAACCAAAATAAATGGGACGCGTATATCGAAAACGACTGCTTTTTTGAATATAAGTTACCCGTGAACCAGCGCTATTATCGTTTTGCGAATAAAGACTATTTGGCTTGGGCTAAATCAGTTGGGTTTAATGCACATGATGGTCCGATTGTTATGGAGCTTTATTCAGAAACTTTGCAGAAATTCAAGTTAGCAGGGCAGGGCTTATATGACGGACCACTGCCCAAAGCTGATGTTGATAAACAGCGTTTAATTGATTATTTCGATCCACTTCCCGATTGGTATGTCCCTCTGGAAGAACAACGTATCGACAACAAAGCATTTGAGTTTCACGCAGTGAATCAAAGACCAATGTTTATGTACCACTCCTGGGACTCGCAAAATGCCTGGTTGCGTCAAATCATGACGCATAACTATTTGTACATGAACAGGGCGAAAGCGTTGTCGATGGGTATTGAGGACCTCGCTTGGGTTTGGGTTAGCTCACATCATAGTGAAATTCGTTGTCAGGTGAAGCTGATGGAAGGGTGCAATCCAGATACTGTTTGGACATGGAATGCCATTGGGAAGCAGAGTGGTGCCTGGGGCTTAGATAAAAACGCACCGGAATCAAAGCGTGGTTTTTTGATGAATCACCTGATATCTGAACTATTGCCTTCGGTAGAGGGTGAACGACGATTAACAAACTCCGATCCTGTTACCGGCCAGGCCGCATGGTACGACTTAAAAGTAAACATTCGTTTGGCGGCTCCTGGTGAGACAGGTGTTTACCCTGAATTTGACACGATTAAACCACTGCCTAGTATGAGCGATACACCCTCTGTGCTGAAATATGCAACACATACGGCGGTAAATATCGAACGATCGATGTCTGACGTCATTAAGCGAGGTGGCTTGCGATGAAGCTTGGTTTAGTCATTGATCTTGATACCTGTGTTGGGTGTCACGCTTGTGCCGTTGCCTGTAAACAGTGGAATACATCAGGCACTACTGGGCCGTTAAGTGATTATCAGCCCTATGGTGAAGAACCCAGTGGCGTTTGGTTTAACCGTATTCGACACTACGAAGTTGGTGACTATCCAACCAACAAAACCATTAATGCGCCCATGTCATGTATGCATTGTGATGATGCCGCATGTGTCACTGTTTGCCCTACAGGTGCTTCATACAAACGCGAAGAAGACGGCATCGTGTTGGTGGATCAGTCCAAGTGCATGGGGTGTAACTTATGCTCCTGGGCTTGTCCCTACGGTGCCCGTGAGTTGGATGAGGAGGCGGGCGTCATGAAAAAATGCACGCTTTGTGTCGACAGAATTTACGATGAGAATTTACCCGAAGAAGAGCGTAAGCCTGCTTGTGTTTTAACCTGCCCAAGCCATGCGCGTTTTTTTGGAGACTTCGATGATCCGCAATCCGAAGTAAGTAGCTTGGTTCGAGAGCGCGGTGGGTATGCAATGATGCCGGAGCTGGGGTACCAGCCTGTGAATAAATACCTGCCACCTCGGCAGCGACCAAAAGCACCCACTGTGGCAGCAAAACAGAGCGAAGACAGTGGTGGTCTTATCGCTAAATGGTTAAAGCGCCAAAAAGATGCGTTTAATCAGTTAGGGGAAGGCTGATGCATCCCGCTTTATCGGTCATTTTTTTTACGGTAACCTCTGGAGCAGGGTATGGCTTATTATTGCTATTAGGCTCTGCACGTTTAAGCGGTATCGCACCTGAAATCAGCTCGAATCAAACTCTTTTTGCCGGTATTGTGGGACTGGTGTTGGTAACGCTTGGGTTGTTGTCTTCAACGTTGCATTTAGCCAATCCGAAGAACGCATGGCGCTCTTTTGCTCGTTTCAAAACCTCTTGGCTATCGCGTGAGGCCGTGTTCGCTATTTTGTTTTACCCCATCTGTTTAGTTTGGTTGGCCGTTGTATGGGCCGTTGGCAACAGCACGCTTAGTCTGGTTTTGGGGTTGTTTGTTGCGGTGATGTCAATTGTGATTCTTGTTTGTACCGCCATGATTTACGCGTCGTTGAAAACCATTCGTCAATGGAATAACCCTTTAACAACAGTAAACTTTATATTGCTTGGTTTATTGCTGGGTTCATTGATTTTATTGTTAATGCTCCACCAGCAAAATATAGTGGTGTCACGATTAATAGTTATCAGTGTCTTTTTGATATCGCTTTCGGCGTTAACAAAAATAATATATTTTGTCTGGATTGGTCAGCCTGCCGGACCAACTATTAATACGGCTCTAGGCTTTACTCGCGCAACGGTGCGCATACTCGATGTTGGGCATAGCTCCGACACCTTTCTAAACAAAGAGTTCGGTTATGAAGTCGCTCGGGCCAGGCTTATTTGGTTGCGTTGCCTATGTGTTTTACTGGCCTTTGTCGTTCCGGCATTTTTAGTTTCGGGTGTTATTGGTGAGGTTGGGTTTATCCATTTAATTGCAGCAGCGTTCAGTGCCTACGTGGGTGTGTTTGTGGAACGTTGGCTATTCTTCGCAGAGGCACGTCATGTTGTAAACTTATATCACGGTCGACAACAAACGTAGTAGTAATGCGTCTTCTCTCAGAGCTTATTGGCGCAGTGCGTATTGAGGATTAACATGGCAAGAAAACTGATCAGTTCAGGTTCTCCGTTCGAAGAAAACATAGGCTACTCAAGGGCGGTCGTCGATGGAAACTGGGTTTTTGTGTCAGGCACCACCGGTTACGACTACAGCAAAATGGAAAGAGCGGAGGAAGTAGCGTTGCAGGCCCGGCAGTGTTTGCTGAATATTGAGGCTGCGTTGCTTGAGGCTGGTGCCAGCTTGGCTGACGTTGTGCGCGTGCATTACATTTTGCCTAATGCTGAAGATTTCGAGCCGTGTTGGCCAGTGCTACGTGAGTTCTTCGGAGAAGTCAGACCTGCTGCCACCATGTTTATTGCCAATCTGATAGACCCAGCCATGCGCATTGAAATTGAAGTGACTGCTCGTTTAAGATCCACATAGCATGTGAAACTTAGCTAAGCTTGGCCTATGCAATTAAGCAAAAGCTCCATTTATACCATTGTCGCCGTCGTTTTCGCTTTCTTACTCGCCGTGGTGCCAGTAACCGATGAAGTGGGTGAAAACTATATTGATGCATCCTTTAAACGTGCCCTGGTTAGCTTTGCGGTGGCCAGAGGGCTAAACGGTGTTATTTCAGTGGCTCAGGGGACCGAAGTTGCAGTGCAACCCGCAGGGGTCGGCATTAATTTTTCACCCGGTGAAATTCTAGACCCGGTAAACGATCTAATAGAACGTTTCTCCTGGGTGATGCTGCTCGCTACCAGCTCGTTGGGCGTGCAAAAAGTGCTGCTTTCCATGAGTGCCTGGCATGGCCTGTTGCTGGCTCTGTTGCTCATGACTGTTCTGGTTGTTGTCAGTCATGTTTTTCTTAAAAGTGAGCGGCTTAGAGCAGCCTTTGCCAGAGTCTTTTTATTTTTATTGATACTGCGATTTATGATGCCTGCCATAGCCATTGGCAATAACTGGGTGTATGAAACGTTTTTACAATCGGATTATTTAGAAGCTACCGCTGAACTGCAAACAGCTCAACAGGAAATCGGCAGTATTAATCGTTCTACACAATCTACTGTACCTTCTGAAAGTTCCGGCTTCGTTGATAAGGCCAGAGGTTTATATAAGCAAGTTGTTGAAAACGTAGATATAGAAAAACGGTTTGAACAATACAAAATTGCCGCATCGTCGATCAGTGAAAACGCCATTCAGTTAATCGTGGTGTTTATTATGCAAACCATTGTATTTCCATTGATATTCTTGAGTATCGTTTTTGGTGTTGTTCGTCGTTTAACGCGTTGGGGATCTTCATGAGTAACTTAAGGCTACGTAATAAGCTCACTATGTTGGGGTTGTTGTTGCTGACTCTGTCAGCCTGTTCAGGTTCTGGAAATGAAGATAGCAATGTCGGCATTGAAAACAATAACGATAATGATCGCTCAGGGCAGTTTCTTGATGCTGAAGTTTCAGGTTTAGCTTACCGAACTGAATCCGGTTCGGCAACTACAGATAGTGAAGGCCGGTTTTTTTATAAACCAGGAGAGACGATCACTTTTACTATTGCGAATTGGACGTTACCGTCAGTTCCTGCGGCATCTTTAATAACGCCATTTTCTATTTTTGATAGTAATGCTCAACCCACAGGTTCTGGTGTTAACCTTGCCCGATTGCTCCAGTCGCTCGATAGTGATTCAAATTTGGATAACGGTATCCAGCTTCCGGAAATGGACGCTGCTGCATTAACATCGCAATTAGGTGAGCTCTCTGGTGCCGACTTCAGCTCAGCTGAATTTGATGTTATTGCTGCAAATTTTCTGGCAATTTCAGGTGCGGGTAATGGTGAGCTTATCGATGCTGAAGCAGCCCAAACGCATTTAGAAGCAACACTGCAAACTTATGGTTTAGGTGATACCAGCCGTAGCTGTACAAAAACACATTCGCTGGTAGGGGCGTCAGCAGCGTTTTCTATGCTTTTTCATGATGTGGCTGGTAACGCAGAAGTACTCGATGACTGCACCATTGAAATTACGAACTTCTTTTATGATGGGCTTGGCCCGCAAGTTTACTTCTATGCGGCAAAGGCGCGAAACTATAGTGGCTCGGATGCCATCATTCTGGGTGAACGTCTCAACGGCACTGTTTTTAGCAATGATGTTATTCGGCTAAAGTTACCCGAAGGCACTACACTGGACGATATAGATAGCATCAGTGTTTGGTGTGCAGAAGTTGGTATTAATTTTGGCGATGTTGTTTTTTAATCTGAAGGTTTGGTATCTGGGGGCAGGTTTTGCTCGCACTTTTTACAGCTCAGTTTCTTGCCAATGTGTTGCGCACG
>CALDTX010000071.1 GCA_937923565.1 uncultured Granulosicoccaceae bacterium | reverse complement strand
TCCCACAAAGCGGGGATGGGGCACAGCATAAGGCAGTAGCATAGGTCTCATTGCAGCCATAGGTTGCAGTGCAAGAATCTCTAGAGCTACCAAAACCACAATTCTTAGTGGTATCTTGCCCAAGGTTGTTATAGCCATTGTAAGACCCTAAGCTTAAATGCCCCGCTCCGCCAAAAGTGCGGCAGTAAATTTCCCCAAGCGCCGGGTTTGAGCCACTAACGGCGAAATTCCAACCGTCATTTCGATTGTTGTGTTGTAAATCGCCACACAGATTCCAACCTACTGGACACAAGGTTGCCATATCCTGCTCGCAGGTAGCGTCAACCGGATCATCGCAAATCATTGAAGTCCCGTCCGGAGAAGTGCTTAATGCGACTGCGCCGTTGGAGCAAACGCCCGCTACCACCTCATCAACATCCTGAACGGCAACCATAAACAGCGCTGAGTCCGTGAGCCCATCAGAATCGTAAATGGTTACATCGACCTCATAAACATTATCGCTGTTGTAGTCGAGTGGTTCTTCGAAGTCAGGTGGGTCGACAAACGTCAGCTCACCTGTTTCCACGTTGACCAGGAATTTCGTGGAATCGTCGCCTCCCGTTATGCCATAAATCAAGCCGTTGCCCTCAGTCTCGCCCTCCGGATCTGTGGAAGCGATGTCAACAACGAAAGTTTCGTTCTCATCCATCGACTGAGCAGCATCGGTGGTAATTATTGGAAAGCCGAGCGGTACGCACCCCGCGCTGAACACATACCCATCCATATTCGGAACAGCTTCACCCGGGAAGCCGTCGCCATGATTAGCGATGTGTTTCGCGACGGCATTCTGCGAAATATTGATGAGTTCGAAGGCTGCATTCTCATCGTCGTAGTGACATACATCCACCTTGTCTTTTTTCTTAGCTTCTACCGGTGTTGGCAGAACTGCACCAACAAGCACAGCAGTGATTAGGACACCCGCCATCCACCCTAATCGAGGTTGATTTTGTATCGTCATTATTTTTTGTTCTCCTCAAGAAATTGATTATTGACAGAGGAGTATGAAAATAGAGTGTAGCCATACATTTCCTTGCAAAATACATCCTCCAACGTAAAAACTGCGGCGTGATGCAGAACACATCTTGAAGAAATTGGGTTTAGCCGCGGCCCCTAAAGACATCATTGTCGTTATCGCTATGTGAATCCTTCATAGAGATTAAAGGCTTTTGTACGAGCCTTTCAAAAAGTTCTGTCATTTAGACTTATGGCTAACAGGTATACCCCATATTTTCCGTTTTGTCATTATATAAATCATCTTATTGATTGTATGCCTTAACAGAATTCTTGTTTGCCAGCTTCAGCACAGCCAGTTTCTTCTTTGTTTCGACCAAATCCGACCTATGTTGTATGAACAAGTTTAAGCAAGCACGAGTTATCACTCGTAACCATTCGGGTGCTGAATACCAGTATCTCCAATAACCTCCCAATGTGCCTTTGAATTTGTAAATAGATGGTGTGCTACTCGAAGACTCTCATAACCTGAAGATAAAGTACCTACAGGTATATACATTTGCGTTGCATCATTCTCACCTGGTAGTGCTGAACCACAAATCTTACAAAAATATGTATGCCAATCGTGATTCGGTTTGGTCCACTTTACGATGCTCTCTTCACCTGTAAGAAACCTAAATGCAGCACGATTGACCAAAGCAACTGCAATTCCACCACTACCTGTTGATTTTCTGCAAATAGAGCAATGACATAAAAATACGTCGGTTAAGGCTGCATCTACTTCGTATGAAACCGCACCACAATTGCATTCGCCTAAAGCCATTAGTTCTTTTCCTTGTAAAAATAACGCTGCAGTAAAATACTTAATAAGCTGTTACACAATATTATGGTTAAAGATTGTTCGGCTCAACTTGTTGTGCTTCCAGGCCCGGCCTTTATCGCAATCTCATTCGGTTTTAGCGCTCGTCCGTCGTTACTGTAGGCAGACATCGGTGCAATGGGCTTACCGGTTTTTTTCTCAACAAAGATTGTGCGAATGCCTTTTGGGTTTGCCATGTGCTTGTCGCCCCAATGTGTTATCGACAACAACACTGGTTGCAGCTGTAAGCCTTTTTTGGTGAGCAGGTATTCAGAAGACTTACCGTCGATCGGTTGTTTATCCATGATTTCCTGATCAACTAAATTTTTAAGCCGCTCAGTGAGTACATTTCTGGACATGCCGGTTTGTAAGAAGTCTTCGAACCGGCGAACGCCCCGGAAGGCATCGCGAAGAATGAGTAGCGTCCAGCGCTCACCAATGATCTCAAGCGTCTGCGCAATAGAGCAATTCATGTGCGCGAATGATTTGTATTTCATAATGCGTATTATACTTGACAAGTTTCTTCATAAAACTAATAATAAGTTTCATCAATGAACTTAAAGTTGGATTTACTATGCTTGTAGGCCATTATGCCACTGCTCTGGTTGCGCACCAAAAATTTCCAACAGGCAGTCTTTTGTATTTTCTGGTTATCTCGCAGTTGCAGGATTTATTGTGGGCATTATTCCATTACGTTGGTTTAGAAGTCACCACACCCACCGATGTTTTTGACACCTCCCTGCAAAACTTAACCGTTGAGATGCTCTACAGCCACGATTTGCTACCGCAAGTATTCTGGATGGCTGTGGCTTTCATTTTGGGCAGGGTGTTGTTTAAGAGTAATGCTGTAGGGGCGGTGGGGGCAGCGATTGTTTTCGGGCACTTTGTTTTAGATCTGGTTTCAGGCCATCCGCACTATGTTTTCGGCACCGATTCAATCAACATCAGTCTCGGACTTTATGCCAGTAATGCTTACCTCGCTGTATTGATAGAGGCAGTGTTCACGGCCATTGTGTTGATTTATTTCTTTGCTCAAGAGTCGAAGAACGGTGTTCAACGCACTTCAGCCAATAAGTATTCGATTATTGGGCTGTTTATATTTGGTATTGTTTTTATGTTGTCCATAGCAACAACATCTTTTAGAGATCGCTTTGGTATGCCGCAGTTCGATCTAGGCTTTTCAACTACCATGCCTAATTTGGTATTCACGTATGTCGCGCTATTAGCGATTCTGTTGTATTTGGTGCCGAAGAAAACCGGGCGTAATACTTAGGCGAAAACGTATTGAGCGTTTGGGTGAGAATGCATCTATTGAGTTAGCAGGAAGCTATACACTAAACGGTAATCCCACCTCCTTAAAGGGAGGTGGGCAAAAAAGAGACGTGGACTAAAAAGAGACGTGGGCAAAACTGTTTATACACCGTCTGCCTTAAAAAGAATTTTCCCACGACGCGACACTAGCAATTTTTCACCCGTCGCTGGATGGAAATAGGCCTCCACACGTTCACCCTCAGGTGTTGTGCCGTAAACCTCCCAGCAGCCACCGTCTTCTTTCATACGACGTACTTTCCAACCCTCAGCCACCAGTTTTTCTTCTAGCGCGGACTCTTGCATCCAGTTCGCCTTATCAACTGCTTCGCATTGCATTCGGCCGGTTGCGTGCGATTGCATGGGCAAAGCAATGATTGTGAATATCGCTATAGCTAATACGTTTTTTTTCATTAGTCTTTCCGTGGGTTTATTATTTCAAAATTAGTTGATGACTTTAAGTGCGGCTAACAAATGCTGTTCAATGTAAAGCGTTAGTCGGCAGCAACGGTTATCGCATCTGTTCGGCTGGATCTAAGCTTCCATATTCTGTAAAGCTCCAAACCGGCTAAGGGTACAAAGTGCACCAGTGCAGGCCCAATATTGTTGTGCACAAACATCCAGTGCAACAGTGTGCCGATAGCAGCGATATAAATGGTTTGTTGTAGTCGTTTCCAATTACGGCCCATGCGTTTTACGGAAAAATCGTTAGACGTAATCGCCAGCGGAATAAAGATGAACATGGCTAACCAACCCGTCCAAATGCCCAGCAATAAAGCTTCGCCCAAAACGTTAGCCAGGCTGCCCATATCGACGATGTATAAAAGAGTGTGAGCAAAAGCATAAGCGAAGGCGGCCACACCTAAATAGCGCCGTCTACGCATCATCCATCGCCAGAAGCGGTTTTTCGGAAACATGAGCCGAAACGGGCTGATGATCATCGCAATAATCATAAACCTTGCAGCAAACTCGCCAGTAGGATGAAGCAGCGATTCAGCATCGCCGCTCGAAATTAAACCCATGGTCATCGGGATAGAGGGCAAGGCCAGTAGCAGCCAAAATGCATAAGGTGAATTTAGAATGGATTTCATGGGCGTGATCTTCGTTGGGTATGTTTGTAGTGTCGGCCTTTGAAGGGGTGGTTGCATGTCATTGTAGTGACAACATGTAACGAGTTGTAACTGGTGAATGAGCGCTGCTGGCTGCAGCATCGCAATAGGAAGCCGAAGCATAGCTTGCGGATATTGGCTACTACGTTCTAGGGTGCTAAGTTATCGAGACCTTAGTTGTTGGTTTTTAGTTGTAGGGTGTTGCCAAGATTAATTTTTGGCATTTTTATGATTCAGTGATACTGCGCCACAAAATATCAGCGGCAAAACTGCGTTTATTCTTTTTAGTAAAAGCCACCACCTCTAAATCCACACAGAGAGCTGGCTCATCAACAGCCACTATGTTTTTTCCGTTGCTCGAATGCAAAACACATTCAGGCACCCAACCCAG
>CALDTX010000070.1 GCA_937923565.1 uncultured Granulosicoccaceae bacterium | reverse complement strand
CTATCGCGTTTGCGAGGCGGTCGTTATTGCACCGTTCGAATACATTGCGTTGGTCATGAGTGTTGTTTGGAGTGTATTGGTGTTTTCCGAATGGCCAGACACACAAGCCTGGGTTGGTATTGTGCTTATTTTCCTATCGGGTTTGTCGATTTTCTGGCGAGAAGTCGTGGTGGGCAGGAAAGTCGTTGTCAAGCACCCCATGCCACGTCATCGCTAACAGCCAGCGCCGTTCACAAACGAAGCCATTTCACAATTTGTCAATTTAATTGGCTTCGTGGTGGCTGTGCCTGCGTATCTGCCAGTTTGGTAACTGTAGGAACGATGAAATTGACACATTAAATGCTATATATTTGTGTGTTCACTAAATGTCGATAGATTGATGTTTCCTCTGTCCAAAAAAACAGCGTGTTTCAGCCTTGCCGGTTTAAGGTGAGATTACATGCCAGACACTACACAACTTTTAATCTGGGTAATGTTGTTCGTGCTTTTACCTTTATGGTCAATAGCTGGATTACTCGATTGGGTATGTCACCGTAGAACCCAGATAGAAACCACATCCGGTTTGAAAGAATCGTTAATGCATTCGTTTATGGGCATACAAGTGGGTATTCCCATTGTGCTGTGTTTGCAATTCAAAATAAACGTACTCATATTGCTTATTTGTATCGTAGCGTGGGTATTACATGAATTGGTTGCTCACTGGGATGTTCACTATGCCTCCGATATTCGACAAATATCAGTTTGGGAAATGCATGCACACAGTTATCTGGCCACGCTGCCAATTTTTATGTTGATCGGTGTAATCATAATCAATTGGCCGGTATTTATGGATTTAATACAACTAAATTGGCAAGGGCAAATGCACTTCGAACGCCTTTCCGAATTCCCTGGTGGGCCTGTCTATTTTCCAATCTACATTGCAGCGGTTATGCTATTTGGTGTACTGCCTTACTTTGAAGAGAATATTCGGTGCTTACGTGTTGTGCTGAAAAGTAGAATGTCTGCATGAGCGTGTATATCAATAGTACTGGTATTCATTTGCCGGGTGAGGCCATCGATAACGATGGTATAGAATCAATATTAGGTTTGGTGCATGGAAAGCCCAGTCGGCTAAAGAAGAAAATACTGGCATCCAACGGTATAAAAACGCGTCATTACGCCTTAGATGCTCATCAAAATACCACTATAAATAATACTGATATGGCGGCCTTAGCAGCTACTGATTGTTTAAACAACAGTGCAATAGCGGCAACTAAGGTCGGTATGCTCAGTTGCGCTACCAGCCAAGGCGATCTGGTTTTACCAGGATTCGCTAGCATGGTGCAGGCTCAGTTAGGGCTTTCAAATATTGAGATCAGTAGCAGCCATGGCATTTGTTCAAGTGGCATGATGGCTTTAAAAAATGCTTATACCAATGTAGCCTTGAACGAACATGATGCAGCACTCGTTGTTGCCAGTGAGTTGCCGTCTCGCTTGTTCAAGTCCACTCGCTACGAGGCAGTTGACACTAGCAAGCCGGATTTTAACGCCGAGTTTTTACGCTGGATGCTCTCAGATGGAGCCGGTGCATTTCTTCTAGAGAACAAGTCCCGTAAAAACAGTTTTCGAATTGATTGGATTAAGTCCTTTTCACACGCTGATATACACCCCGTTTGCATGAGTATTGGCATGCCCACTAACACTGCCGATACACGAACTTGGCAAGATTTTCCAACCTACGCAACGGCGGAGGCGGCAGGTGCCTTAATGATTCGTCAAGACGTTAGGCTCCTGGATAACGTTGTCAAATTTGGCGTGTCAGGATTCCTGACCTTGTTGGAACGAGGCTTAGTCAACATTAACGAAATTGATCACGTGTTATGCCATTTTTCGTCTAAGTATTTTAAAAGTAGAATATTCGAGTTGCTCGAAGATGCGGGTGCATCTATCGATGAGTCAAAGTGGTATAGCAATTTATACACAAGAGGCAACACTGGGTGTGCTTCGTTTTTTATCATGCTGGACGAATTTGCCCGTACACAGAGTTACAAAGCAGGTGATCAAATTATGTGTATGGTGCCTGAAAGCGGGCGTTTTAATAACGCGTATATGATGCTAACAGTGGTTTAAGGGGAAGATAAGGTGGATCAAGCTTCAGTCAATGCAGTACCGATCAGCAGTTCAGACGACAAGCTCAGCAGCAAGGTGCTCACTGAGCAGGGGCAATCCTGTTTAAGAATGCTATTGCGAGTTTGGTTTGAGTTTGAACGCTCGCTAAGTAAAGTCCCTATCGTTCAACGCTTAGAGCAAAACCGACTCAGCATAGAGGATTACCAAAAGCTATTACTCAATATGCGTCAGCAAGTTATTGAAGGCTCACGTTGGATAACCCAGGCCGCGTCCAGTTTTGATAGAGATTTCTCAGATGTGCGTTCTGAAGTTATAGGACATGCCTACGATGAACATCGAGATTATGAAATGCTTGAGCGAGACTACGTTGCATCGGGTGGAAAATTAGAAGACATTCAACAAGCTCAACGAAACTTAGGGTCTGAAGCACTGCATGGTTTTATGATGTACCGCTCTGCGCAGCCGAACCCAATAGATATGATCGGCGCCATGTGGATTATCGAAGGCTTGGGTAATAAAATGGCGAGCCAATGGGCCGATATTATTGCTACTTTAGCTGACGATGGCGACTCTATAACCTCGTTCATGCGCTATCACGGCGAGAACGATGAAGCGCATATGGCAGAGCTCTACGAGCTAATTGATCGGGTTTGCCAATCCGATGAGCAGCAATCGGCGATCGAAAGAACGGCAAAAGTGGTTGGCAAGCTTTATTTGTTGCAGTTAGAGGAAATAGATAATGTCTAAATCGGCTAGCTTGTTTCTTGAGGCACTGGCGTGTGATAACTCGTTGCCCATAGAGCAGGTTGCTGTAGATTTATGGTTGAAGGATTTACAAAACCCCAGGCGATGGTGGCTTCGACCAATACTTCAATTTGTGTTTAGCATACTGCTGCATATTGTCTGGTTTTTAAAGTGTTTACCACTTCCGCAGTTTAGTGCTCACAAACCCCTGCAAAAGTTAATCTGCTGGTTTTGTAAGCACTTTGTTAGCCCGGAAGCTAATACGTTAATACTGCGTCACTAGGCCACTGAATCGAACGTACTCAATTTTCTGGCAGACAATACACCTGGCAATAAACCGGTTAGCGTGGAGTTGTATCCGCAAACCATCGATCAAATGATTGCCGCCAGCTTTGTCGATCACGATCAAGAGCTTTTTCGAATGATGAAAGAGCTTGGCCATTGGACGGAAATGACCGAACCAACACCGAGTTCAGCATTAAATTGGACAAATTGGAAACCGCTCAATCTCAGTAATATGGAGCCGGAAAGAAAATGGACTCAGGTTTTCGATTTTGAAAGCGCTCATGCCTTGTTCATGTGTATCTTTTGTCTATTGCTCACACGGCAAGAGTATCGCGATGCCATTAACGGTTTTAATTTGGATCAATCAATAGCAATAAGAATTGGTCAGATTATTGGAGATCCATCCATGACGGAGATGGCTTATAACCAGTTTCCTTTGTATCTTCAAGGGCCGAAAAATTTGGGTCAACGTTTTTTATTGCATGGTTTTTTTACCGAGTTCGCTTATGCTCGGCTAGAGACCATTCGTTTAGAGGCCTAGTTTCCATCGCTTTAGTGTTTAGTGTTTAGTCTACTAAGAAGCGCGCTCAAGCTGCTGCTTGACTCAAAAATACCATTGCAAACTTGCGGCGTAATATTGTTCAAATTCAAATGTGGCAACTTCTACCACTGTCTTGTAGGTTGAGCTAATGCGCCTGCTACCCCTTAACGTAAAAAATTGAGCGCCTGATTCAAAATCGTAAGTAGTAACAATCAGTGCTTCGGTGGATTGCTCATCATTGAGCGTTAGTCTGACGCCAAGCAGTAAATCGTTTTGCAATATTGAGAAATCGATTTCACCCAAACCATCATAAATATATTCGGCCACAACACCAACGTCCCATGCGGTATCTCTGATGCCGTAAAAGCTGTATTCAAAACCTGTTACAAGTTTGTTGTGATCCCTAACCACGCTGGCTTGTTGATGGACGGCTTCCAGCTTGAGTAACCAGTTGTCATAGGTGGCTTGGGCGTCGAGCCCAAAATGTTGAACTTGATAATAAAAAGGCACTTGTGTTTGATCGGTACGAAGGCGTAGATCGGCTTGACGTGATGTGCCATTGAAGTAGCTAACGCCATAGTCCCAGTATTCTGTATTACCTGAATATCGAACGGCGAAGTCGGTATGAAATTCTTTATGGCCAGATTCAAATTGCGCAGCCTCTGCGTCAATCGTAGTTAACCGACCGGGCCGGCCTTTTTCACCGGTAAATGTCTGGGGTCTAAACCACGGTAAGATAAAAAACTCTAAATTTCCAGAGTTGTTTAAGTAGCTGTAGTGAAGCATGGCTTGCCCTTGTGCTTCAGTACTGAGCGGGCCTTCTGCGGTGTCGCGCTGGTTAATAATATTAACGATATTCTGGGATTCTGCGACACCCCAAAATACTTTT
Source organism: uncultured Granulosicoccaceae bacterium (assembly GCA_937923565.1). Lineage (GTDB taxonomy): Bacteria > Pseudomonadota > Gammaproteobacteria > Granulosicoccales > Granulosicoccaceae > Granulosicoccus. Next base: position 71,611 of record CALDTX010000070.1, on the reverse strand, counting down.
CCAATGCCTATTTCAAATTCATGGTTGTCTGTGTAGGTACTGAACTTGAGCTCTCTGAGATCAACGTGGGAGCGCGTTGGGTCGTTTTTATCCCAACGGAAAAACGGTGTAATGGTGAAACGATGATTGCTGTTTTGAACATCTTTGTAGTATTCGAATTGGCCGAAAAAAGAGGGACCCAGTGTTTGCTTTAAACCAAGAGCTTTACTCTGCGTAAAGAGTTGGCTTTGTACCCCAATATTGCCGCTGACACCTTGGTCGGCGATGTTGGTTGCGCTAACGACCAAGCCGCACAGAGCTAACATTACTTGACTATAAAGTCGTTTAATCATGATGGTATAGACGAAAAATAGTCAATAGCGCTGTCTTCAAGTGTTTGCATTAATTTGGTGTGCCGTAATGATGCAACCTTGGCCAAAACGATTTCACTCGCTTGGGTTGCATTGCTTATTGGAACGGCAACTACCTTCTCACCAGTATAGGAAAGATTGCTGGCAGGTTTGGTTACCAGTAGCGAATATCCAAAACCCTTGCCAACCATGCCTCTTACTAATTCAAGTGAAGGTGAGCTAAATGCGACGTTAGGCGTAACGCCGGCATCGTTGAGTAAACCAAGAAAGTAAGCCCGGCTTGGCTCTACATCAAAGAGGATTAGCGGCTCATTTGCCAAAGCAGTAAGCTCGATGCTCGAGTGATGAGCGAATGGGTGGTCTGCCGGCAGTGCTACATAGGGCGCAGCCTTCGACAAGTGCGTTTTGCTGAGTTCAGGTGCCAGGTTAATGTTGTACATCAGCGCCATTTCGATGTCTCCACGTAATAGCGCCGTGGTTAGTTGGTCTTGTGTGTTTTCTTTGATTCTTAAATGAAACTGAGGATGATCGGTCTGCAGTTTTGCTAGCAGGCCCGGAAGATACCGCGGAGCCAATGAAATAAAACTGCCCAGCGTAAGTGTGCCCGCTATTTCCGGGTGGGTGCTATTGGCCATTTCCTGAAACTCGGCAGCGCCGGATAACAAGCTGCGTGCAGATTGCACCAGGAGGTTGGCTGACGCAGTTGGGGATATGCCCTGAGAATGGTGTCGAATAAACAGCTGTGTATCCAGCTGCGATTCTAGCTTGGTGATTGCAATTGAAATGGTGGGCTGTGTTACCTGAATAGCCTCTGCGGCCGCAGCGATCGAGCGATTATCGTAGCAGGCAACGAAATATTCGAGTTGGCGAAGGGTAAATGGCGTCATTTTTCTCTACATAGCTAAAATCTATTTAAATATAAAATAGAATTAATTATATTTATGCCATAGATGCACCTATGCTGTCTAATTTAATTATTGACCCATAGGGAAAGCCAGATGATACGTACCGGTGATGAATACAAACGTTCAATTCAGGATGGTCGTGAAATATGGATGGGCGGACAGCGCGTTGAGGATCCAACGGTTCACCCGCAGTTCAAGCCCATTATTGATATCCGTGCCCGGATGTACGATCTTCAACACGATAAAGACCTACAAGCGTCTACCACCTACGAGGCTGAAGGTGAGCGTTTTGCGATTGGTTTGAAGCTACCCTATGAACAACAAGACTGGCATGACAAACGGAATGCGGTTGATGCGCTGATGCACGACATCGGCGGTGTTGCCACACGCCTTGGCGATGAAACCATCGGTGAAATGTGGTCACTGTGGGACGGTAAAGACATACTCAATGAAATTGATCCACGTTTTGCCAAGAACATAGAAAAGCACATTCATTTAGCCATTCAAGCCGATCCGTTTCATGTGTCTGCGAATACTGACCCTAAGGGTGATCGTTCAAAAGCGCCACAAGATCAAGATCCGGATATGTTGGTTCACGTTGTTAAGGAAACGGATGCAGGCATAATTATTCGTGGTGCAAAGTATGAAACAGCGGCCTCCTATTCTAATCAGGCGTTTTTAAAACCAACTATTGCAAACTGGGGAAATTCAGAACTTTCAGATTATGCGCTGGGCTGCATTGTGCATATGAATGCGCCGGGTGTGAAGCATATCTGCCGTGCCGGTTTTGCTGGTAGAGGTAGTGCAGACGATTATCCGTTGTCGAATAGAGTTGATGAGATTGATACTTTGATGATCTTGGATGATGTATTGGTTCCCTGGGAGGATGTTCTTTTTTATCAGCATACCAAAGCGGCTAGTTTTATAAGAGCAACGCTGCACCGCTATTCGGCATTTGCTTTTGTACAAAGAACCTTATCGTATGCCGATTTAATCATTGGTGCCGCCTTGTGGAATGTAAAGCAAACGGGTTTAGAAAAGCAGCAAGCCGTACAGGAAAAACTGTCTGAACTAGCCGTATGGCGCGAAGGTATTAATGCGTTTTTAACAGCTGCTATAGCGACGGCCGAGAAAAGCCCGAATGGTTTGCTAATGCCTAATCAGTCATTGTTGTTCTCTGGACGCGTGCATGCGTTAAGCAATTTACCTCGAATGATGCATATGGCGCGTGAACTGTGCGGTGGTCAAATTTGTGTAACGCCAGATGCCGCAACGTTTAGTTCAGAAGAAACCAAGCCTTGGATGGATAAGTTCTACACGATTAATGAACGCTGGGTTGCTGATGACAGGCGCAAGCTTCTGGCATTAGCACGGGATCTACTGAACTCAGACTACGCTGGTCACAGGCTGACTTTCCAACTTTTTGCGCAATCACCTCCGTTTGCACAATTAGCCGCTGTTTATCGAAACTTTGATTGGGATGGTCCGCTTGAATTTGCACATAAGGCGGCAAACCTATCTAACAATGTAAAAATATAGTTTTTAAGGGCAATTTATGACTTTACACAAACGTATAAGGCCGTTTAATACCAAAGAAACGTACCCTGAACAAAACCTTGATAACGATTTATGTCAGGCGGTTGTGGCTAAGGGCACTATGGTGTTTCTTCGTGGGCAAGTGTCTCAAGACTTAGACTCAAGAGAGAGTTTGCACGCCAGTGATGCGGCTCTGCAAACCGAAAAGGCGATGCAAAACATAGATATGCTGCTTAAGGAGGCAGGTGCCAACTTAGAGTGTATTTGCAGAATCGTTGTGTATTTGACCGACATCCGCTATCGCGAAGCCGTTTATCAGGAGATGGGTAAATGGTTGAAAGGCGTATTTCCTTGTTCCACAGGATTGGTAGTGCCTGCACTTGCGCGACCCGAATGGGTTGTAGAGATAGAGGTAACTGCCGTTATTCCCGATGAATAGCATGCAACAGTTGTTAGCGCATCTCAGGGACAGCGCGGCAACACCATTCAGCAATGCAAGTAGTTTGGCGCCTGAGCTTTATTGGAATGAAGACGTCGCTCAGGCAGAGCAGGACTATATCTTTAAAAAAGATTGGGTCTGTGCAGGCCTGGCGGCTGAGCTTGAAAAGCCAGGCGACTACCTCACGTTCAGTGTGTCTGGAGAGCCTGTTTTTTGTGTTCGTGATAAAGCGAATGAAATACGCGCTTATTCCAATGTATGCCGTCACCGTTTGATGCAATTGTTAGATGGGCGTGGATGTACTAAAAGAGTTGTGTGTCCTTACCATGCTTGGGCTTACGATTTAGAAGGCAAGTTGGTTAGCGCCGGACAAATGCAAAGCTCAAAAGCGTTCGTGAAATCTGATATCTGTTTGCCGGAAATTCGTGTTGAAATCTGGAATGGTTGGATTTACTTAACACTTAATGAAGAAGCCGAATCAGTAGCGAAGTTGCTGGCACCTTTAAACGATGTTGTTAGCCGTTATTCAATGCAAAGTTATATTCCTGTGGTTCACGAGGACCATGTTTGGAAAACCAATTGGAAACTATTAACTGAAAACTTTATGGAAGGCTACCATTTGCCAGTAGCCCATAAAAATACTGTGGGTGCTTGGTTCAATGCTACAGAAACACTTTTTCCCGAAGAGCCCAATGTCAATTTCAGCTACCAGTTTTTCACTAAAAGCAACGACGCCAAGTACGGTGTAGCTCATGCCGATAATCAGTTGCTCAAAGATGATTGGCGAACAACCTCTGTAATGCCAACGGTTTTTCCTTCGCATATGTATGTGTTAGCGCCCGATCACTTGTGGTACTTATCGCTTAGGCCGCGTTCGGTTGGCGAAGTTGATGTACGATTTGGTGTCGCGATTGCACCTGAAGTGAATAACAGCTTTACTAACGACAAAGAGCGGCAACAATGGATCGAAGATCTGGTGAGTTTCTTTGATCATGTGAATAAAGAAGATCGGCATGTCGTTGAATCGATCTACAAAGGGTCTCAATCTGACTATGCTAAAGTCGGACCCTTGAGTTGGCTTGAACGAGAATTGCACGACTTTCAGCAGTATTTGGCTAGCCGATTGTCGCAAGCAATTCTGGTTGAGTAGTTTGTTGGCCACACAGTTTGTATGTCGCATAGCGAACAGCGTTCGAATAAAGTCTGTTATTTTTACAAGATGTTGCTAGCGGGCTATTTTAGAGAATTGTTTGGCGCACGACTGCCAAGTTGTTAAATTGTTGTTAGTTGTTAGTTGTTAGTTGTTAGTTGTTAGTTGTTGGTTGTTGGTTGTTGGTTGTTAATATTGAACTGAACTGAGTTAAGAATATGACGTTTTCCGTAGTAGGTCGTTGCGCTAAAACCGGTATGTTTGGCGTTGCAATAACCACTTCTTCTATTGCTGTGGGGTCCCGTTGCCCGCATGTTCGAGCGGGAGTTGGTGCGGTAGCAACTCAGAACATAACAGATCCCAACTTAGCAACGCTTGTGTTGGATGCCATGGAACAAGGGGCTAGTGCGGCGAACGCTATAAAGCAAATTACGGTTGATAGGCCGAACATCGAATACAGACAATTAACTGCTATAGACGCAAAAGGCAACACAGCCCATTTTACCGGTGCCAATATTCTGGGTACAAATGCGGTAAGTGAAGCTGATAATTGTGTTGCCGCTGGCAACTTATTAGCGAATGATCAAGTAGCTGTTGGTATCAGTAATGGCTTTAACTTGTCGCCAGAAGAACATCTTGCTCACAGACTACTACAAGCTTTAGAAGGCGGACTCAATGCAGGCGGTGAAGAAGGTGATGTTCACTCCGCCGCATTGTTAATTGCTTACAATCAACCATTCCCATTAGTTGACTTGCGTGTCGATTGGCACGATATAAATCCAGTGATTGAATTAAGAAGTTTGTGGCAGGCTTATGAGCCACAAATGATGGATTATCTTAATAGAGCAATAAACCCCTCTGTTGCCCCTAGCTATGGTGTAGCCGGTGATCCATAAGTAAAAAAACAATGACTTAGTTTAATTTTTTCGGTGAAAAAATTCAAAACTAGCCTAGAGCTTAACAATATGTTTTAATTTCAGCACGTTATAACCTATTGGAGAAATGATGACCCGCCGAAAAGATAACGACCCTACTATCAACACGCTCAGTGCCTCCGACCACGATCAGTTATTCAAGCTTGTAAAGCGAGGTGTTAATCGCCGCGATTTTATGCGCTATATGATGGCTGCAGGTGCTACAGCTGCTGCGTCCGGTACTTTATTCGGTGGAATGTCTAGTGCATGGGCTGCTACTCCAAAAATGGGTGGCCAACTTATTATGGCCTCCGATCAACATGGGCCGAATGACACCTTAGACCCTGCTTTGTTTACATCTGCGATCGATTACTTTCGTGGTCGTATGTTTTATGGGTCGTTAACTCGCCTTACTTCTGATCTCGGCTATGAGCCAGAGTTAGCCGAGGAAGTCATTTCAAATGAAGATGCCACTGAGTGGGTGTTTAAAATTCGCAAAGGTGTTGAATTCCACGATGGTAAAACACTAACCGCAGACGATGTTCTTTATACAATGAACCGACACATGGGTGAGAACTCTGTGTCTAAGGCTGCATCGTTGGTTTCAATGATCGACAAATGGGAAAAAGTAAACGACTACGAAGTGGTTGCCAAGCTGAGTTCACCCAATGCAGATTTACCGATAGCGTTGGGTACGTTCCATTTCAAAATTATTCAAGACGGACAAACAGACTTTACCAGCACCATTGGTACAGGCCCTTATCGCGTCAAAGAATTCAAGCCAGGTGTGCGAGTGGTTGGAACGCGTTTTGATAATTACTGGGGAGAGGGCGGCTATCTGGACGAACTAGTCAGCTACGGTATCGGTGATCCAGTTGCTCGCTTGAATGCGTTTTTAGCAGGCGATATCGACGGTATGGTAAACCTGCCGCCGAAAGCGATCTCGCAAGTGGAAGCGGCTGAAGGCAAAGAAATTTGGTCGTTAAAATCGGGTGCTTACATCAATATAACGCCACGGCTCGATATGAGCGTTTCCAACAACGTTCACATGTACAAAGCCATGCAGTATTTAATGGATCGTCAACGACTCGTTAAAGGTGTTTACAAAGGCGAAGGTTCTTTGGGTAACGACCAACCCATTAACTCGGCCTATTTCGATTATTGCGCGGATATTCCTCAGCGCGAGCTCGATCCTGAGAAAGCCAAATTTCATTTTGAAAAATCTGGTCTAGGCTCTACTGCAATACCGGTTGTTGCAGCTGAGGTAGCACCAGGCGCTATCGACCAATGTTTGTTCATGCAACGTGAGGGTAAAAAAATTGGCATGAACTTCGATGTTAAAACAGTAACCACTGATGGCTATTGGGGCTCTGTTTGGTTGAAAGAGCCAATTTGTGTTGCTTCATGGAATATGCGTCCAACTGCCAACATTATGATGACGTTGGCATTCAAAGGCGATGCAGCATGGAACGAGACGCGTTGGAAGAATGATAAATTCGATCAAACACTGGTAGACGTTCGTGGTGTCACAGACCCTGCCAAACGCAGCCAAATGTACTGCGATTTGCAAACCATGATTCATGAAGAAAATGGCATGAGCATTCCTTGCCATCGAAACTACGTTGATGCGGTTGCATCGCACGTTCAAGGTCGGACTGAAGTGCCATTGAACAACTTTGGTGGTGCAGAATCTCCTGTAACGCTTTGGCGCGCTGACACATAAAACCCGCAACGGTTTTGCAAAAGCTATGGCTCGGTAACACTGTTCGTGTTACCGAGCTTGTTATTCCTTCCAGTATCCTTCTCGGGTAAAGCATGTTCTCATTAATATTGAAACGCTTAGGTGTGGGGTTGATTACTGTGCTCGCAGTGTCAATGATCATTTTTGCAGGAACAAAAATATTGCCGGGCGATGCTGCGCAAATCCGTCTAGGTCAACAGGCAACTGAGGCAAACGTTGCCGCCATGCGCGAAAGGTTAGGCTTAGACAAGCCGTTCATTGTGCAGTATGCAAACTGGTTAACTAACTTTGCTAAAGGTGATCTGGGTGTGTCGTTGTCCAGCGATGTGCCTATTACCAGTTTAATTGGTGACCGTTATAAAAATACCTTGTTTGTTAGCTCGCTTACCGCACTTATTGGTGTGCCGATATCGTTGATGTTGGGAATAATGGCAGCCATGTTTCCCGGAAGTCTTTACGACAGAATCTTAACCTTTGTGTCTGTGTCTTTAGTCGCTGCGCCTGAATTTTTCACGGCAACTTTGTTGGTACTTTTGTTCGTGTTTGCTTTGGGTATCGGCAATGCAGTCGTTGTTGGTAGTACCGAAAACAAAGGTTTGTTTGAGCTGATAGCACACTTCGCTTTGCCAATTACCACGCTGTGTTTTGTTATTGCATCGCAATTGATACGCATGAGCCGGGCAGCCGTTTTAAATGTAATGAGCTCGCCTTACATAGAAATGGCTGTACTTAAAGGTATACCCCGTAAACGCATTATCTTTCGACATGCCTTGCTAAATGCTATTGGCCCCATTGTTAACGTGGTGGCTTTGAATCTGGCTTATTTGGTCACAGGCGTTATTGTGGTTGAAGTCTATTTTGGCTATCCGGGTTTAGCAACGCTTATTGTGCAAGGTGTGCAAACCAGAGACTTCGTACTGATTCAAGGGCTCGGGATGATTTTTTGTCTGACCTATGTTGTGTTAATGCTCATTGCAGATATTGCAGCCTATGCGTCTAATCCTCGGTTGAGGCATCCAAAATGAATTCAAGTAATGATCACTATGTAGCGCCGTACGATGACGCGGTTAGTTTTGATGAGCTACCAGACTCGGCACCTAGCCACAAATTTCGTTTATCGTTTACCGGTTGGTTGGGAACTATCATCGTGGTGTTTTGGACCATTGTTGCGGTATCCGGACCTTTTATCGCACCCTTCGGTGAAAACGAATTACCGTTTCCCGATGCTTACAGTGAGTTTCAGGCACCGCAACCCGGTGCTTGGCTAGGTACTGATGTTTCTGATCGGGATATTCTCTCGCGCATCATGTATGGGGCTAGTCGCACCATGGGTATATCGTTTTTAGCGACCGTGCTGGCTTATATGATTGGTGTGGTGTTCGGCATAGGTTCAGCAGTTTCAAGCCCACGCGTAGATATGATTTTAAGCCGTATCAACGATGCGTTTCTCAGTTTACCCACGATTATGTTGGGTTTAGTGGTTGTGGCAGCGGTTGGTTCGTCGATTCCTGTTTTGATACTGACTGCTGGTGTTATCTATGCCAGTGTCATATTTCGTTTATCAAGATCCTTGGGTATGGAAATTAAAGTCATGGATTTTGTAGAAGCTGCACAAGCCAGAGGTGAAGGACGCTGGTGGATCATAACCAAGGAAATTTGGCCCAATGCTGCCATGCCTTTGTTAACTGACTTTGGGTTGCGGCTTATCTACGTCATTCTGTTTATATCAAGTTTAAGTTTTCTGGGCCTTGGTGTTCAACCGCCACAAGCAGATTGGGGCTCAATGGTTCGGGAAAATCTGGGCGCTTTACAATACGGAACGTCGATAATTCCAGTAATAGCACCAGCGCTCGCAATTGCGACACTAACCGTTGGCATAAATTTAATAGTAGATGACGTCTCCGCTCACAGCGGTGGCAAGCTATCTAATCGGTTATAACCCATGGCAACTCACTTGAATCCAGAAAAAGAAAAAGGGGACGCAGCCCTTAATAAAGGGGACGTAGCCCTTAATGATGTGACGCTTAACGACGTCATCTTTGAAACGCGTAATCTCAATATCAATGCAGTTCGCGGTGATGGCAGCGAACTACCCATTATTAAAAGCGTCAGCTTCAAGGTTAGAAGGGGTGAGGTTGTCGCGCTTATTGGTGAATCGGGATCCGGTAAAACAACCATATCGTTGTCGGCGTTGGGTTATTGCAAGCCCGGTTTGAAATTCGCTGGTGGGGAAGCTTTGTTGCTTGGGCAAGATGTGTCGCGTATGGCCACTGATGATTTGCGCCCAATTCGTGGTGAAAAAGTAGCCTATCTGGCACAAAGCGCTGCTGCAACGTTTAACCCGTCGCTGAGGTTAAACGAACAAGTGACAGAAGCCCCCGTGCTTCATGGCAGTAAAACGCAAGCTGAAGCGAATGCCAAAGCTTTGGAGCTGTATAAGGCGCTTGAATTACCCAGCCCGGAAACCATTGGTACACGTTTTCCTCATCAAGTTTCAGGTGGTCAGCTGCAAAGGCTCATGGCAGCAATGGCACTATGTGGAGATCCGGATCTACTGGTTCTCGATGAACCCACTACGGCTTTAGATGTTACAACGCAAATTGAAGTGCTAAAGGCGTTTAAGTCAGTTATTAAAGAAGAAGGTGCAGCCGCGATCTACGTTACGCATGACTTAGCCGTGGTTGCACAAATCGCTGATCATATTGTGGTGTTGTACAACGGCGAAGTAAAGGAAGCTGGCCCGGTAGACGTCATCATTAACGACCCTCAACACCCGTACACCAAGAAATTAATGAACGCCATCAAACCACTACCCGAATCTGGGCAGGGCGATGACGATACATCCGATCATTTGCGCGACGATGCGGCCTTGAAAGCCATTAGCGTTTCTGCAGGCTACGGTGTCGGCAAAGACGGTAAGCCAGCTATTACTGTGTTGCGCGATGTTAACGTGTCTATTGAGCGCGGTAAAACAGTGGGTATCATTGGTGAATCAGGTTGTGGCAAATCTACATTGGCCAGAGTGTTTGCAGGCCTTCTGCCACCGTTTGAAGGTGAGTTGAAGTTAGATGGCAACCCATTGGCTGCATCACTTTCAGATCGCAGTCGTGACGAACTGCGTAAAGTACAGTTTGTATATCAAATGGCAGATACTGCCTTAAACCCCAAGCAGCGCATCAAACATATTTTAGGCAGGCCGGCTCAGTTCTATGGCAACGCTAATGGTCTATCGGTTAAAGATCAGGTGAATAAGCTACTTGAAATGGTTGAGCTGCCAGTGCAGTTTGCCGATCGTTATCCGCATGAACTTTCCGGTGGTCAAAAGCAACGTGTAAACCTTGCCAGAGCTTTGGCTGCAAACCCGGAAGTGGTTTTATGCGATGAGGTCACGTCAGCGTTAGATACCATTGTAGGTGCGAACGTCATTGAGCTGCTAAAGCGCTTGCGTCGAGAAACCGGTGTGTCCTTTGTTTTTATCAGTCATGATTTATCAACCGTTGCATCGTTCGCTGATGAAATTGTGGTGTTGTATGCTGGCAGAGTGGCTGAGCAAGGTCCTGTAGATAAGGTGTTATCCCCGCCGTACCATCCTTACACACGTTTGCTAATTTCTTCGGTTCCAGAGCCACGTATAGGCTGGCTTGAAGAAGCAGTCGCAACAGATGAAGCCGCCAGTGGAATTGCCGGTAATGTAGAATTAACCAGTGTTGGATGTCCGTTTGTTTCGCGTTGTCCTATGGCAATCGATGGCGTTTGTGACACACAAGCCCCACCAAGGCGCACTGCAGATCAAAAGCACTTGATCGAATGTCATCGAGAAATCAATGAATTAGTATAGTCATAATTCATCATTTTTCGGTTGCTGTCTTGTCTTACTTGCTACTTATATTGAAGCCCGTTATTGGTGCTTCAGTAGTGAGTTTATATGTTCAATTGGCGGATCATTATAGCGGCAATCGTATTTTTATCGATTGTATTTACCATTCTGATGGTCAATCAAGGGCATAGCAACTTTGCCATTCTTTATATACGTGATGTACCATACGGCGATAAGTTAGCACACTGTTTACTGTTCGGATTATTAAACGGTGTGTTAGTTTTTGCGTTTCGCGGACGTACGATAAGCATAGGCCCGCTATGTGTTTATAAAGGTGCGCTGTTAGTGAGCCTATTTGTCTTGGTAGAAGAGTGCAGCCAAATGTGGATCCCTACGCGCCAATTTGAAATGCTCGATTTAGCTGCTGACTTTGTCGGTATATTGCTGAGTTCTTTATTTTGTTATTGCCTATTAAGAATATTTGACCCGTCTGCAACATAAGGTTTAAAGCCAACACTACCGCTCGAGTACCACTGGCAAATTCAAAGGCCCTCGAAAACCAAAGCCACGCCACTTAACGGTTTGATCCTCTGCAAGCCGCATATTAGGAAATCGTTCAAACAGTTTAGGCAGCGCAATTTCGCCAACCATTTTGCGGGATAAATGCGTGCCCATGCAAAAATGAGGTCCGTTGCCAAAAGACTGGTGACGCTTGTTATCCCTGAACATATTGAATAAGTGTCCGTCTTCGAATTCTTCTTCATCGTGGTTAGCAGATGCTTGCACCGTCATAACAACTTCGCCGGCAGGAACGTCGAAGCCTCTAATTTCCGTATCCTCCAGAACTCGCCGCGAGCTTAGTTGTATTGGAGCGACCCAACGAATACCCTCTTCAAAAGCTCGTAGGAATAAAGCAGGGTTGTTTTTCGCCTCGGCGAGTTGAGAAGGGTTGCTTAGCAGGCCAAACAGTGTGGTAAGAATTGCGTCTCTTGGTTCGTTGATGCCACCACCTATGGCTATTTTTATGTTTGAAACGATGTGCTCTTTTTCAATTGGTGTAGCAGCATTTAGTTGCACTGCTAGTGCGCTGTCTTCGTCATGTGCTTTGTAGCTGGCTTGCGCATCATCAATGCAAGCATTGATCTCCCGGTTCGCGACGTAGGCTTTCTCAAATGGCTCGTCTTTTAATCCAAAATTGCCCGCGCCATCGATAAGTGCTTGTGACCAACGCTGTATATCGTCATCACTGGCTTTGGGAATACCGAGAACCATTGCCACGCAACGCGCCGAGAATGGCCCGGCAAATGCAGAAAACAGGTCAACCGTTGCACCTTCAGTTAAGCGTTCAACAAACTCATCGGCTATGCTGTTGACTCGTTGTGCCCAAACTTTCTTAACACGCGCAGGACCCATTGCAGGCATCATGGCTGTTCTAAGTCGCATGTGATCTTCACCGTCGCGACGCATTAGCGTTTTTGCTTCAAATGCTCGTTCCATAGGCGTGTTTGGATCGTCTGAGCTGAACAACTCCGGGTGCATCTTGATATATTGGATATCCTTGAACTTTGTAACTAGTGTTCTGCCTAACGATGTCACCTTCAGCAGTGGGGTTTCGCTTCTGAGCACTTTGTATATTGGGTAAGGATTATCCGTTAACTCAGCTATGCTTAACTGTGTATCGAGTGGAAGCTGCATTGTTTGTCTCCAAGGCGGGTAAAGCGGTGCTCATCCGCTCAAATTTCAAACGTAACACATTGGAAAACATAGTTAAAGCAGACAGATCGCGCTCAAAATGCGCGTACTTGCTGGCTTGTCTATAATGCATCTATGAATAAAAACACCAGTAGTCGCACTACGAGCAATAAAGCGCTTCGTATTAATCTTGATGAGAAGAAGTACGGAACCATCGCTGAAATTGGCGCAGGTCAAGAAGTGGCACGGCAGTTCTTTCTGGCGGGAGCGGCGGCGGGTACTATCGCTAAAACCATGTCTGCTTACGACATGCAGTTTTCAGATGCTATTTATGGCACCCAGGATGGTGGCCGTTATGTGAGCAAAGCCCGGGTTATGGCGATGCTCGAAAAAGAGTTCGAGTTAGTGGTTACGCGCGTGGGCACTACTAGGGCTAAGGCATCCCGGTATTTTGCATTTTCCAGCACAGTTCAAGCGAAGAGCTTCAACAAAGATAATGAATGCCATGCATGGTGTGGCGTTCGGATGCAAATGTTTCCCGGAGCAGAGCCTTCCGACATTGTTATTCATGTTCGGATGCATGATAAAACAGCCGAGCAACAACAAGAGCTTTTGGGTATTTTGGGTGTGAACTTAATTTATGCAGGTTTCTATTATTTTGATACCCCTAGCAAAATAATAGACTCGTTAACCGATGGCCTTGAAGCGGATCGGATGGAGATCGACTCAATCGACTTCCACGGACCTTATTTTGAAGATGTAGACAATCGAGCGCTCAATTTACATTTGATTCGAAGTTGGAAAACAAGAGCCATCATGTTTAAGCCTGATGGGTCTGTGGCTGTGCCTTCGGAATTACTCTATAAGAAAAACTTACTCACCATCCGAGGGTCATTCAAACCGGTTACTAAGCTCAATGTAGACATGATTGAGCAAGGTTTCGAAGCATTTCAGCAGATTGACGGAGTCGACAAGAACAATTCCATGGTTTTAGCTGAAATATCGCTGAATAATTCAACCGGTAAAGATTTAATGGTTCCCGAATCTGATCTGATTGCTCGTGTTCGCTTGCTAAACGCCTTGGGATACAGTGTCATGATTTCGGATTACACGCGTTACTTCTCGCTAAGAGCATATTTCAGGCAGTACACCAGCAAACAGATTGGTATTGTATTAGGCATGATCAATATCAAAGAGATATTTGATGACTCGCAATACGACGGTGTGGAAGGCGGTATTTTAGAAGGCTTTGGAAAATTGTTCCCTGACAATACGCGTTTGTTTGTTTACCCCGAATTGGGTGAAAACGGGGAAATACTCGACTTCAAAACAACGAAAGTAGATAGCCATTTGCGTTTTCTTTACAGGCATCTGTTGGAAAATCAGTTTATTTACGGCATAAACTGTAGCGATAAGAATCTGTTAAAAATATATTCGCGAGAGGTCTTGGCGCAAATTCCTGATGGACGAGGTAGCTGGGAAGATAAACTCCCTGAAGATACTGCTGCGCGAATTATCAGAAATAAACTATTCGGCTTCTCGGAGTCATAGCTGATCGAACTAATTGGTCGTTAAAGGTACTAAATAGTGCTAAAAACTATTTGGGAGCTTTACTATGTGCAAAACAAGGCCGCACGCCATTGGTCTATTTGTAGCGCTTTTGCTATGTCTAGGGTTTTCGAATACGTTTGCTCAGTCTGCGGGTTATCTGCCCACAGGTGAGTTTCCAAAAACCGACTTCGATAATCATTCCATTGATATTGGACGCATTCTTTCGGGTGGTCCTCCTCGTGATGGAATACCTTCAGTCGATAAGCCCAAATTTGTAACTTATGAAGATGCGTTAGAATGGCTTGCGCCAAACGAGCCGGTAATCAGTTTTGCGAATGGCAATGACGCCAGAGCTTATCCATTGCAAATATTGATGTATCACGAAATAGTGAACGATATCGTTAATGAGTCAGCGGTTGCCGTAACATTTTGCCCATTGTGTAACGCCTCTATTGTTTTTGAGAGGCGCGTCGATGATCTAATACTCGATTTCGGAACAACTGGCCGACTGTTCAACAGTGATTTAATTATGTACGACCGGCAAACTGAAACCTGGTGGCAGCAATTCACAGGCAAAGGCGTTATTGGTGAGTTTAATCAGCATGTTTTAACCAAATTGCCATCGCAAATTGTTTCTTTTGAGTCTTTCATGAGTAACTTTCCCTCTGGCAAGGTGTTGAGTCGAGACACTGGCTTCTCCAGACCCTATGGTCGCAATCCTTACGCCGGTTATGACGATATCAATAGTAATCCGTTTCTTTTTTCCGGCGATCCGGATGACAGACTCCCTCCAATGGAACGGGTACTTGGTATTCAAAACGATGACAGTAGCATTGTAGTGCCGTTGTCTGGTTTATCGGAGCATCCGGTTTATCATTTATCTGAAGCTGATCAGGCCATTGTAATTTTTAATGTGGCAGAAATGCTTTCTGCGCTTGATAATACTGTTATACAAAAGTCAAGGCTAATACCTTCAGTGGCGGCTTTTAGTCCAAAGGTGAAAGGAGAAGAACTGACTTTCGAAATAATTGATGGGGTAATAAAAGATCAAAAAACGCGAAGCACATGGAATATGTTTGGAAAGGCCACTGCTGGCGAGTATATAAACGAACAACTTGTGCAACTGGATGGTGGTGTTCATTTCGCATTCGCCTGGTTAGCTTTCAATTCTGAAGCTAAAATTCATAACCCAAGGTGATAGTGCTTATAGTATCTATAGTTTGTATGTTGTTATAAGCTAAGATAACACAGTTCCTATACTAACTACTTTGACTAATATAGTGTTTTGCTGTCATCATATTTGTGAATAAAAAGAGAATGTAGAATGAGTCATTCCTTACTCTACGGTCATTCAAACATATCGAAAATCGCCGTTAAGGGCTATTGCATTTACCCACAAAACAGGATCTTTTTATATAACGGTTACACGAATTTGCTATTTCTTTAGCTAAGACTTATAGATAACTTCCTACACTAATGTAGATGCATCATAGAAAGCATTTGCATGTACACGCAATTGACGCGAAGTAAGGAAATGGAAATGGAGACGGATAAGTTATGGTAAATAAGAAGCTGCTATTTATTACAGGAACTCGTGCAGACTACGGGAAAATGAAATCGGTCATTTCCGCTGCATATACTGACAAAAGTTTTACACCTTATCTATTTGTTACTGGCATGCATTTAATGGAGGAGCATGGGCTAACGGTAAATGATATTGAGTTTGACAATTTGTATCGTTTTGAGAATCATACTTCCGGTTCGGGAATGGATAAAACATTAGCAACAACCGTTAGGGGACTATCTGAATATATTGAAATAATCAAACCTCACATGATTATTGTGCATGGCGATAGAGTGGAGGCTTTAGCCGGGGCTATAGTTGGCAGTTTAAACAATATTTTAGTTTCGCATTTTGAAGGCGGAGAGGTTAGCGGTACTATTGATGACTCTCTGCGCCATAGTATTACTAAGCTGTCGCATTTGCATTTTGTTGCCGATGTTCAAGCACGCAAGAGAATACTGCAACTGGGAGAAAGAGCTAAATCTGTTTTAAAGATAGGTGCACCTGAAGTCGATGCTCTAAATGCCGCAAGTGTAGAGAATTTACATCATCTTAAGAAGTTGTATAACGTACCGTTTCATCGATACAGTATTCTGTTATTTCATTCAGTAACCACTGAGCTAGAGCAGCTACAATTTCACTGTGAAGCTCTGGTAGATTCCGTCGTAAAAAGCCACAGAAAATATCTGGTTATTTCTCCGAATAATGACCATGGTAGTCAAATTATCAAGGAGAATTACAAAGTTCTTGAGAAAAATCCGAATTTTACGTTTCTGCATAGTTTGCCGTTTGAGCACTATATAGGTTTGTTGAAAGGTGCTGACATGATTGTGGGTAATTCTAGTTCAGGTGTGAAGGAGGCACCTTATCTAGGTATTGCTAGCGTTAATATTGGTACGCGACAAAATAACAGGGTAGAAGCGCCGTCCATAATAAATTGTTTGCCAAACCGAGCAGATATCAGTAATTCTATTCGATTCGCTGGGCGGCATACGTTTCCTACTAAAGGGTCTGCTAGTGAAGTCGGAGCTGCTCGTCGGTTTATCTCGCTGTTAAATACGAGTGAACTATGGAAAACAAATATACAAAAGTCTTTTTACGATGCTGTGCCTTTAGTCAGTGGAAGCGCCTTAGATGTCGTCAGTTGAGATGCTAAAGACGGCTGTTGTAACCGGTGCCGCAAATGGAATTGGCTTGGCAATAGCTCGTTATATGCTGATGCAGGGACGTCAAGTCATGTTAGTCGACAAAGATGAAGATGAACTAAATAAAGTTATTAAGCCATTGCATGAGCAAAATATGCCTGCTCAATGTTGCTATTGTGATATTGCTAACGAAGATTCTGTTGCGTTAATGGTCGCTAAAACTGTCAGTCATTTTGAGGGAATCGATATTCTCGTTAACAATGCAGCAATAACGTTTAGCTCAACGGTAGAAAGTACCAGTATCGATCAATGGAATCAAGTTTTGATGGTAAACCTTGCCGGAGCATATAGTTGTACTCAACAAAGTTTGAAATACTTGTCGCATGCGAACGGTGCGGCTATTGTTAACATTTCCTCTATTCAGGGGCTCTTTGGTCAAGCCTCAACGTCTGCTTATTCAGCGGCTAAAGGTGGTCTTATCGCTATGACTAAAAGTATGGCTGTCGAATTCGGCCAATTTAATATTCGGGTAAATGCTATAGCACCTGGCTTTATCGAAACGAATATGTCCTATTCAAATGAAAAACAAATGTATGAGCATGAAGGGGAACGCTTTAAAGAATTATATATAAAGCACGGTAAGCTGCCGCTGGGCCGAACCGGCTACCCCGTAGATATCGCAGGGCCTGCACATTTTCTCACCTCATCTCAAAGTGCTTATATAACGGGTCATGTGTTGGTTGTTGATGGCGGAGTAACTAGTACTTATTAAATGCAATTAAACGAGAGCTAAGAATACCCGATAATTCACGCGCAGATAATGGCTATCACTTCGGCATGAATGTATTTTTCTCCAATAGTGTTAGTGCTGTTATTTACATGGTGACTGCGACGTTTTGCATCACTGTTGTTAATTTAAGCGCTATGCATTTATTGGCGAGCTATGGTTTGCTGCAAGTTCTTTTGATAAGAGCAAGCGTTGGGTTCATGTTGTTATCAGTTTTTTTTGGTATCACGACTTTCAGGCCCGACGAAATCAATTCAAGCTCTTTCTTAACAACGTCAATACGGGCTGTTTTAGAGCTTGGAATGTTCGGGTTTTTCTTGTTAGCGTTAGAAGAGGTTACTTTAAGCTTGGCGGTATCTGTGGCAATGCTCGGGCCTCCATTGGTGGTTTTCTTATCATCGATCTTATTAAAAGAACCGATGTATTGGCATCGGATTGCTGCAACGATGATTAGCTTTGCAGCAGCTATGTTGATCATTAATCCTGTGAATAATGGGGTAAGTCTACAGTCAATATTGTATTTGCTAATGTCGGTTATTTGTTTTTCTTTAAATGCGGTTATAGCAAGAAAGTACAGGCATAGCATTTCCCCGATTAGCGTGGCATTCTATACGCATGGAATTATGGTGCTGATTTTATTGCCGCTGGTAGTGGGAAACTGGGAGTCAATCTCCTGGGCAAAAGAATTAATTTTTATAGCATTAATGTCGCTTTCCAGCTTGCTTGGTGTTTTTCTATTTAGTTTTTCTTACAAAGTTGGGCATGGTGCTTTTGTTTCAATGTTTTATTATTCAGAAATTTTATGGGCTATGCTTATTGATTTTCTAATGTTTCAGTTTGTTCCATCATCGATAGCTATTTTAGGTGTATTGCTGATGGTTGGCGCAGGCTTGCTGAGTGCCTTAAGCGAGCATCAACGAAAATCTACTGACGATGTCAAAGCGATATTTTAATTTTAATGTTTTAAGTTTCATTTTTTATTGGAACATAACCAACGAACGTTGGTACGATTTATTTTGTATTTTCCATCGACTGTTCAAGTATCGATTTTTCAAGTTGAGCGATTTCCTGCTTTAGAATATCCAAGTCTTCTGCTTTTTCTGCATATTCTAACCGTAGTTTACTTAATGTCTTTTCTGGTGTTATACGCAGTATTCTCTGAACTAAATGTAGCATAAGCATGGCTTTAAATGCTTTCATGCCTAAGCCACGCATCCGATATATTCTTCCGGCTTTGGCAAGCTTTTGTAACTTGGCTAGTCTTGCTAAGCGCAGCACGCGTACGCCTCTTAAGAAGGATATAAATGGGAATAGAATAATGGCTAGATCGAGCCAGTGTGTTTTGATATATTTGAACTTTTTATCGCTTGCGCTAATCATGGTTATAAATTCGAAAGCGAATGCGAACCAGATAAATCCGGTGCTAAGATGTAGTACAACCCGAAGCCAGTAGTTTTTGTCGATAACGTCCTTAAGTAAGAACTCTATGCCAAGGATGGGTAGTATAAATAAAGCAATGATTAACATAGGCTTGCTGAAGCCGCGTTCAAGCTTTAGAAATAATTTCCTACCAGGCGTTTGCCATTGCATTCCCGGAAGCCATATATCGTAGTTATGTGGTTGTGATGGTAGTCCGAGCCGTAAGGGTGGTATTACGCAAATTAGCAGAGGATGTAAAAGATTTTTTAGGCTATATGGTTTGAATTCTGAGCGCTTGGCCCTTAGCGCCAATTCAATCCAAAACAATGGCCAGATAATTAGCAGGCTAATTAAGAGCCATTTGCCTAGTTTGTTTGCCGTGTGCATTAAGTCAGACGATCTATCCGTGTTTGCATTTGCGTCTGAACCCAATTGTACTTCTGCTTTCAATGTTGGTGTTTGAAGCGCTTCTTTGGTATTTGGTGTGTTGGCTTCTATCGCGGCTAATTCTGCCACTCGTGGTATGTCGACTAAGCTAACAAGTAGAGCAGCTAATAGTGTTAAAAACACGATCGATAAGCAATACATTGCTATTGCTAACTGATTCGGGTTATGCCTCGATGTTGCCATGGTTCCGGAATTAGTCATATTTTGTATTTGGCACCATTATTATTTGCGCTTTTTGGGTTAATTTTTCAGTGCCTACTGGCGTTTACGCAGTCAGTATGTATTGGAGAGTAGTGCAGGTGAATCAAGAATGATGCCGATGGATCATTGCTTGTAGAATTTTATACTATCCGGACCTTACTATCCGATTATGTTATCTCAAGAAGGTTGATTGCGATAAACTAGCGTATGGATAGCTATCTGGCACCTGCCTACTCGCAAAGTTTTGAGCTTGTTATCAAGCGTAGCCGCTTTATTACGACGGTCGCTCCTGCAAACTCCAAACTCATCGCAACCCAGCTCATTGAACACTGCCGTAACAAGTACCCGGATGCCAATCATCATTGCTGGGCCATGGTGGCAGGGCACCCTGATGATGTTTATGTGCGTGATCAAAGTGACGATGGCGAGCCGAAAGGAACAGCTGGTAAGCCTATGCTTAACGTCTTGAGTCACTCTGGTATGGGCAACGCTGTCGTTGTTGTTACACGATTCTTTGGTGGCGTGAAGCTTGGCGCGGGCGGGCTCGTAAGAGCTTACACACAGTGTGTGGTGAATGCGTTGGATGAGGTGATCAAAGAAACTGTGTTCGTCTGTCATTCTGTTTTTTGCCTATTGCCTTACTCTTCTTTGGCGATCTTGGAACACGCCTTACGTGGCACTCATATAGAAATTGCCGATAAACAGTTCTCTGATCAGCTGTTGATTGAGCTTCGGGTGCCAAAGTCAGAACAGGTCTGGCTTGACGAAAAATTGGCACATCTGGGCGCGCAACTGGTGCCTGATCCTAATCAATCTAAATAACAGCGCCTACTTGCGTTTCTCGGTTTTGGTTGTGCAGCTTCCTGGTATTGGTTAATCGCTATCCGGTCTTAAACTATCGATTTCGGCACATTCATTCACAAAGTTTTATATCTAATTACGACGATGGCCGTTAAAGGTTTCTATACAATGGCGCTAATACTGTAGGGTTCGGTTTGATGGTTAACCAAAGCGGTGAATAGAGCAATCAAATACTATTTTCGGTCTGGCCATATCTCCATGACGCCAACGCTTGCGTTTACTGAGCTTGTGTCGTCAGCCACTGATCATGCGTTTTATCTTGATTCAATTAATCAAACACGAGTCGTTGAAACATTTAACGGCAGTGCAGGGTTGCATCAGGTTGCTGCTGCGCTGAACCTGCGGGCGGGTGATGTAATCTTGTTGCCGGCGTATTGCTGTGGTGCCGAGCTGGGCCCGTTTTTACATCAAGGTTGTCGGTGTGAATTTTTTGATGTTGATGAGCAGCTAAATGCAGATATTCAGCAAATCGAAAAACTACTCACTCATTACGATAAAACCAAAGCGGTATTAGTTACCCATTATTTCGGGTTTGCGCAGCAAAATATCGAACAGCTCGCCAAATTGTGTAAAACCCGTGAGGTAGCCCTTGTTGAAGATTGTGCGCACGCTCTGTTTAGCTTGCATAACAACAAAGCCTTGGGCAGTACTGGGCAATATGCAGTGTTCAGTCCGCGCAAATCTTTGCCTCTCACAGAAGGAGGGTTAATGTTGGTTAATCACACTGCCTCTGTAACGCCTCACACCCAATTGCAAAAGCCTGCCTTATTACCACGTTGGCAACGACTGTTTTACTCCCTGCAGCAGAATTTACGCAGCGTCAGCCCCAATGAACTGGATACCCTAGCTGGTGTTAAGCGAAGACTCCTTATAGCTCTGTTTGCAGTGCCCTCGATTGCTATTAAGCTGGCTAAAAAGCTCCCTGTGTTGAACCGTGCTGTTTGGCTTTCCGCCGATGCAGAAGGTGAAGAGGCTGTGCCGATCTACTCGGTAGGAATGTCAAATTCGTCACTAGCGCTGATGAAAAAAGCTAACAGGGAAAAAATCGTGTCTGCCCGACGATCTAACTATTTGCAGTGGCTTGAGCTGATAGGCCAATTGAACCAGGCTTCAGTGAACCAAGCATCAATGGAACAACCGTTAACGGCTGAAGCCGATTTTGCCATACGCCCGTTGTTGCCTGAACTGCCTGAGGGATGCTGTCCACTTTATTTTCCTGTGGTGGTTCAAAACCCTGCCGCTATAAAAGAGTATCTGGCCGACCAAGATATTGAATGCTTCAATTGGTGGCAGCATTTGCATGAAGCTGTTGATTGGGCGCAATTTCCAGTAGCTGAAAGGTTAAAGCGTAGTGTGATTGCGTTACCTGTACATCAAAATCTTTCTAAAGTACAAATAGAGTATGCCGCGAAATGCTTGCAGCAATCATTGGTAACGGAATAGCGCTGCCGAAACCCATTGCTCAAAAATATGTGTTGTAGTCCACAATTTCCATTAGCTGAAACCAAATCGAAGAGGATGCTGCTCTGCTTCCGGTGATCAAACATTTTAGAAACTATGCCTCGGCAGGACTGCTGGGCGCGATGCTCGGATTGATCAGTTTCCCGATTCTCACTCGTTCTTTAACGGTGGAAGAGTATGGTTTGCTCGGCTTGGTTAGTGCCACTGTCACCATATTTGTGTCATTTGCCAAGCTGGGTTTACAGAGCGCGATGCTGCGCTTTTACAGTAAAGCCAGAGCTGAAAGTACAGCCGCTCTTAATGATCTTCTCAGTAATATCTCCGGCGCCATCATTCTGCTAAGCGTTGTAGGTTTGACCCTTTGGCTTGTTTATGCTTATTTTATTGTGCCGCTTATTAACGGCACACCCTTGTTGTTTAAGCTGTTTTTAATTGGCGCCGCTTTAGTGCCCATTAAAATAATCCACAGTTTGACCAATAACTTACTTCAGGCAGATCAGCGCAGTGGATTGCTCAGCACGGTAAGCGTTAGCGAAAAGTTGTTCAGGCTTCTCTGTATGGTCGCGATCGTTTTGAGTATTGGACTTACCTCAGAGCGCGCGTTAATCATTATGATAGTCAGCGAATTTATTTTCGTTGCTGTTTTGCTGTACCAATCCCGCTCTTTGTTGGTGGGGGTTAAGCCTAAAATTAATGTGCCAGCATTAAGCCCGTTGGTCGCTTATGGCGTACCGGTGATGCTAGCGGAGCTAACGGCTGTGTTGCTGGAAACAGGCGACCGTTATGTTATTCAGGCCTACATGGGCAGCGAGCCTTTGGGTCAGTACGCGGCGGCAGTGAACATCTGCATGTACTTAGAATGGGTATTGATATTATCGCTTCAAAGCGCCATCGTGCCGCACTACGTCAAACTCTATGAGGAAAAAGGCCGGGATGCCACGTTAAAATTTCTGAATGGCGCATTCGACTTATACGTGGCTGTGGCTATGGGAGTGTTTGTGGTATTTTGCATCGCAGCGCCGCAATTGGTGATTTTTCTAGCCGGCGAAAAGTACCGAGCTGGCTTATTGGTTATTCCGTGGTTTGCTGCGGGTTATGTGCTAGTGGGTGCGATCTGTATAGCGGGTGCTGGTGTTTATATTGATAAGCGGACATCCGTGCTGGTGAAGTGGACGGTTATCGCCTTCGTTTTAAACCTTATCCTGAACCTGATAGCGATACCTAAATATGGCTTGATTGCGGCGGCTTTGGCTACATTTTTTGCTATGTGCATCCGCTCGATCGGTGTTTACCGCGATGCGGCCAGAACGCTGCCGGTAGCGATGCCCTGGAAAACATTGGGGCTGGCTACGGTTTGTGCGATTCCAGCATATTACCTGGGTAGCGTTGCGAAAACGAATGTAACTATTATTGACCTTTTCCTGGCGAGTGCCGTTACTGGAATGGTGTACGGTTCTGCCATGTTGGGGCTTAACCCTACACTACGAAAATTGTTTTTAGACAGGTTTCACAAATTGGTATCGAAATAGCCATAGCCTGCCGCCAAATGGCCGATCTTTGTAGCGGCGAACCTAATTAAGCAAGCACATGGACATTTATATTGTGAACAACGAATCACCGAAAATGCAATCAATAAACCGTCTCGAGTCGAACGTCCGTGGCTATTGCCGCTCGTTCCCCACTGTTTTTAAGTCGGCGGTTAATGCTCGCGTGACTGACGAAGACGGGCGCGAGTACATCGACTTTTTCGCAGGCGCTGGCACATTGAACTATGGCCATAATAATCCGCGCGTTAAGGCAGCTCTCATTGAGTATTTGTCTAACGACGGCCTGATGCATGGTCTTGATTTAGCAACAACGGCTAAGGTTGCGTTTTTAGACTCCTTGGAATCTATCATTTTGAAGCCGCGCGGTCTGGACTACAAAATTCAGTTCACCGGTCCAACGGGTGCGAATGCTGTAGAAGCCGCCATAAAACTTGCGCGAAAAGTTAAAAAACGTTCGCATATTATTTCGTTTACCAATGGTTACCATGGGCATAGTTTGGGTGCTTTGGCGTTAACGGGTAACAAGTTTTACCACGACGAGCACTATGGCTCTCGTCAGAACGTGACGTTTCATCCGTTCGATAACTACTATAAAGACGGTTCAAATACAGCAGCTCAGTTGCGCACATTGCTCGAAGACGGAAGTAGCGGCATACCCTTGCCCGCAGCCATTATCCTTGAAACCACGCAAGCGGAAGGTGGAATTAATGTTGCCAGTAACGAGTGGCTTAAAGACATTCGACAAATTTGCGACGACTACGATATTGCGTTAATCGTTGATGATATTCAAACAGGCAATGGTCGAACAGGCGATTTTTTCAGTTTTGAACAGTCTGGTATTGTGCCGGATATTGTTTGTATTTCAAAATCTATTGGTGGTGGCTTACCTCTGTCGCTGGTTTTGATAAAGCCATCCTTGGATGAATGGAAGCCCGGTCAGCACACTGGCACTTTTCGCGGTAACCAGTTGGCTTTTGTTGCAGCGAATCAATTACTGCAAAACTGGAAAGATGATGACTTTGCTAAAACCCTTCAGGCTAATTGCTTGGCGGCTGAGTCGGGTTTGCAAGCCATGGTTGAGCAGTTCGACGGCATCACCATGCGTGGGCGTGGCATGATCAGAGGTTTAGTTTTACCGTCCGGTGATTTAGCAGATGCTGTTACTGCACGCTGCTTTAACGAAGGGCTTATAATGGAAACCGCAGGGGCTCAGGGGCAAGTGCTGAAATTTCTTGCACCATTAACGATCGAAAAAGATACCTTGCAAGAAGGTTTTGCAATATTGCAAGCCAGTTTAGAGTCTGTTCTTAATACGCGGCACAATTTAAAAAATAGTGCGAGTCGGTAAGTCTGGTTAATGGGTCAAAACAGCCTAACAGTATGAATTCGTATAACACCATAGCTGAGGCTATTGCTGTCCAATGTCGTGAACGGCCTGATGCCATTGCTATTGTTCACGATAATCAAGACTTTACTTATCAACAACTGGATAGTTACAGCTCAACGATCGCAGCAAAGCTTGCAAAGCTGTCAGTATCGCATGCAGACAGCGTAGCTTTATGCGTGGATAGGTCTATCCACGCAATTGCTGCAATGATGGGTGTGTTTAAGGTGGGTGCGGCTTTTGTGCCTATCGACCCATCGTTTCCTGAAGATCGTATTGCTTATATGCTCGAGGACGCATCAGCGTCTGTGGTGTTGTGTGATTCTCATTATGCAGCCCGATTTAATATGCCTGGCTTGTCTATCGAGAAGCTACCTTCCTCATACAACAACTTGGCTGTTGAGCAGCACGAAGCACTACCCTTAAAACCCGAAGATCGTGCCTACATCATGTACACCTCTGGTTCAACGGGTAAGCCTAAAGGTGTACCCATCTGTCATCGTGCACTGCTAAATTACTGCGTTGCCGATGCGGAAGTTTATGCACTAGAGCAAACGGATCGAACGCTGCAGTTTTCCACGCTCAGTTTTGATATTGCCATTGAAGAAATTTTTCCACCTTTGTTAGTGGGCAGTACGGTTGTCATTAGACCTTCCGAACGCAGCGAAGCTCAAATTGAGTTAAGTGATATCGTGGAAAAATATGGTATTACCGCTTTGCACATGGCCACCGGCTATTGGCATGAATGGGTAGATTTAATGAACGCCGCCAATATGCGGGTGGCACAAAGTATTCGTTTAATGGTGGTAACCGGAGAGAAGGTTTCTCCGGAACATTATCATCGTTGGAATACGTTGGTTGATAAGCCTGTACTTTGGGCAAATGCTTACGGACCTACCGAAGCCACCGTAACTGCCACTGTGTTTATCCCACCAGAAAATTGGCAAGGTAAAGCACTACCCATTGGCAAGCCGTTACTTAATTACACAGCTTATATTCTTGATGACAACAAGAAAATGGTACCGCCAGGGGACACTGGCGAGCTTTTTATTGGTGGTCCGAGTTTGGCAGATGGTTATTTAAACCGACCAGATTTAACTGAAAAAGCGTTCTTCCCCGATCCGTTCTCTGATACTCCTGGTGCGCAAATGTATCGCACTGGCGATCTTGCTCGCTGGATGGATGATGGCAATATTGACTACGCTGGCAGGATTGACCATCAAATAAAAGTCGGTAGTTATCGTATTGAGCCTGGCGAAATTGAAAATGCAATTAATGAACACGCTGAAGTCAAAGAAGTGTTGGTGGTTGCCGATGAAACTGACGGCAAGAAAAAGCTGTTAGCGTATGTTGCATCAGATAATCAGTCGCTCACGGCCAACGACGTTGTTGAGTTTCTGCAACAAAGTCTGCCAATTTACATGGTGCCAAGCCGGTACGTTTTGCTGACATCGTTACCTAAAACGCTCAACGGTAAGATCGATAGAAAAGCGCTGCCCGATAGCTCGCACGCGGTTGCACCACGCGGTAAAGATTACAAAGCCCCGGAGGGCGAAGTTCAAACCCAGCTTTGTCAAATTTGGAGTGATGTTCTTGGCGTGCCTGAAGTTGGCGTTGAAGATAGTTTTATTAGCATGGGTGGAGACTCCCTCATGGCGGTGCGTTCAATTGCACGTATTCAGAATGATCTTGATTTCACGATTTCAACCCGGGATTTCTTCTATTTGGATACAGTGGCATTGTTGGCTGGATACATCGAAGGGAAAGCGGTTGCCAGAGTAGTACCGGCACCCATACCGTATTTTGTCACCGCCAGAGATCGGCAAATTTATACATTAACTCAGCCGGCTAAAGAGAGCGCCTCTAATGGTGTGGGTGTGCTGTTTGTGCCGCCTGTTGGGAGTGAGCAACGTAGAACCCAAAGACCACTTCGTATACTGATGCAAAACCTGGCTCGGCAAGGCTTTACAACACAGCGATTCGATTGGCATGGCACTGCAAACTCAAGCCACGATAGTGGTGAGCTTCAATCTATTGATCAATGGAGTAACGATGTACAGGATGCAGCTGAGCATCTGGCGAAATCATGTGATCAAATAAATGTTGTCGGAATAAGACTTGGTGCTCTCATAGCGTCAAATTGCGCATTGAGCGGTCTTCCCATTAGCAACAGAATCTACTGGGATCCGGTTTTTAGTGGTCAGCAATTTCTGAGCGACCTAACGTTGTTACAACGAGGAATATTGCGGGACGTTTTTAGATTTTTACGCGTTAGAAAGGCAGGTGCCAACCCGATGATTGAATTTGCAGGCTTGCATTTAAGTGTGCCCATGCAAAACAGCATTGCTGCGCTCGACTTTGCGGATTTGTTGCGCAGGCATGAATGGAATAATCAAGCGCAACTCATCATTAATAATTCCAGTGAAATACTGAAGCCGCTTAATTTGCCGGTAAAAATCCATACCGTCGATGAGCAAAACGATTGGGTAGGGCACAGAAGCACCACCAGCGATATGCAAATCAATCAGGCGGCGAGCATTTTGGCTGATGTGCTGAACGAGCAATTAAACGCACCGTCAGATCTGACGGTCGACCAAAACGTGCAGGGGGTTGCATGAGTGAAGCACTAGCCCGTGTGTCTGCAGTTCAGGCGTCTTCACACTGTGTGCAGGAAGTAGCCTGTAGTTTTGGTGATCAAAGTCAGTTGGTTGGTGTTTATACACCACCAGAGCAATTTGAAGCTTGTGATGTTTGCGCCATTTATATCACTGCAGGATTATTGCACCATGTAGGGCCTACGCGTTTACATGTAGAGTTAGCACGCGATCTATCGGCAAACAACGTTGCAGGTTTCCGTTTTGACTTATCGGGCATTGGCGATAGCGAAACAAGTTCTTTGGGTGGTTATTTTACAGAGCGTTCTGTAGCCGAAATTCGTGCAGCCATGGATTATGCACAGCAGCAGTTTAAGCACAAAAAGTTTGTGTTAATTGGCCTGTGTTCCGGTGCGGATGATGCAATAGCCACAGCCCAAGTTGATCCGCGTGTTTGTGGTGTGGTTTTACTGAATGGTTATGCTTATCCTGCCGGCAAGTTCAAACTGTATCGATTCAAAGAATTTTATTTACCCCGTATTTTTATGTTGGAAAAATGGGCTAATAAATTCAAAGCGCTATTATCAGGCAGAAAAACGAAATCAGATTTAACCGATACGGGTGCGGCCAGTGCGGATGCAATTGATGCAGAAGAGAAAGCGGCAATTATTGCGCTAGACGACGATTATCGTTACATTCCGCCGATGGCTGAAACAGGGAAGATCATTCAGACATTATCGGGCAAAGGTGTTCAGCTGTTTTTTGTATACAACGGAAGTGAGCATGATGTGTATACCTATCAAGGTCAGCTGGTCGATATGTTCCCTGAACTTGCTGGCGATAAAAACGTAAAAGAGGCGTATCTGAAAGAGGCAGACCACACATTTGTTTTGAAGGCCGACAGAGACAAGCTGTCGAAATGGCTTCAAGACTGGTTTACATCATCGCCTTTTAATCGAACAGCGTAGTATTTATACGCTTAGCGTTTAAGACCATATCTATAGCCCCTGCTATCGTCGGATAAGCAGAGCTTTCAATGTTAAAACTGCCTCGCTACTGAAATGCGATTTGTGCCTTCATACTTTGCGAGCGGTTAGTGGCGGTTTCAAACGCCTGAACGGCATTGTCTATGTCGAAGGTGTGAGATACAAGGCCCTTTAAATCGACAAGGCCTGAGCTCATTAACTCTATGGCCAGTGGGAATTCAGCATGGAATCGAAACGAGCCTCGCAGTTGCAATTCTTTGGCGGTGATCTGCATAACCGGTAGCATCATTTCGCCGCCGAGTCCGAGTTGCATGATGATTCCGCCGGGTCGCATCACAGTGATAGCGCTGGCTAACGCAATGCTTGAACCTGAGCACTCGAATAGGGCGTCGAAATACCCTTTGCCGCTTTCGTACGTTTTTAGTGCGTCAGGTTCTTCTTTCATGTTAATGGTTCTACTTGCCCCGGCTTGCGTTGCAAACGTTAAGGCGTTTTTTTCTAAGTCGGTAACCACAATTTCGCTGGCGCCTGCGAGTCGGGCGGCATGTATCGATAAGGCGCCTATTGGACCGCAACCGGTTATCAATACTTTTTTACCCATCAAGTTGCCTGCTTGTTGAGCTGCGTGTAAAACCACGGAAAAAGGCTCTGCTAAAGCGGCCTCAGCCGAACTTAGCTCATTGGCTACAACGCATTGTCGGGCATCGACGTTAATTTGCTGCTGAAAGGCACCTTGAATATGCGGCCAAGGCATCGCAGAACCGTAAAAACGCATGTTCAGGCAATGGTTGTGTGAGCCTTCCAAACAGTACTTGCAAGCGTAGCAGGGTCGTGACGGTGAAACCGCAACCAGGTCGCCTTCTTTAGTAGTACTGACACCTTCACCTACGGCACAAACTTGTCCGGATACTTCGTGCCCGAGAATCATAGGTTCCCGCAGCGTTATGGTGCCAAACCCGCCGTGATTGTAGTAGTGAAGATCAGAGCCACAAATACCGCCTGTGCGGATATTAACTTGCACCTCACCGGGTTCGGGTGGCGCTATCTCTCTTTCTTCGATACGAAGATCTTTAGCGGCGTGTATGACTATCGCTTTCATTCAGACACCTTCAAAATAGCAAGACTAACGTTCGATAAAATGTTACCGTTAACATTCTATCATAGCAACGCCTTACACCAATCGTTGGATTTACAAAATGCAAAAGGGTTTAGAAAGATTTAGTTTAGCGGGCAAGCGAGCACTTATTACAGGTTCATCGCAAGGGATCGGTTTCGCACTGGCTAAAGGGCTGTCCGAAGTGGGCGCTTCCATTATTCTGAATGGCAGAAATAAAGAGAATTTAAGTGAAGCTGCAGCAAGTTTGCGAGCCGATGGTGCATCGGTTGATGAGTTGGCGTTTGATGTGACTGATCACGCAGCGTGTAAAGCATCAATAGACCATGCAGAAGCGCAGTTT
Source organism: uncultured Granulosicoccaceae bacterium (assembly GCA_937923565.1). Lineage (GTDB taxonomy): Bacteria > Pseudomonadota > Gammaproteobacteria > Granulosicoccales > Granulosicoccaceae > Granulosicoccus. The sequence goes on along the minus strand of CALDTX010000070.1, from coordinate 41,663 downwards.
GGGCCTATTGATATACTGATTAATAACGCTGGTATGCAGCATCGGACGCCACTTGAAGACTTCGACCCGCTAATGTTCGAGAAGTTGTTGCAAACCAATATTTCCTCTGTGTTCAATGTGGGGCAAGCGGTTGCTCAGCATATGATCAAACGCGGTGCTGGCAAAATAATTAATATCGCTTCTGTGCAAAGTGCTATGGCGCGACCTGGCATTGCTCCCTATACTGCAACTAAAGGTGCGGTCGTTAATTTGACCAAAGGTATGACAACCGACTGGGCGCCACATGGTCTGAACGTTAATGCCATTGCGCCCGGTTATTTTGATACCCCACTGAACGAAGCATTGGTCAATAATCCTGAGTTTAGTGCGTGGCTGGAAAAACGAACACCTGCAGGGCGTTAGGGTAATCTCGATGAACTCATCGGGGCTGGTATATTTTTAAGCTCAGATTCGGCAAGCTTTGTTAATGGACACGTTCTATATGTTGATGGAGGCATTACCGCCTGTTTGTAGGCAGTCCACAATGTATGGGCTAGTTCACAAAGTTTCTTTTGGAGCTTGCCGTGCGCAGTAAAGTCAGCGCTACAACGTTGGGCACCTTTGAAATTTTTTCAAAGCTTCCCATGCCAGAGCGAGAAAAAATTGCCGAGAACATGCTGCTTAAGCAGTTTGCAAACGATGAAACTGTCATTTCAGTCACCGATACACGTTGTGATGTTTTCTTCGTTATCAATGGTTGTGTTAGAGCGTCCGCAGTTTCGCACGCAGGCAAGCAGGTTCAGTACGAAGACCTCATGCCGGGCATGATGTTTGGCGAACTTGCCGCTGTCGATGGCGAAAAACGCGAAAACGATTGCATCGCTGTGGGTCAGTCTCAGTTGGCTGTTATGTCAAGAGAGCAATTTCTGAAAGTTGTCACTGAAAATCCGATAGTGCTTGAAGCCGTATTGATTCGGTTAACCAAGTTGGTGCGCAAACAAACCAAACGTATTTATGAGTACAGCACGTACAGCGTGGGTCAGCGCATCTGTTTGGAAATTTTGCGTATCGCTTCTGAGAAACCGGCAATCGATGGCAAAGTTGTTTTAAAAAAAGTGCCAACCCATGCCGATATTGCAGCTCGGGTTAGTACGCACAGAGAGGCGGTATCCCGACAAGTAAACGAGTTACAAAAACTCAACATAATTACTTGGCGTCCCGGTAAATATGTTGTTCACGATATCAGCGCATTGGCTGAGTATTGTGAGTAGGCAATGACCACTCCATTAAACCCATTAGTCGAGTGAACTGTTCGTCTGGGTCTGTTTGTATATCTATAGGCTCTTCGGTAATCGGGTGCTTGAAACTTAAACGAGTCGCTACCAACAGTAATCGATGGCAATCAAAGTTTTCACGAAATAATTGATTGTGGGTGCCGTCGCCATAGCTTGTGTCGCCAATAATAGGGTGAAACAAATGCTTCATGTGCCGTCTTAACTGATGGCGTCTTCCGGTGAGCGGGTTAAGTTGAACAAGCGCATAACGAGAAGTTTTATAGCGTTTGTTTTCAAAAGGCAACTCAACAGAATTTAATCGCTGAAAGCGGGTTTGTGCAGCCTTAGCGGTTTGTTCTTTTTCAGAATCAGCGTCATCAAATGCATCGACCAGCTTTTTAAGCGGATGATCAATCAACCCTTGTTCAGCGGGTATGCCACGCACAATAGCTAAATAACTCTTTTCAATGTCGCCTTGGGCAAAAGCCTTGTTTAATGCAATACCGGTTTGAGCTTGCTTTGCAAAAAGCAACACACCGGCTGTGGGTTTGTCCAGGCGATGCACAGGGTAGACACGCGTACCAATGAGGTCCCTGACCAGCTGCAAAGCGAATTGCGTTTCGCGTCTGTCGATGTTGGAGCGATGGACCAGCAAACCGCTGGGTTTGTAGATGGCAATTATGTGCTCATCTTGCATAAGAATGTTCAAGTTTGGGCTCATTTGTGCTCAGAACAACATAATAAAACGGGTCAATAATTGATTTGAGTCAGTAAAACTCAGTAATAAGCACAAAGTGCATCTAATTATATGTTTTAAATCAATGACATAACCTTCATTGTGGGTTTTCTCACAGACCCAATTTTAGCGCTTATGTAAATTAAATTTACGATTGTTGTCATTCATCGCAATATCGAAGCTTTACAAGTCCGCGAAAGGATCAGTGGTCGTCAACGGAAGGGTTTTCCGACTTACGCAACAGCGAGTATGGGTGCCATTGGGTGCACCAAAGCGGTGATACTAACTAGAGGGAAGTACGGAGATGCGGAATTTTACTGAATACGAAAGCAGCACACGATATCGTCAGGCCATCCAAGACCGGTTTTATACGTTGGTTCAAGGTCGATCAATGCTTCAAATTGATCAGATATTGACACTGGCAGAAAATAGTTTTGAAGAGCAAAAGCTTGATCATTCGCCATTAACAGTCCGGGAAATTGAAGTACTGACGTTAATCGCTAATGGTTACACGCGAAAAGACGTGGGTAGCGCACTTAAAATATCAGCTAACACGGCAGCAAAACACATTGCGAATATTTACCACAAGCTTAACGTAACAACGGTTGCGGAAGCCACGCAGTATGCTATTCGCTGTGGGTTAATTTCGAACTCATAAACAGTACCTTGCCTGCCCGGTCCATTCGGGCGGGCTGAGTTTGCCTTTCTCTTTCCTTGGCGTGTTTTCTGTGCGCTTTTCTATTACGCTTTGTCTGTCAGACGGATAGCGTCTAATACTGATGTTAAACTCCGGCTCGTAGAGTATTAAAGAGAGCTTATCACTTGCAATTTAAGGTGACGACTGACGATAAGAGTCCCACAAAATCTATTGTTCAATTGAACGATGTACACAAGCAGTATGGATCGCTGGAAGTATTAAAAGGATTGAACCTGTCTGCATACGCGGGTGAGGTTTATGGATTTCTGGGCCGCAATGGCGCCGGTAAATCAACTGCGATGAAATTGATCATGGGCATTTCCAAAATGGATCGTGGGCAGATTCATCTATTTGGTCAAGATATCCGAAACAATATTGTAAAATCCCGACAGCGAATCGGCTATGTGGCCCAAGAGCAGCATTTTTACCCCTGGATGACACCCAAAAATCTGGGCCGTTTCGTCGATGGCTTTTATCCCAAGTGGGATGCACAACGCTACGCGGAGTTGATCAAACGATTTGAACTGCCTCTAAAACAAAAGGTAGGTACGTTCTCTGGCGGCATGAAGGCAAAGCTTGCTCTTACCTTGGCATTGAGTACGCGCCCCGAGTGCTTGTTATTGGATGAGCCCACTGCAGGCATGGACCCGGTAGCGCGCAGAGAGTTTCTTGATTTGGTCAGCGAGCAAGCTGCGATAGCGGAATCAACAATAATATTTTCCACGCACTTAATCGATGATATTGATGCTATAGCGACCAAAATCGGGATCGTGGAAGAAGGTGTATCAATTTATGAAGGACCGGTTTCAGCTTTAAAAGAACGTGTACGTCGTTTTTCTATTGACGCGGCTCAGGCCAATGCAAGCACTAATGCCGATCCAATTTTCTATGGTGCGGTGCGAATGCTTGAAGACGTTATGCGACATGGCCGTCGTGAGGTCATCGTAGAGTATGCGCTAGCAATGCCACCAGCGCAGTTACTGCTAAGCGATTGGGTAGAAGAGACGCTGTCGCTTGAAGATGTTTTCATTTCCTTAGTGTCTAAACGAATTTAATCCGGTGGGAACATTAAGTTTTTTATCCAAAGAGTTTAGGGAACACGTCGTTTCACTTGCATTCTTACTGTTTGCCTATGTGTTGGTACTGCTAATACTCACCGTACAAATTCAAAACGTCGACTTTTTTATGAGCAATATGCAAGTTGTTCGGTTGTCGTTAATTTCACTGGTGCCACTGTGCATTTATATTTTTGGAAATTTGTTATTGGTTAGAGAATACGTTGGCCAAACAATGCAGTATTTGGAATCTCTGCCAATCAGGATTAGCCATATCCTGATCGTTAAATTTTTTATTGGCCTTGTGTTCAGTTGGGCTCTGATTCTACTGGCGCTTGTGATTGTAGAGTATAGCTCGCAAGACTCAGAGATGATCACAAACCAATACCTGTTTATAGTTGGACTTAAGTCGCTTAGCATCGCGACACTCTATTGGTGTGTTGTATTTTGCATCAGTTTATTTGGTAAGGTCAGGTTTATCCTTTACACCTTGCTTGCGCTAGTGCTGTTACTGATCGTAAGCTCGCCTCATACCGATAAATCATTAATAGCACCCATTGCTTTATTAGAGTACAAAGAGTTTGTATTCGAGCGAGATATCATTCCATGGTCGCAACTAATGCAATGTTTTGGCATTGCTCTGGCCTTTGTCTTAGTTGCCTTTTTGATAGTTACTGTTAATGATGGTTCCATTATTGAGCGCTTGGCCAAGCCTATGTCAAGGCGCGATCTGGGTGGTTTGTTTCTACTAATTATTAGTGGTTTAACGGTTTATACAGGTATTTCTGAAAAATGGAAGCAGGATGAGTTTGCATTTGATGCCTCAAATGCGTTAATCAGCGATTTTCCGCGCGTTGAAGTTAACTATATAGAACCTGCCAATAGAGAAAAAGCCCAAGAGATTATGGACAGTGTTCGCACGGCGTTACAGAAGCTTCAAATTGATGCTGGGTTGCAAAGCTTACCGAAAGTACGGGTGGTTCTTGATGTAGAGCGAATGCCATTTGATATCGCTCTTAGTCAACCCGATGGTGTGCTTGTTCGAACGAACTATATCGATTTTGGGGTTTATGGCAAGTTTGCACTAAAGAGTTTTATTTTCCATGGTGTGCTATCAAGCTTAACCAATAGCCGTATGGTTTACGAACCTACTCACTGGATGCTGGATGGTTTTTCTTTGTGGTGGGCTTTAGAAAGTCACGAAACTACGCCTTCTGACCATATGCCTGCGTTAGAGGCCGAGGTGCTGGCTAGAGCTGTTTATGTTCATGAACGCAGTGAGCCTGGTGTACATTTACTGCTCGACTGGGAGTTAATGGCAGACCGACACGGCGATGAGTCTACCAGTGCGCTAGCGTATTCTGCGTTAAAGTACCTGGCAGAAATCAATAACAAAGAAACGGTTTCGCAATTAGCAACTCATTATTTAAACGCTGACTACAGCGATAGTTCTATCGAAACGCTTCGTCGGCTTTTAACATCGAGAGACTCGGTGTTTGAGTCGCATGTAGGGATATCGCTCGAACAGTTTGTTAGTCAATGGCAGCAATGGTTACTGTCACTTAAATCTGATACCAAGATAGCTGAATTTCTTTCTGCCATTCCAAACATCAGTGGTGAAGTTCGTGTGGTTCAAGATGATTCTTTGAACAGTTATTTGCATGGGCAATATTCCGCCTTGGCGGATTACTCTGCGGAGGTAGACGCTAATTGTGTTTTACGTTACGAGTGGATTGCAGCTTTCGACTATGAGTTGAATATTGAGCAGAATGATGCTTACCGAAGTGATTGTTCGGTAAGCGGCTTGGCTCATGAGGTTGCCATTAATTTTGCTCAGGGTGAAAGGCTTTATGCCACTTTGGCCATGGAGGTGGAGCGTTTCCATGAACCCGTTACCGTTTGGGCGGGTAGGCTGATTGTTCCATGAAGGCGCTATTGTGGAAAGAGTTTCGCCATTTGTCGCCTTACGCAGCTCTGTGGGCGGGCTTAGTTTTACTCTATTTTGGCACGGAGCTTTACACCCATAGAGTTGATGAGGTTAGCTTTTATGGTTGGTGTGAACAGTACTGCGACTTCGGAACCAGCCCGGAACTAATACTGTTTAGCCTAATATTTAATCTAATCATAGCCTACGGGCTGTTTACGAATGAATACGAGTCGCGTTCAATAGATTATCTGCGTAGCTTGCCGCTCAGCCCACAGATCATATTTTTCTCTAAAGTTTTTGCTGGTTGGTTGTTCTTATGTGTGCTCATCGCTTTTGAGCATATCATTCAGTACTTGTTGATGTTAACGAATAGTCAGTCTTTGACGGGTAAATGGTATTACCAAATAGATTTCTCGTTTTTCTACAGAGAGTGCCTATTTGCTTTCGTTATTTTGTGTCACGGTGTGTTTATTTCGTGGTTTAAAGTGCTCGGTCTTGTGGTTTATAGCGGCTACTTAGTTGCGGTTCTTACACTTGAAACCCAGTTTTCGATATCCAAAAATTACAATGTACTGCGCTTTTATCACAATGAATTTTATGGGCAAAAACTGCTTATCGACTGGGAGATTGTTGGGCTGCATCTGTTTATTGCCACTGTACTTTTGATTATTTCCTATTTTCTATGGAGAAACAGAGATTCAGTTCAGTTTGTAAGTCGCAGTGGAAAGTCGCGCAAAGTTATCTCGGTTATTATGACGATTCTGGCGTTTGTGTCTATCAACTTGTTGTGGGTAGCAATGCTGGAAACCCAGCAAGGGCAAATCGATACAAGTTCTTTGAAAACTGAAACTACAACCCACTATCGCTTTGTGTATAAAGCGAACAAGCAAGAAGCTATGGATGCGTTGTTAGCGTCGGCAGACGACGACTACAAAGCTTTGGCAGAGCTGCTTGGTACTAGTGATAGGCCGATTATCGATGCCGACATGAGTTCTGAGAACCCACATGTTCTTGGTTTGGCAAGCTGGAAAAAAATTCTCCTAAGGCTTTCAAATGATGCCAACGATTTTGTGCTGAACAGGCGTGTGCTAAGTCATGAAACAGCGCATGTTTTTCAGTCCACTGAATCTGGCGGAAGATTAACTGAAAGTGTTAACAGCATAGATTTTTTCGTAGAAGGTATGGCGCAATACACATCATTTTCCATCGTGAGCGACGAACTCGCGCGTCGGCAAAACTGGCTAACGTCTGCCGTGGCTTGGGATAGGCAGCAAATAAAGTTTGATGAGTTAGCGAATAAGTCGTTGTTTGATGAGAAGTACGATGCACATTTGCTATACGGAATTGGTGATGTTTGGGTTGAGGCGCTTGTGCAAGTTTGCTCTGAGCCAATTCTTGGTGAATTTCTTCGTGAGCATCAAAAGAAAGATGCACCCATTAGGTTGTCTGGCTATCGGTATTGGTTCAATATGCTGGGACGTGTAGGTTGCGACCTTGAGCAAGTCAACGCTAAGTGGCAGGCTTTGCTTCGTTCGCAGTTGGAATCCAATACTACTGCGGCTTATCCAATAATTGAAAACATAAAAGTTGCCCCTGCAAAAGAGGCTCATTTGGTTGATATTACTGCCACGATGGTTTCATCCGGAGAACTGATAGAGGCGAACGATAGCGTTTTATCAGGTATCTCGAGTGCGGATGATTCAAGTACAGATTCGTCTGAATCAAATAAAACGATACCAAACGAGGTGTTTATAAAAGTTCGCAGTGAAAAGGGTTTTGGGCGCTCGGTAGATCCGGTTTTGTCGGGTGAAATAATTGATATTGAAAATACTGTTACAGGCTATACGGCCAAATTAAAATTCTCTATCAATAAAAGTTTGCTGATTCAAGGTAGGCTCGATTACCAGCTAGGTTATCCACCAGCAAGAGATTCTCGTATCTATTTTGATAAATGGCGTTCAGCGACTGTAAGGTAAATGGAATGCCAAATTTTATGTGTTTGTAGCTTGGACCGAAGCGGCTAGTGGCTTTAACGCATCCAATAACGCTTCGGGGTTGAGTGGTTTTTCCAGGATACGGCTAAAGCGGTTTGAGTCGTTGTTCACGGCTTCGGGATTGCCAGTTATCACAAGACACGGAACATTTTTTCCAGATACTGTGCTTAGTTGCGTTAATGCGGCATCTACTTTTATGTATTCGCTAAGATCATTGTCAAGAATCCAAATATCTGGCGCGTGTTCTAAAACGATATCGATGGCGTCTTGTAATGTGATAGCACTATGAACGTCGTATTGTTCCTGGCTTAAAAAGGCACAGGTTGATTCCAAAATCAGTTGATTGTCATCGAGAATTAGAACGCTCACACGCTTATCGGTTTCAACGCTATCGTCCGACGACGGTGCTGTTTTTATTGGAAGCAGCGTTAGAGGCAATCGGAACTCAAACTGCTTGCCACCATCATGTTTGTAAGCATCAACCGATAAGCCTATCTGTGAGCCGAGTAATTGGGCTGCACTTACGCCAATATTGCCTTCTAAAGATTTACCATTTTTACAATCGGAAAGTGTTGGTTGCTTTAGTTGAAAACTTGCTGATCTATCTTCGCGTGAGCGTTCTGTACACAGTATGGTGAGTTTTAGATGCTCGGATTCTTCTGTTGTGTACACGTAAACATTATTTTCTTGGGCGAGGTCGATGCTGTGATTAATCAGCAATTTTGCAACACGTAGAATGATCGAATGACTGCCGTCTACCAAAGCTTCATCCAGTGATGTGTTGAGGTTAACTACGTTGCTGTCAATGAGTGGTTTGTACTCGCTTGTTAACTCATCGCCTAAACTGGATAAACAAAATGACACGGTATCAATTATTTCGTTGTTGTTTTGTATGCGTGAAATTTCCAGTAAATTACTTAAAAGATTATTCAGTTCGAACGCTGACTGCTTTATTTTTGAAACAAGAAAAAGATTATCTTGTTTGGTTAGTTTTCTTTCCAACGTTTCGGTGAACATACCAATTGCATGTAATGGTTGTCGGATGTCGTGGCCGGCATTGCTTATGAGCTTAAGATTTAAGCCGTTTTCGACTGCCATTTCTGTTTTCATGGGCGTAGCACTCACTCGATTATGCGAAGTGAAATGCTTAACAATAGTTAAAGTAACTTAGTGTTTTCGAGGATTAAGCGTTTAACCCGTTAAGCGTCTCTTGAATAGTACAAGTAAAATCGAAAATTGCAAATCGTACATTCGTCCTATAGATTATGTTCTTTTTGAAAAGTGACTGGAATTGATAGACCGGCTTACACAAATACTTGTAGTTTCAGAACTTATAAGCCTTTTTTATGAATGAGCTTTTTGATGTTACTTTGTTTTAGTAACATGTTTCTAGCTATCGTAATTTAAATTGGATCGGTAAGTTAAATAGTGCAGTTTGTTGAATAGACATGTAGGCCATTGCCTACTTGTTATGGCTACTTGTAAAGGTTAAACGACTTTGCTAGTGGCGTAATATTTTATTACCAATTATTGCGTAAATCATAGATCCCTAAGTAGCGCATAACTGTTTATCAATTGTTGATTACGCACTAATGAAATTGTTGTTCTTAAAAAGTAAGCATGAATGTTATAGGGATTAAAAATTGGTCGAAGTAATCACGCTGCGTGCTGGCTATCTGGTTTAATTGACTTGGTGTCGATCTTTTGTACCAACGACAAATGCGGAAAAGGTATTGTCCACTGTTGATTGGTGCAAGTTTGAATGCATGCGGTATGAATAATCCGTTGCAAGCGCTGATACGATTTCGCCGCACTGCTGTGCATAGTTACAAATACCCAGTAACGCAGTGACGACTCACCGGCGGCTTCCAGCTCAACTTCAACGTTTTGCACTTTTTCACTGAGATCGGTTTGCATTAAATTTTTGTGTATATTTAGGCGCAACAGTCTTGGCACTTCATCCAAGCTAATTGATTGGTGTTCGTAATCGATACCAAAACTTATACTCACGCCGAATGAGCCACTGCGGGTTAGATTGGTGATTTCCCATTCGTAAAATGTCGCTGAAGGTACAAATACAATTTCACCGCCTCGTTTACGCAGTTCTACGCTGTCGGGGTTTTGATCCAACACTTCCAAGAGCATATTATCTTTTGTCAGAACAACATCGCCTTTGCCGGTTGGAAACCAGTGTTCGTTTACAACAGGTCGGGAATAAAGCTTTGTGATTTCGTTTAACGGTAGTCGTATAACGCCGTTTAACTTCGGGTTGCGCAAAATGGAGTGCATGTTGATCGATTCCACTCGCCACGGCAGACCTTTATAGATCACCAGTTCGCGTTCGCGACAAGAGCCTAAATTTAATAGTAATCGTGCTTCAACGACATAACGTGGCAGAAGATGGCGCGCGCTGAGCGCAAGACCCACAATAAATAGTATGAGCAAACCGAGTAGCAGGACGTCGTGTCTTTCGTAAAAAACAATAAAGACAGCAATGAGCACAAGGATCGCAGTGAATGCATGAACGCTGTATTTGGCCAAGCGGTATCTTGTACGACTCGATTCTTCCTGTTTGTTAACAAAAAAGTGCCGGTAGCATACTAATATGACGCGTACAGCTACCCACACCAACAGTGCTGCAGCAAGCGCTAATGCGATTGTCAGGCCGCGGCCATTTAAGAATTTTAATAAGGAGTCATAGATGGTTTTGAAAAGAGGTTGATCCCCTTGCAATGTTGCCAATTGAATTTTTGCAATCTCGATTGCCTGTTCGGCATTCTCTTTTCGCTTTAACCATTTGTGTTCAATTCGATTAATCGACAACGCTAACGGCGATCGTTTATCGCTTAAGTTGGCTGCCTGCAAATTATTGAGTGCCTCATTGCTTGCTTGCAGCTCTTTTTGCTTGTTATCAATAAGTCCGTTGAGTTCTTTAATTTGCCTGGGCTTTTCGGTAATTTCTTTGAGGCTTTCAAGTACTGGCTGAGCAATTAACGCAACATCTTCTTTCCAGTTTTTCTCTTGCGTGTTCGTATTGCTACTGAACAAGCTCGTGTCTGCGTCGCCCACAGCCAAACTTTCCAATGCAGTTCTGAGTTGATTAATTTCGGCAGTAAGGTTCGCGGCATCGCGACGAATATCAGCTTTGTCTTGTTCGTTTGCTTGCTCAATTCTGTTTCCGAACGAGCGGCGTTCTTCTAGCTTTTTGGTTAAGGTGTTTTGAATGTACAGCAGTTGTAGCTGGAGCTGCGAAGGTGTTTCGCTAATGAGCGATTCGTCGTTAAGTTCGCTGTCCGATAGAACTTCGCCGGTGAGCGTGTTATTTGTAAGCGCCGTATTTGTAGGCGTTTTATTCGTGGGCGCCGCATCCGCAAGTACTTCGTCAGTTTGAGTCCAACCTACGTTAGCAAACAGCAGACTTAACCCAAAAATGGTCGCACGCAATAGCATGGCGCCGGAATGGCGACTATCGGTGCGCTGTTTCGTGTTTTGGGCACCGCAATGGGCTTGTTGCTTAGGCATTGGATGGATAGCTCGCACTGTCCTGCTGGCGCTTTAAAAGTCAGGTAGTGCTAGATATAGCCACATCTATGCCGAAACCGGCCGCTGGGCCCGAGGTTTACAGTGGCGAATAGCTAATGCATGCGAGAGGTTTGGCGGCGTTTAGCTATTGGGAGCGCACAAATACCGGGAAGGCCGTGTTGATGCCGCCGCGGTTGGTTGTATAGCCTTGAATATTGAATCCCAAGCCAGATGGGCCTTGCCAGGGCTGCTTCTTCGGGTTGTTACTGTTTTTATAAGCCGCTAGAACAGCATCGATAACCTCATCTTCAGACATGGAGTCCGGGAAAAATGATGAAAACTTTTCCTTCCATTGACCGTTATCGCGAATGGCGATGGTTGCCGTGTAGACGCCGGCTTTATTGGGTTTGTCGCGTACTGACACTACTTTTGCGTTGGCTGGGTCTTTGCCGCCGGGTCTGGAATGAAAGCCCACTGGCTTCCCTTTTCGGTTAATTTCGCCCTCGAACACGTGCCACAGGTTTATTTCCGGATTGGTGTCCGACCACTGCTTATAGCTTGGATGAGCGCCAGAACCGCTGTTATTGGCGTGGTTGCCGGAGTTTGAGGACGATGAGCTGCCAGAATTGCTGGATTGGCTTATGGAGTCGCCACGCGACAAGGCCTCCAGATCTATACCAAATCTGTCTAAGTTGACACCTAGCGCTACAAGAATTATCGCGACAATCGGGATGTATTTTTTATACTGGTTCACGTTGCTTTATCCTGCCAATCGAGCTTTTGGGAGTGTAACATCGCTGTGTACCGAAAATGTGGCTCGCAAGCACCGCAAACTATCGTAAATGTTACTGAATGATTCGGTGTTGAAACGCCGCCAGCCTCATGTGTGTTGTACAGTAGGCTAATTCGGCGGCAGCTATTTTGATGTCCACCTGTGTGGCATTTTGAGTGTGAGCAATACCGCAATGTTGCTTATTTGTGCAACTTCGTCAATATTGTGCCGGTATTATTACCTGATCGAATTTTTTACTTGGAGATCGCTCGGTTTTTGGTCAAAATTGAGTGTCTTTGTTACCCACATTATTTCAGTCGAGGGGGGCTATTGTGGCGTTGGTCAAAAAGCTTTTCACGTCTGCGTTTACACTGTGGTTTTTGGCAGTCCAACTGGTATGGGGGACGCCATCTGCTTTTGCTCAGGCAAGCCCAACATCCCTAATCGACGTTGAGCCTCCGCTCATTGAGCACGAGATTCTTGCCGAAGTAGATGCTGATGTGCGCCAAACTTTCGTCGCAACCGTTGTCGACGACGATGAGCTCGATAGTGTCAGCTTGTTCTATCGGTTCGACAACGACCCAACCTACAGCAGTATTTTGATGCGCCGCGTGTCGTTTTCATCAACGTATATTGCGCATGTTCCCACCGACCCAAACAGCGCCAAAAACGTTGAGTACTATATTCAGGCGCGTGATAAAAGTGGTAATCGAACTGTTCGTGGTTATGCGTTCAATCCCTTAGTGCGCAACATCAATGTGCCCGAAGCCGAACCAACCTTAGCCGCGACACCCGAACCCACCACGACCACCGCCAGCACTGCAGAAGAGCCAAAGAAGGGCGTGTCAAAAGTGTTGTACGTTGTTTTAGGTGTGCTTGCTGTCGGATTGGTAGCCGGATTAGCAGGCGGGTCGGATAGCACATCCAGGCCAGCCAATAATTGTGTCGATGGCACCTGCAATATCAGCATTACGTTGGGCCAGCCATGAATCAGCGCTCTTTAATTTCAATGTATCGCATAGTTCGCATGCCTGCTGTAGTAGTGGCGTTGTGTGCATCATTGGTGGCTTGCACTGACTCGCCGTCGGTTGTGCAAGTAGGCGAAGAGGGTGAAACCAACTTTACGATTACAGCACCTACCATGTTTAACACGCGGGCTGTGGTTACTGAAAATTTAAACGTGACGGTTCGGCTTAACGACCGAACAGTGTTAATGAGCAACAACAACGGCCAATGGACTGGTAATACCAATGTGCCAGAAAGCAGTAGTGTGAATCTGGAAATTAATTGGTACGAAGCCATTGGTACGCGCAACTTGCATTTGGCTAAGTATTCACGTGCTTTTGAAAACGTTAACCAAAACTTGGCGCTCACCATAGTTTCGGAAGACTACGACATTGCCATCGATGACGATAATGATTCTCACTACAACCTGATTGAGCGTCGCGAGAACACCGACCCCTATGATGCCAACAGCCCGTCAGCTGGTTTTTCAACCGTGCTCATTACAGCGGTAGACCCACAAAATGCGCCAATCATTGATGGTGCTTACGATGCCAATAAATGGGGTAACGCTCAATTTGTCGATAAGGATGGCCGTCGCTTGTACATCAATCATTTAATGATTGACCAGGGCGCTGCCCAAGCCAATGAAGAGCCGTTGTATCAATGGGCCGCGATGCACGACGAAAAATACCTTTATTTGTTTGTGTTCGGCGAAGCCGGACAATATCAAACGCCTCACAAAGATTCTGAAAATAGCTTTAATGATGATTCGCTGGAAATCTTTTTTGATGGCAATAACAGCAAACTATTAAGCTACGACGGTGTTGACGACATTCATATCATTATTCCTTTGATGACCGATGGCGCGACCAGAAGGGCCAATAACAGCGCGAATGCTGATGCTATCGTTGAGTTAGGTGATCGTTCCGCACCGTTCGATCTGTCTAAAATAGATTTTGCCACCTGCGTTTGTTTGGGCGATCGCTATACATGGGAAGTGCGAATAGAGTTAGAAGAAGCACAGGTGCCCATTAGCGAAGTGTTCGGATTTGAAGTGCAGTTAAACGACGATAACGATGGCGATGCACGCGATGTTAAATGGGGTTGGTTTCATCCGGCTCGTGTTAATGTGGATACCGATCAAACTTGGCGCTTCCCAGTGGTTATGGGGAACGTAAACTTAGAGCCTTTGCCTGATATTTAAGGCTCTACGTTATAGTTAAGTCTTTACGTTACCGGTGGGCTTGCGCTGTAGCGTTCTTTTTTAGCGCGTTATGCGACCGATTGTTCGCTAACGTCGGGTTGAAATAAATCCAGAATCTCATCAGCGGTTAGATTGTTCAACGCTGTTTTCTCACCTTGTTCCAGCGTTTGATCTGCCAGCAATTGTTTGTGTTGCTGCATGGTCAGTATTTTTTCTTCTACGGTATTGCTGGCAACCAACTTGTAAATAAACACTGGGTTGGTTTGACCAATGCGGTGTGCACGATCGCTTGCTTGGTTTTCCACTGCCGGGTTCCACCACGGATCATAGTGAATAACCGTGTCGGCAGCGGTGAGGTTTAAGCCGGTGCCACCAGCTTTCAGGCTAATCAAAAATAACGGCACATCACCGTGTTGGAATGAGTCTATTACCTCATCGCGCTTGCGCGTTCTGCCGGTTAGTTTTACATAAGGAATATTGGCTTGGTTAAGCTCCACTTCAATTAAGCCGAGCATCTCTGTAAATTGAGAAAACAGTAGAATCTTTTTACCTTCGGCAATGAGCTCTTGTAGCATCGACAACAGCAGTTCGGTTTTGGCCGACTCTACAATGCCTCTGGCGGTATCGAGTTTTACAAGCTTAGGGTGGCAACACGTTTGCCGCAGCTTCAGTAAAGCATCCAGCATTTCTATATGGCTACGAGCCAAGCCTCTTTCGGCAAGCAGCTGACGTACGCGGTGTTCCATCGTGACACGAATGCTCTCGTACAGCCGTGCTTGTGCGCCTTCCAATGTGACTTCGCGAATAATTTCGGTTTTTGGCGGTAGCTCTGATGCCACTTGTTCTTTACGACGACGCAGCAAAAATGGCCGAATCAGTTCTGCCAAGCGGGTTTGCCGCTCAATGCTGCCGTGCGTTTCAATGGGTGTTCTGAAGTAGCGGTTAAAGTGTTTTCTTGTGCCAAGAAAGCCTGGCATTAAGAAATCGAACTGCGACCAAAGTTCACCTAAGTGATTTTCCAGCGGCGTGCCGGTTAAGCAAAGCCTGCGTTTAATATCGAGCGTTTTAAGCGCTTGGGTGACTTTTGCGCCGGGGTTTTTAATGGCTTGCGATTCATCGAGCACGATAAACCCAAAGCCTTGCTCTCGGAGCATATCGATATCGCGCGTCACCAAGGCATAGCTGGTAATCACGATATCAACATCGGTTAAATCTGATTTTATCGCTTTGCGATCACTGCCATGCCAAATGTGCGTAGTTAGCGATGGTGTGAATCGATTTGCTTCTCGTGCCCAGTTGCCCAACAAACTGGTTGGCGCAACAATGAGTGTGGGTGTTTCTAAACGGCCTATCGTGCGCTCATGCAGCAGGTGGGCAAGCGTTTGCAGCGTTTTGCCTAAGCCCATGTCGTCAGCAAGTATGCCGTTAAAACCAAATTGCCCCATAAAACCAAGCCATGCGGCACCGTCTAATTGGTACGGGCGTAGGCGAGCATTTAAATTACTCGGCATTTCAGGTTTTTCGATACCTTCAAAGGCGCGCAGTTTTTCACCCAAGGCAAAGAGATCTTTAGTGCCGCGCCAAGCCACATCGACGCCGTCTTTTTGCCAACGCTTTTCTAAGTTTTCAAGTGAGCTAACACGCTGACGAGGCACACGAAGGTTTTCGCTTTCGGTGGGGTCGTCGAACAGTTCTTGCAAGGTTTCTGCAACCGGTGCAAATACCTCGGGCGCAACCTCTAACCATTGGCCACTTTCGGCTTGTAACAAGATAGATTGTTCACGCGAATCTGACTGCAGCCACTCAACTACCAACGGCAACAAGTTAAACGTTTGTTGTTCGTGGGTTAGTTTTAAGGCCATGTCGAACCAACTGGATGTGCTGTCGCTTAGTGTGGCTTCGATGGTGGTAATGGGTTTGAAGTCCAGATTAAACGGCTCGCGCGTTTGTACTTTCCATCCCTCTGCCTGCAATGCAGCTTTTTCAGCAAGGAGGTCGTGCCAGGTTCTGGCAATAGTTTGGATATCTCTGGAGCGCGGTTTACGATCGGCCCGGGAAAAGAAGGTTGGGTCTGACTGCATGGCAGATTCAAATTCGGTAAAACGTTTACCGAACTCAACAGCAAAGCGGTTTTCAGCAACCAGATCGCGCATTAGCATTAACGGATTGCCGTCGGCGGTTTTACCCTCCAACGTGGCATCAGCCTCCATACCACCGAACGGTAAAAGGTACTCGCCGTAACGAAAGCGGATCGAGGCGTAATAATCTTTGATATCAGCGCTGTCTTCTCTTGACTGCAAAACCAATAAGGGTTCCGGGCTTACTTGCACGCGAACAAAGTTCGGCTCAACTGGCAAGGGCAGGGAGGCATCGGGTAGTCGCGAGGCTAAGTAGTTGCTTACTGCTTGTGCGTGCGCGGCCGGTAGTTCAGGCGCTTCTATTAAACTGCCCAGCACAACGGTGGGTGGCACATCGTGTAACGGGCCAGCCAACATTTTTTCGGTGTCTACATACCAAGGCGGGTCGGTGGGTATCAGTTGCCAATGGTCAGACTCAGGTAGCGTGACGCTTAACGACATGTTGTCGGATTCGTTATTGCTCCAATCGAAATCTAACGACTTGGTGTCGCCAAGATCCAAACTGCGTTCTCTGTCGGGACCCCAATAACAGCGACCCGTTGCCAATAGCTTGTTCATTAGCAAATGGCCAATATCGCCCGCAATGGTTAGTGTTCGATAGGTAAAGTCGGTGTGTCTGCCAACGGCCAATTCTAAAATGGTGCGATCGCTGGCTAACACCCATTCCGGGTGATGGTAATGCCCGTGGTAGCGGTACGGTGTTTCTTTACCAAACCCACCGCGCTTGAGCAGACGGGTTTGTAGTATTTCGAGTGTTATGCCGGTTTTGTGTTGCGACAACGCGTTACTGTCGATCTGATAAAACAGTAACGGCTCACCGGGCTCATGGTGTTCGTGACGTGCTGAAACGCCTTTTCCCTGTTCTACCAGCTTTTGTAACCAACGGTTAACGGCGCGAAGGGCTTGATCGTCGGCACCGGGTTTGGTGGCTTGTTGATCTATCCAGCTTAAAAGCGCTGCAGCAACGTGTTTGCAATTGTAATGAACCGGGCAGGAGCATTCGCCATCGAGCCTGTGTGCGGCGATGAGTATGCGCTGCTGATAAGGCTCAGAGACGGTGCCCTGAACACTGGCATAAAGCACATTACCGTCTGCTACCCAGTCGAGTTCTTTAACCGCGCCATTGGTTTTGTAAACGCGGCCGCGTGAAGTGGCCACTGAACCGCAAAGTTCAATGACATCGTCGAAACTGATTACGCGGGGAGGGATGTTCACCGAATGATTGTAACCTTTATAGGCTCAGGTTTTAACCGTATGTGCCAGTTAATTCCGGCCAATAGGCAGTTAACCACCCATATCCGGTTGTGTGTCGAGAAATTGATTGATAGCGGCGGCAACGGGTTCTGGCGTATCCATGTGCAAATGGTGGTGTCCGGTCAGCGAAACTATTTGATGCTCTTTAAGTAGCGACATGCGGGCATCGGTGTTTTTCCGCCCAACAAGGAATCCTTGTTTTGCCACGATCGAGATTATGGGGCAATCTACGTGCCTATTAACGTTCTGCACATGTTCCTCGGTTAGCCGGTGTGCTGTGGTTATACGTAGCTTGCGATCAAAGCGCCAAACCCAACCGTCTTCGGTTTGGCGAATTTGTCGGTCGATAATTAATTGCGCTGAACTGAGCGCCATTCTTGTGCTGGACAGCCTGGCGCTTACGGCTTCATCTTTGGAGGCATAAATACGCGAGGCAAACTTTTTCTCGTTGAGCCGTTCAGCAATGGATGCACCGAGGCGTTTTGAAAAATCGTCGGCTTCGCTAGTAATCGCGCCTGCGGCTTCAATTAATAACAGGCTGCTAATTTTTTCCGGCATGGCCACAGCCACCAGTGGTGCAATGATGCCCCCAAGCGAATGGCCGGCTAAATGACAGTTCTCCCAACCTAACGCCTTCATGGCAGCACAGGCCCAGTAGGTTAGTTCGGGTAAGGCATAGCAGGCATCCAGATGACCAGAAAAGCCGTGTCCAGGTAAGTCGATTGCTACTAAATCTACATTGGGTAGAAATGGCATTAACGGTAAAAAGCTGTTGGCGTTATCGAGCCAACCGTGCAAACACAAAAGCCTAACCGGTGCGTCAGCGCCGGGTGATCGATGCCGAATACCAGCAAGGGTGAGACCGTCAACATTGAGTTCAATCGCTTCCGGGCGGGGTACTATTCGTTCATTCATAACAAATTTCTGTAGCTGACGGGTTTTGCGGTGTTATTCAGAGGTAGAGGTCAGTGATAACGTAAACACTAACACTTCTCGGTTTTCTTTACTCACAGCAGAGGTGAATCCCATGCTTTTCATCAAAGCTCGCATACCGGTATTAGACATAAGCACATCACCGACCAATTCTTTAATTCCTTGGTAGCGAGCATGTTCAATGATTAGCGCCATAAGTTTTGTCGCTAAACCCAGCCCTTGCCAATCGTTGGCAATCGATACAGCGAACTCCCCGCTTTGTTTGTCGGTGCTCATGGCATATCGACTTACGCCAACGACTTGCCCACTGCCATTATCTGATACCGCCACGAAAGCCATTTGGCGATCGTAATCGAGCTTTGTAAACTGGGCGACCATTTGCGGAGACAGCTCATTGATGGCATGCATAAAACGAAAGTAACGCGACTCTGCCGACATGTTTTTAACCATCGACTTTATAGACTCACCGTCTTCTGGTCTGATGGGTCTGAGTTGGACAAGCTTGCCGTATTTGAGTTCAATTTGCCTTAACCATTGCCAAGGGTAGGGGTGAATAGCCAGATGATCGTAGCGTTTGGAGCAATCGTTTTTTTCCAACACTAATTGCACATCCATGGCAACGGCCTTTTTATCGCTCACTTGCAATGGGTTTATGTGTAAGGAAAACACTTCCGGTAATTCACACGCTATTTCAGAAATTCTTCGCAGCACATGAGCGGCTTGTTTTTTACTGACCGGCTTTTTGTGTCGGTAGTCGCCAAAGTAGGAATCGAGTTCCGGTGATGAGAATAGGTCGTCAATTAGATATTGATTCAACGGTGGTAGTTGCATTGAACGTGTTTGCAAAATAGCAGCAAGTTCACCACCAATGCTTACCGATATAACCGGGCCGAAGGTGGCATCGCGTGTAATGCTAACGGCCAAACTCCGTTCGTTGGCTTGTGGGTGCATTGCCTCAATGAGCACGCCTCGAAAGTGCGCATCTGGACGCAGGGTGCTGGCATTATCAACAATGTGGTTGTAAGCTTTTGTAAGCTGCGGCTCATCGTTGATGTTCAGTTGTATGCCTTCAACAGCGGCTTTATATGTGATGTTAGGCGATACCAACTTTAACGCTACCGGGTAGCCGATGTCGGCCGCTGCCTCTGTTGCATCGTTAAGGTTTGTAGCCCGTATGGCCGGTAACACGTTAATATCGAACAGCTTAAGCAGAGCACGTGTTTTTTGTGGGCCCAGCACTCTTTCATTGTCGGCGAGTGCTGTATCGATGATTTTTCGTGCGCCCTCAATATCGGCGCGTGTATAGCGCGATGTTGGATTAGGCAGCTGCACCAGTTGTTGTTGACTTTGCAAATAGCGGTATAGAAAGTCCGCGGCATCGGTAGCCGCTTCTGGCGTGCGAAAACAAGGCAGCTTATTTTCGGCAAAACGTTCACGACTTGGCGCAACGCTGCTTTCACCCATAAAGCAACTCAGTAATGGTGTTGCGCTGTTGGCACAAGCGATAATGGCATCAGCAACTTGCAACGGTTCGTTGCGGGCATCGGGCACAAAAATAACTAAAATGGCATCGTAGTCTTTGCTGTCTACCAGTGTTCTTATCGCGTTGGTGTATTGCTCTGCCAGTTGTTCTGGGTGCCTAAGCACGACTGGGTTTGTACCACTCCAATAAGAGCGTAATTGTGTGTGCAGCGTTTTTGTTGTGTCTTTGGATAATGCCGGTAGCGAAAAACGTTTGGTCGCAATGCGTTCACAAGCCAACATAGCAGGTGCTGCACCATTACTAACAATGGCTAAGCGATTACCTTTAATGCGTTGTGCAGAGGTTAAAATTTTCGCCGCAGAAAACAAGTTACTGAACGTGCGCACTCGTACAACACCTGTGCGTCGCATAGCAGCTTGCATAACGGTTTCGGTGGAATAAATGTGTCCGCTGCGTGTTAGTGCGTCGCAGTATCGCGCGGTGTCTTGTGTGGATTTCATTAAAACCACAGGCTTAATTCGGGCGGCAGCACTGACGGCGCTTAAAAAAGAGCGAGTGTGATGTATGCGATCGAGGTAAATAATGATGCCGCGCGTGTGGTAATCCTCAGCTAATAGATCGAGCACATCCGATAATGATATGTCGGTGTCGCTACCAGTTGAAACTAGTGTGGAAAAACCTACAGAGCTGGGTTGAGCCCAGTCGACGATGGCAGCACCCAATGATGCCGATTGGGTAACGATAGCCAATGAGCCTTGTTTAATTTTATTTTGTGCAAAGCTTGCATTGAGTTTTAGGTGCGGCCGAATAATGCCTGCGCAATAAGGACCCAGTAACCTCAGTGATAAACGCTGTGCCAGTTGATGAATTTCGATGTGGTTTCTGACAGCCGACATCACAATTGCTACTTTAATGCCAGCGCGTGCAACCTGAACCAAGGTGCGTTTAATGATTTTTTCAGGCACCAGAATAAGCGCAATGTCGCAGGCTTTATCTAACTTCGACAAAGACTTAAAACAGGGTTGATCCAGCACTGTTTTATAGCGTGGGTTTACAAAGAACAGTTCGCCTGTGTAGTTGCCATTGATAATGTTGGCGCAAACTGCCCGACCCGGCGAGCCTTCTCTGTCGCTAGCGCCAACCACCACAATGGATTGAGGGTCGAGTAGTTTGTTCAGGTGAATAGTGGACATCCATTTATAGTACCTTAGTCGCTCTGTGATTGTGTTGTGTAAGCGCTTCCTAAAGGTATTGCCATGGAATAGTTAGCCTCGATGCGCTTCTGCTGTTATATTGCTTCTCTGGCAATCATATTTTTTTCCTATGGCAACCGCACTTATTACGCACCCAGATTGTGTGCTTCACGAAATTTCTCTCGGGCACCCGGAAAGCCCGCAGCGCATTGGCGCTGTGTTGGATCTGCTAAAAAAAGAGAATCTGTACGATTATCTGGTGCATTTCGATGCGCCGTTAGCTGAACCCAGCGCAGCCTATTCAGCCCACCCGGAAAGCTATGTGCAATCGATAGTGGATAGTGCCCCCAGTTCAGGCTCGGTGCAAATCGATGCCGATACCGCTATGAATCCGCATTCTTTAAATGCGGCTTTAAGAGGCGTTGGCGCAGGCCTATTAGCTACCGATAAAGTCATGGGTGGCGAAGTTGAAAACGCCTTCTGTTTAGTGAGACCACCAGGACACCACGCCGAAAAAACCCAAGCGATGGGTTTTTGTTTTTTCGGCAACATAGCGATTGCTGCCAGGCATGCCATTAAAGCGCACGGTTTGGAGCGTGTTGCCATCGTCGACTTCGATGTGCATCACGGCAACGGCACAGAAGACATCGTAGATGGCGATGAACAAATTTTGTTTTGCTCGTCTTTTCAGTACCCGTTTTATCCGGGCAGTTATCGGCCCTCGGTTTTTGGTCAACGAGTCAATGTACCGTTAGCCGCCGGTACAGGCAGTGAAGTGTTTCGCGATGAAATCTCCGAGCAATGGCTGCCAGCGTTAGAGCAGTTTAAACCTCAAGCTATTTTTATCAGCGCAGGTTTCGATGCGCACATTGAAGACCCGTTGGCAGGTTTAGCATTAATGGATAACGACTTTGCATGGATTACCCGTGAAATTATGAACATCGCCGATACGCACTCGCAAGGGCGCATTGTATCGATGCTCGAAGGTGGGTATTCATTAACAGCGCTGGCAAGAAGTGCCAGCTTGCATGTTAAAACGTTGATGCGGCTATAACGATAACTTACTGGTGGGTTAAGCCGCGTGTGGTTTGTAAGCGGACTCTTTGATAACCCGGCAATATCGTTTTTGCTAAGCCGTGACAATTTTTGTAAATTGCAAACCTTCGGCTATTCGTTTTTAACTAAATTGCTTTTTAAACGCCGCATTAAAGTCATCCAATCCGGCTTTAGGCAAGAAGTTAATACCAGCCGCCGCCTTTCTACCACCGCCGGTATCGAACTGTCGGCATAGCTCATCAGCACCGGTTTTGTTATTCAGCGGCGCTCTAACACTAACCAAATAACCATCACCCGGTAATGAGCTGAGCATGGCATGTGCTCTGTCCGGGTTTTGTTGGGCTAAGTCGTTGGCGTAAACTCCGCTAACGCGTCTGGCAAAGGCTTGTTCGGGGAAAATAAACAGCGCAGTTTTGTCGTCGGCATCCATGGGCTTTGTGCTTTGCGCCTTTTGCATATCACTTTCGTAGCCTTGTGCAAGTGTTACGTAGGCATCGTCATTACTGATAAAGTCCATCGGATTCTCGTACGGCGAAATACGTTTGTACAGCTCAGCAGGTGGAAAGAACAGATCTTCTAAGGAGCTGCCGTAGCCGTTGTAGTTCAGCAAAGTGCCCAGTGTTTTGAGTTGGTTCAACTGTTCTTTATTTAAGTTTAATGGCTCAGCTGCAGTGGCCGCCGATTGGAACAAGTTATCGCCAAATGCTGCAGTCACAGCCCATGCCAAATAAGCACCGTTTAAATGTGCGTTAACAATCAGGCCGGTGCAGGTGTTGGCGTCGGTATCGATATGGGTGTTGAGCTTTTCGTGGTCGGGTATGTCGCCTGCAAAGTGATGATCAAAATACGCAACCGGTACATTGGCATCCAACAACGGCAAAAGGGCGGCTCGGTTCTTATCAAAAGAAACATCCAGTACGGTAACGCTGTCTGCGTTCGCTGCATCCACCTGTTTCAATAGGTCGATATCGCGCTTTACACCGGTGATCAGTTGGCTGCTTTTCGGGTCAGCCAAGCGAAGCTGGTGCAATGCGCAAATACCGTCGGCATCGCCATTGAATACATCGTAGTGCGTCATGTTGTTTTCCTGATGCAATCGTGAACCAACGCTGGCCCATGATAAATAAACCCGGTGTAGAGCTGCACAAGATTGGCTCCTAAGGCCAGTTTGTCGGCTGCGTGTTGGCCTTCGCTAATGCCGCCCACACCAATTAATGCCACTTTGCCTGCAAGACGAGTACCGACTACGCCTAAAGCTACATTTGCCAGTGACATTAATGGCTTGCCGCTGAGCCCGCCAGCCTCGCTGCAATGCGGGCTGCTGGCCACGGTGTCGCGACTATTGGTGGTGTTGCCGGCGATAACGCCGTCGATTTCGCTGGCCAAAACCGCGTCGCAAAAGCTGTGCAGTTCGTCTTCGCTCATGTCTGGGGCAATTTTCACCAGAATGGGTTTGTAGCTGCCGTGTTGGGTGCTGAGCTTGGCTTGTGCGTTTTTCATGGTGTCGAGCAGCTCTTTTAAACGCTCGCCGTGTTGTAAGTCGCGTAGACCTTGTGTGTTCGGTGATGACACATTAATGGTGATGTAGTCTGAAACCGCGTAGGCGCGTTCGAGACACAGCAAATAATCCGCTACAGCATCGTTTAAATCGGTGCTGGCGTTTTTACCGATGTTTATGCCCAGCGGGCCTTTAAATTGGCGTTTTTCGGCCTTGGCCACCAGATGATCCACACCCAGGTTGTTAAACCCCATGCGGTTGATAATGGCCTCGTGGTTTTTCAGTCGAAACATTCTCGGCTTAGTATTGCCGGCTTGCGGTTTGGGCGTCACGGTGCCAATTTCGATAAATCCAAAACCCATGGCACCCAAGGCATCAATATAGTCGCCGTTTTTGTCAAGCCCTGCGGCAAGGCCAACCCGGTTGTTGAATTGCATGCCGAGGTATTCGATAGTTTGCGTTTGAGCCGTGTACCGACGCCTTAGTAGCGATTTTATCGGGGCGAAATTTGCGCTGTTGAGTGCAACGTTGTGGGCGGTTTCCGGATCTAACTTAAACAATAGCGTGCGGAGCGCGTAGAACAGAGGATCGTTGAAGCGACTTGACGTTTTTTGCAGTTCATTTTCCATCAGGTATTGTACTATCTGATTCGAACTCAGCGCTGCGTTACACTGGCTAATCGCGATGAAAATCTGCACAGAACACCCATGAAAATTTACCCAGACAAACTGAGCGCTCATTTGGCCAAAGGTGCATTGCCTAGCTACCTGATCCACGGTGACGAACCCTTGCAAAGTATGGAAATCGGTGACAGCATTCGCGCCTATGCCAGCAGCGAAGGTTATGCCGAAAGGCAAGTGCTGTTTCCGGTGAAAGATGACGACTGGGCTGATTTTCGGGAAGCCACTGATTGTATGTCGCTGTTTTCCGATAAGCGCTTAATCGAGCTGCGCCTGCCCACTGGTAAACCGGGCCGTTTAGGCAGCGAGGTGATCAAACAATATTGCGAAAATCCGGCTCCCGATGTTCTGTTATTGGTCACCAGCGCAAAATTAGACAGAAGCGGTACCAGTAGCGCCTGGTTTAAAGCGCTGGATAAAGTGGGCGTTACCATTGGTGTGTGGCCGGTGGCCGCCAACCAGCTGGGCGCATGGCTATCGGCGCGCTTGGCTAAGCATGGGCTTCAAGCCAGCCCGGAAGCGATTGCCTTAATTGCCGAACGCGTAGAAGGCAACTTACTAGCTGCCAGTCAGGAAATAGAGCGTTTAGCGCTGTTGTATCCGGAAGGCGAGCTAAGTGCCGATGCTGTGCTGAGTGCCGTAGCCAACAGTGCACGATATTCGATCACCGATTTAGTTCAGGCTGCATTAAACGGGCAAACCCAAAGAGCTGTGCGCATATTGCAAGGCCTACGAGACGAAGCAACCGCGCCCACCTTATTACTGTGGGCGCTGAGTCAGGAAATACGCAGCGGTGCCCGTACTGCTGAAGCTTGCGAGCGTGGTCAGAACGTCGATGCCGCTTTAAAGTCCGCTGGTGTTTGGCAAAGCCGCGCAGCGCCACTTAAAAAAGCCTTATTGCGGCATAATTCGAACAGCTGGTTGTCGATGCTGAGCACCTGTACTTATTTAGACCGGCTAGTGAAAGGCCATGCAGCCGGTGATGTGTGGGATACCTTCGACTTACTGTGCGTGCGCATGGCTGGAAAACACAATGCGAAATTGCCGGTAGGCAGCGTAAGTACGTTTTAGCCTAGCCCGTTGTTTATTTAGCAACGTAAGGGTCGCCAACTTTTTACTGGATTTCATAACACGTTTAATTTTATGACTGATAAAAATACAGCAGCAACATCAAGCGATTCTTCCCAAAACGAGTTGCACGGACCTCTGATTGTTGACGTGTTAGCCAACAGCAAACCGGGCGACTCCTTAGAACTCAAAGGTTGGGTGCGCAGTAAACGCGAGTCGAAAGCGGGTATAGCGTTTGTAGCATTGCACGACGGCTCCTGTTTCGATGCGCTGCAAATTGTGATTGACGCAACACTTGAAAACTATGCCGACGTACAAGCCTTGTCGGCGGGCTGCGCCATCAGTGTGGAAGGCAAATTGGTGGAGTCTGAAGGTAAAGGACAAACGATAGAAATGCAGGCATCGAGCGTGACCGTTATCGGTTGGGTTGAAGATCCTGAAACTTACCCAATAGCCAAAAAACGCCACACGTTTGAATACTTACGTAGCGTAGCCCATCTACGGCCGCGAACCAATGCCTTTGGCGCGATCAGTCGTGTTCGTTCTGTTTTGTCGTCAGCTGTGCATCGTTATTATCATGAGCGGCATTTTCACTGGGTAAACACACCGTTAATAACCACCAGCGATTGCGAAGGTGCAGGCGAGCTATTCCGCGTCAGCACACTAGATATGGTGAACACGCCACGCATGCCCGATGGCAGTGTTGATTTTGGCAAAGACTTTTTCGGTGCCGAAGCTTTTCTAACGGTGAGTGGGCAATTGAATGTGGAATCATATGCCATGGCCTTGTCCAGGGTGTATACCTTCGGCCCAACGTTTCGTGCCGAAAATTCAAACACCAGCAGACACTTGGCCGAGTTCTGGATGATTGAACCCGAAGTGGCTTTTGCCGACCTTAACGACAATGCAGCACTGGCAGAAGACTTTCTCAAGTACTTGTTTAACGCTGTGCTCAATGAATGCGAAGACGACATGGCCTTCTTCGCCCAACGCGTCGACAAAGACGCCATTGTGCGTTTAGAGCAAATGCAAAACGCAGAATTCGAACGCATGGATTACACCGACGCTATCAAGATTTTAGAAAACTGCAAGAAGTCGTTTGAATTCCCGGTGAGCTGGGGCGCCGATTTACAATCAGAACACGAGCGCTACTTAACCGAAGAACATGTAGGTCGGCCGGTCGTGCTGATGAACTACCCCAAACAGATTAAAGCGTTTTACATGCGTTTGAACGATGATGAAAAAACCGTTGCCGCCATGGATGTTTTAGCGCCCGGTATTGGAGAGATAATCGGCGGTAGCCAACGCGAAGAACGTCTGGACTACCTGGACAAACGTTTAGTAGAGCAAGGCTTAGACACGCATTTGGATTGGTATCGCGATTTACGCCGCTACGGCACAGCGCCCCATGCAGGCTTTGGTTTAGGCTTTGAGCGATTAGTAAATTACGTGACCGGTATGGAAAATATTCGCGACGCTATACCGTTCCCACGTGTTCCACGCAGCGCACCGTTTTGATTGTGTGTGCTCGCATGGGTACAATGTAATCCGAGTTTCACGAACAGGGTATTAATGGCAATGTTTAAGCAACTTCCTTTACCGCTAAAATCGTGCAACAATAATCATCAGACAAACAATATACAAGGAGGTGTCATTGTGTCTGATCTGCATCATAAAGCTCGTGGTAGCCATTTGTTTAAAAGTCCCATTAGTAGCCCCTTTAAAGGTCCGTGTGAAATCTCGGATGAAAGCCGGGTCAAAAGCTCGGGCGAAATCTCTCGTATAGGTCTGCGTAAAAATCAGTGTGCGCAAGCGGGTTTCTCGCTGGTAGAAATTGCAATTGTGCTGGTTATTGTTGGTCTTATATTGGGCGGTGTTTTCAAAGGCCAGGCCTTAATTGACAGCGCCAGAGTTCGTTCGCTATCTACCGATGTGTCTGGTATTCGCGCGGCTTGGTACTCATTCCAGGATCGCTATCGCTCCATACCGGGCGACTTTTCCAATGCGCAAACTCAAATAGACAGTGCCGCCATGCAAGGCAATGGCAATGGCCGCATCGACGACAGCACAGAACGGGCAGCCGTGTGGCAACAAATGGCTCTAGCCGGTTTTATCTCCGGTAGTTTTAACGGCAAACAAAACGGTGCAGGCTCCGCTTCTGATGTTGAATGCGCAGAAGGTACATGTCCTCAAAACCCGTTCAGCGGTTATTACAAAATCAGTTACAGCGCCCAAGCTGCTGATGTCGATGGCTTGGCTCACGAAATATTCACAGGTGCTCAAATTCCGGTAAACATTTTGTCGCAGTTGGACCGCAAGTTAGATGACGGTAACCCGTCTACAGGTCGGTTTCGGGTGCACCGTTCTTTTAAGGCGGCGTGTACCCGTGATGGCCAGTGGGATGTGGCGACAGGGCATGCTAATTGTGCGGGTGTTTTGCGGGATTAACGTTTTAAATTAAAGCCGCAAAACAGGCCAGTATGGATAGAGTAATAACTACAATGCGTTATGAAATATCCAGATCACGAATCTTACGCGTTAAGGTATTTCTACCCCAACCCAGTAATCGAGCGGCTTCCTGTCTTTTATCCTGGGTTTTATTCAACGCTGCCTGAATCAAAATACGCTCAAACGTTTGCGTTGCTGATTGCAGAATATTGGTATGGCCATCGTGCAGTTGTTTATTTGCCCAATGCTTGAATGTCGTTTCCCAGTTGGTTTCCAGTGTGGGCGCTTGCTCTTGGATGTTCTTGGGTAAATCCTCAATATTCAACTCTGCACTGTTGGCCATCACCGTTAACCAGTGAGCGGTGTTTTCCAACTGTCGAACATTGCCTGGCCAAGGCAGCGCACTGATGTGGTTTTCAAACTCCAGCGTCATGGTTTTAGTTTGTTCGTTAAGCTCTTTTGCCGCCTTATTTAAAAAATGTTTTAGCAGTCGAGGAATATCTTCACGTCTGTCGCGCAGTGGTGGTGCTTCAATTCTTATCACGTTTAATCGATGAAATAAATCTTCACGAAACAGCTTTCGTTCTACCAGTATTTCCAGGTTTTGATGAGTTGCGGCGATAATGCGCACATCGACCCTTAACGCCGAATGTCCGCCAACACGATAGAACTGGCCGTCGGCTAACACGCGCAGTAATCGGGTTTGTAAGCTCGCCGGCATGTCGCCAATTTCATCTAAAAATAAGGTACCGCCGTTGGCTTGTTCAAAACGACCAACACGTGCAGTTTGCGCACCGGTGAACGCGCCTTTTTCATGACCGAAAAGCTCAGACTCCATTAAATCGTGTGGAATGGCGGCCATGTTCAATGCCACAAACGGTTGTTCTGATCTTGGGCTGTGCCGATGCAGGGCCTGTGCAATTAATTCCTTACCGGTACCAGACTCTCCATTAATCAACACGGTTGCGCGAGAGCGTGAAAGCCTGCCAATCGCTTTGAACACCTCATGCATGGCCGGTGCATCACCAATAAGCGATTCGGTATTAGGCTCTGCAGAATTTGCGGTCGTGATGGTTGCGCTGCTGATACTGTTCTCATCAACCCTTTGCTCGCAGGCTTTACGCGTTTGCTCAATAACAACATCGACATCGAATGGTTTGGCGATATATTCAAACGCACCTTCTTCAAACGCTGAAACAGTGCTGTCCAGATCGGAGTACGCTGTCATGATTAAGATTGGCAACGTAGGGTGAATGCTTTTCAGTTGTTTTAAAAACGATAAACCGTCTGAACCCGGCATACGAATATCGCTGATAACGGCGTTAGGCGGCACGGCATTTTCTCTGATCATATGCAGCGCTTCGTCTGCAGACTCGAACGTGCTAACGCCAATGCCTGCCTGTTTGAAGGCTTTTTCCAGTACCCATCTAATGGATTTATCGTCGTCAATTACCCAGATGTACTCTGCGTTCATAGGAATTCCAAAGGTATGAAAATGGTGAAAACGGTATCGCCGGGTTTGCTGGTGCATTCGATCAGCCCACCCAGTTGCGACATAATGGTTTGAGCAATCGATAACCCTAAACCGGTGCCCGTGCTAGAGCCCGAAACCAACGGTAAGAAAATCTGATCGATCATGTCGTCAGAAATGCCCGGACCGTTGTCTTGAATTTGCAGGCTGGCCACCAGCGGGTGTCGAATACCAGCAATGGTGAAATTGGAAATAACACGTGACTTAAAAACGATCTCGCCGTCTGAGCCGATTGCTTGCATGGCATTGCCGGCAATGTTCAGTAGCACTTGCACCAGTCGGTCTCTATCGCTTAGAAACTCAGGGATGCTTGGATCGTAGTCGAACGTTAACGACACACTTTGCGGTGCGCCGATACGCGTAATTTTTCGCACGTGTTCTAGCACTTCATGAATGTTGAGCAGTGCTTTTTTAGGCCGTGAGTTCGGACCGAGCATTCGATCAATGAGCACTTGCAGTCGATCGGACTCGCCGATAATAATTTGTGTGTACTCATGCAGCTCAGAATCATCGAGCTGCTTTTGCAATAGCTGCGCGGCACCACGAAGCCCACCCAAGGGATTTTTGATTTCATGGGCTAAGCCACGCATCAAAGACATCACATGTTCTTGCTGAGTTTGCAGTGCGCCATCTCTGGCAATTTTTAGTGACCGGTCCAAAATGCTGATTTTGACTAGCAGGGCGTTCTGAACGTCGGGTGTGCGAAACGGCATCACCATACAATCCACAATAAAGCTGTTCTGGGTGGCGGTATCGATGCTGACTTGGCGGTCACTAATAGCTTGCCCGCTGCTTTGTACTTCCCAAAAACGCCCAAGAAGATCGTGTGGCAGGCTGATGCATTCGTGCAGTGGTTTACCCAGAATGCGCGTATGGCTCAGCCCCACCAATTGCTCGGCGGCTGCATTGACATAAACCACGTTGAAGTTTTCATCCAGGCGAAATAAAGCGCTGGGCAGCAGATCTAGAATGCTGGCCTCTTCGGACGGGTTGTCGATGTTGCTAGGGCTGCTATTTATCATGGGATACAGCTACGGTGCAAAGATCGCACCCTGATTTGTGTACGAAGTTTAATCGTTGTTGTTGCGATAAATAATAATTAAAACAATGAGTTAAAATAATTCAGAGATAATTTTAATTCTATTGTAAGCACTATTATGGTGCATTTTAAAGATTGGCGTTCTATTTTGGTGCGTTATTAGTGGTGTGGGCCACAATGTGGTTAGGGGTAATGCTGAGTTTCAAGGAAAAGCGTGTTTCATAGTAATCTGAACTGCCCCAGTAGGGTGGGGGTGGTTCTTGGATGCGAACAAATAACTATAAAATACAATCATTTAGCGAGAAATTATAGTTGCTAAGCTATTGATCCCCATTGTACTGAGGTCGTTGTAGGTTACTCAGAGGTTTCTGCGATATCGAACTTCACATGAAACTCCACCACATCCGACTCCATACGCAGCCGATTCTTATGGTCTACCAGCTTGATTTGAATCATGTGCGAGCCCCGCTCCGGAATTGGCAACGCCAGCATAGGTCGTTTACCAGAATTCACCATTGCCCCGTTCATCCACAGCTGAGCTGTCAGCAAACTCTCTTTAAGATTAGAGGGGCTGGATTGCAGCTCAACCCAGATCTTACCCACCGGATTCAGTAACAACGCATCGTTCTGCGGATTAATGATATCCACCCGGCTAACAGGCGGATAAACAATTTCCTCTTCCACCGGCGCTGTTTTCGGCTGATTATTCGGGTTAGGCGCAATAGCCACACGATCATTCGACAGATCCCTGTCGCGAGCGTCCTGCTGTGCTTCTTCCTGCGCATCGTCCAGGGCTTCTGAGCGCTGGTTAGACGGTGCCGCATTGTTAGGGTTGTTGTTATTGAGCGCCGTCGCACCTTCTAACGGCTGATCGGTATAGAAAACATTGCCGTTTTCATCGATCGACTTATAGATAGTGGTGGCGTGTGAATTGAACGCACACAAGCAGCTCGCAACGCTCAGAAACGCCGTCAGATAAAGGCCTGTGTGTGATTTAGGGTGCACAGTCGCTGTTGAAAATCGCTTGGTCATGCCGAGGCAGATGCAGGAAATAGTCCAATTTTTTTATTTCGAATGTGAAAAACAATTAATCGGCCAATGCTATGTAGCGATACAGCCGTCTAGTGGATTTCAGCTGCGGATTTCGAACCGCTACCCAAGTTCTGGCGATGTAACCCCAAACTGGCAGCCAACTATGCGCCACGCCCTAAGCAAATAATGGAGATCGCCGTTAGGGCCAAAGACATTCAAGAAAATATTGATTTGTCGGTCAGTGCGAAAATTATTCGTAACTTGGCGATTCCCACAAAAAAAATAATAAAAAAGTGAGGAGAACATTATGAAAAAAGTCATGCTGATTGAAGATGACCGAAAAATCACACTAGCCCTGGGCGTGCGTTTACGCTCCATGGGTTATGAAGTAAACAGCGCAGCCGATGCAGTTTACGCCATGGATGAAACCCTGCGTTGCCAACCCGACCTCATCCTTATGGATATTAATTTACCCGGAGGTGATGGCTTTATGGTTGCAGACCGAATGCGATCGTGTTCGTCGTTAGCATCGGTACCTATCGTTTTCATCACAGCCAGTAAACAACGCGCCATGCGTGTTCGCGCACATAACTATGGCGCAACCGCTTTTTTAGAAAAACCATTTAACGCTGCACAATTAGCTGAAGCAGTAGACAGCTGCTTGTACGTTTAAAGTTAATAACGTTAATGGCAAGTACTCATGGATTGCGTAGTGATTCACCGTGTGAAGCTCGACTAACATATAGCGGTTAGCATTCACCAATGTCTGAGTAAAACTGACCATAGCGTTCGCCGAAGTACTTCAGTAACCTAGCTGGAGAAAGAATGTGAAAAAAATATTGTTGGTTGAAGATGATAAGCGTGTAGCCCTGGCATTGAAAACACGTTTATGTTCTGTTGGTTATAAAGTATCGCATGCACTCGATGGAGAGCTGGCGATAAACATGGCTGTAAACTCACCACCCAATGTTATTTTAATGGATATAAATTTACCGGGAATGAGTGGCTTAGATGTAGCCGCTCGATTGCAAGAGAATAAGCAAACGTGTTTGTCACCGATTATTTTTCTAACGGCCAGTAAGCAACGTGGCCTGAGTGATAGGGCGGCAGAGTTAGGGGCCATTGCGTTTTTAGAAAAACCGATAAACTCAGCCAAGCTGATAGAAGCGGTTGAAATGTCTTATTATTCAACGCCTGAATGTTTTGGTAAAAAGCCAAGGCATAAGGGGAGAAAGCAAGTGCATTAGTTGATTTTAAAGGTGTTGGATAGGTTTTTACACAATGCTTTACTGAAAAATATGTATCCATAGTTCTTGCGCATAGAGCGTGTGGCTTCGGTTTAGTTCTAAAACCGAAAATGTGGAACTAATGTTATTTTGAGTTGTTTAATGGCTGAGAATGATTGTCTGTGCAGTGATGCTTCGGTGACCGCTAAGCGAGTCGGCGGGGAGGCCAGTCTGATTTGGCCGGGGCTGCAATGAGTTATATTGATAGTAATCGATATATTTCAACGTCGATGTGTTAACTGAAAATAGTAGGGATACTATCGTTTTTGAGAGCGGAACAAGATTGCAAAAAAAACCACAGCGCCCATCACAACACCCAGTCGGAAAATTGCCCTTATCGAACCTAGGGACCTAACTTCACCATCGTTAAAGCTGGGTAATAAAACATAAAGACTACCGCCCAGAACTCCAATACTCAAATAAAAAATATAGTCAGACCTCTTACGATGGCCTAATGCCATTGCCATTCCAGCAAGTACAGCTGCAATGACAATTATGAAAGCAAATGGGTTCATATTCTCGTGACTCTAAATTTCTTCGACCGATTCTAAACTAATAAGCGTTAAACGAGCAGATCTGCCATTTAGTGATGATGATCGATATTGTAGTCTTTTCATATTCGGTTAGCCGTCGAAGTAGAGTTTATATCTAAACACTCTTGACAGTCCATTCGATTAAATATAAACATCATTCGTCAACCTATCAAGATTATAGTCTTCGATTACATCGCAAGTTCTATGTCGTCTAGCAACAGACAATGCACCTATACGGAGCACCGTTCGCTTAAAACTCATCGATCATACTTGGTAGCTCGCAGCTGCTTTGCCTAAAGTATCATGCCGATCGCACTTATAAATTTAAACAGCACAAACCGTATTGCCACTGCTTGTGCCTGCTGAGGCTTTGCTCGCGACATTAATCGAGAACATTCACATTCGTTCTAACTAAAAAAGTCTAGTATCTGGCTGCTGGTAAAACGTGACATTCTCATCGGGCTCTACCACGATAAATTATGCGAAAAACTTTACATGCTCGTCCAGTAGTTTTTTTTAAAAGCTTTTGAATACATATTTTTCAGCTAATTTGAATACTACATATGCGCTAGTTATTAAGCTAAAAATTTACGTTGTGAAACAATTGCTGTGCAAAGTTAAGTTACTGCCCTTATTTAAACTCGTTCGGTTTGTTCTGCGATCTTGAGAAACTGCGCACGTATTCGATAGAACATAATGTTAGAATTTTGACTAAAATTACTAGTTCTCTATCGCTGGTCAATGTACAAATTGAATCTCTCTAGTTTCCCAATTTTGCAAAAAAACACTATTCAATCATTGATACGATTAAAGTCGGCAAACGAATACTCATTCTCGGATGAGAATAAACCTAGCAAAGCTCAAATAGAAAAACTAATTGAGCACGCATTTAGCTGGGGCTTGGCTCAAGATATATATTATCACTTGAATAGAACCGACCTTCTTAAAGAAGTGGAGAAAGCTACTCGTATTCGCTTGGAAGTCAATCGTTTGCAATGTATTGAAAACGAAACAGCGTTTGTAAGTCAAGTAATAGCTATTAGCACCGCTTTTGATGACAAAAAGATTGACTACGTACTGCTCAAAGGAGCGGCATTGATCTCTGGTGGTTATACCATGTGCTCTGGTCAGAGGATACATTCTGATATAGATCTATTAGTTCGTTTTAAAGACTTGGATAATGCATACGACGTACTACAACAACTTGACTTTAATTGTAAAATTAATTTGGAAAGACCGCTAACATCTTACTGGAATTCTAAACACCTCCCTCCAATGGTTAGTGATCAATACAAGTATCACCTGGAAGTTCACCATAAACAATTTGAAAACACACTTCGATATAGCTCTCCATTCGACACCGAAGAGATATTTGAATCGAGGCAAGCAGTAAATTATAATGGTGTAAATACATTTATTCCTTCAGCTGAGATGTTATTAATTTCCGCATTTTATCACTCTGAAATATTTGATAATTATGCAAGTGCAAGAATCAACAACTACCGCGCAATGTTGGATGTTTCTTTAATATTGACAAAATCCGGTAATCAGATTGATTGGAAATTTATAACTGAAACAGTAAAAAATTTGAATTTATATCCTCAATTTCGCTCATTTCTGCAGCGTTGTAATTACTGCTTTGACAGATCACTTAGTCAGTTAGAAAACTTCCCCAAAGGCAAACCGAAAAATTCCGTTTTACGTAGCTTAAATGAATCGAACGACTTCGTTGGTAACTCTATCTCTACGTTGATAACTTATACACGCGAGATAACGAGGTTTAATTCAAAAGAAGGGAAATTACAATCAAAAATGCTTTTGAAAGCCAATCCTGATAACTGGAAATATCAAGCATTATACCAACAATTCTTAAATCCCAATATTCTTTTCAAGAGGCTGCGTGATTTGAAAGATAGAATAAATAAAGGTTAAGTACATCAGCTTTCCTTACTTAATCAATATTTCAATTTCTTTTACTACAAAATATTTGTCGGGGGAAATTGTTTCACAAACTGCAATATTGTTTAATTCTAGCCATGCATGACCTTCTTTTGGCTCAGCTTTGTTGATTGCAATTCGGTAGAAAAATCTTTCGTCCCTAGGAATCAGAATCGCTAAAACGAATGCGCGTTTCATGCATAGGGTATATTTTGAACCGAACAGCGAAACAAGCTTGCCAAGTCGAATATTCCAAACATATGCAAAATTGATCTCTGATTTTTTCAATCTGAATCGTAATTCAGTTCGATGTTGGTCAATTTTATCAATTAATCCGGTGTGAAAATTAAAGTACCTGAAATTCAATATTAAAAGAAAATACAATATTTTCCATTTGCGAAAAGTGAATAAACTTGAGATTCGCATAACTCTATCTATTCGTCAAACGAACGTAAAAACAACTCAAACGGTATAATGTGAAATTTATAACCGTTCATAGACTCTTTATTATAATTACTTTCCATAAAAGAGGCGTCCATATAACCTCTTTTTGCTAAAGACCAATTTTTGTAAGGGCCCATTAACTGATTGCTCTTAGAGAGTAGCTGCATATAGTATTCAAAGTGCGATCCTTTGTTAATTTTGTCATAGGTAAATAAAGGTGCAATACATTTTAACGATTCATACAGCACACTTTTTCTTTGTCCTTGATGCCAAAAATTTTGCGGCTTTGCCTCAAAGGCGCTTTTAATATTTGAATACTCTAAAATTGGATGAAAAAGATCGAACCCATTTTTTTCTGCTCTATCGAATTCTTTCTCCATCCAAAAGTGATATTGAACTAGTTCGAGGTTATTTAATAAAGAGACTTCTTTATACTTCCAAGGAGGCCACAATAGCTTCTTTGAACTCTGTTCAATATAATTAGAGCGGTAACGATGATTATGAGTTCGTGCCATTCCAGGGAACAATCGTCGGGATACTAATTTGTCTCTCAAAAATTCATGAAATCTCCCTCGGGTATTTAATAAGCCCTTCCATCCCAAAAATGACTCCATTTGACTTGCTGTATATTGATTCTTAATAGCTATGGTTTGTTTCAATTGTCTAAACAATTTGCAATCGTTGAAATTTCCAGTAAATAACAATGAAAACAGGACATGAGGGCCCAAGGCAAAAAGTTCATCGCCACCTTCACCTGTTACTATGCCATGCCGCGTGTTGTTACCCAACATATTTCGCATAGCAGGAAATGTTGTGTGGCTGTTGATTGGATAATCAACAGTGCCTTTTGAACAGAATGACTCAAAGCTCGTTACTAGATTTGTAATCACAGCTTTATCTTCCAATATTTTCATATTCGCAGGGCAAGCTTTTTTCCAACTTTCGATAACAGCATAGTCTTCAATATTAGTGCCTGAAAATAATCCTGAATAAGCTAGACTTTCCTGATTTCCAAGATTCTTTAAAATCGCAGCAAAAACATTAGCAGAATCTAAACCACTGCTAATTTGCGTCAGAACATCGCCTTGTGACACTAGTATTTTTGTGCTCTTAGTAAGATTATTGGCAATACAGGCCGCTTGTTCGTGAAAGTCTATGCTGTTATTGGAGGGATTTAAAAACAGGTTCTCATTGCTTGTTGATATAACTCGTGGCTCTACCAGTCCTTGGCTTATATCAATTGCTAATGCAGAAAGTCCATGTAAGCTATGTACTCCCTTTAACAAAGTGTTATTCGGCTTTAGAGCTAGGGATGACAGAGCTAGGAAGAAATTTTCTTCATGCAGTTCCCTTGAATCCAGCAAGCCAACTATGTTACCAAGGTTAGATGAGCAGTATAATCCGCTCTTACCCACGCACCAATATAACGGGATAACTCCACAAACATCGCCTGAAATACAAATCCGCATTGAGAGTGTGTCTATTGCAACTAATATATAGTTACCACTTATTTTTTTTAACGGAGTCGGTTCGGAAAAATTAAAGAATGCTACTGCAGCATTCTCAAGTACCTCACAAATATTTTCAGAAACATATCCAAAGACGATGTACTTTATATTACCTACGCTACCAGATACAGCTCTTAACGGGGAGTTGGTGTCCGCGATAATTCGAACATCACCCAATTCAACCACTTTTCGCCATTCATTAATTTGGCTGTTTTTTTCAATCTGCCATTGACTGAGTTTTCCAGAAATTGCTAATTGAATATTTATTTCCATTAGTGCTTTTAAGCTTCAAAGCTCACTGGTACGTAGCTTCAACTGCCCATTATCGAGATCATATATCTTCTCTACAATTCCTGACATTGTCTGTTTATGCGAAATAATGATCACTGTTTTAGTGGCTATTATGCGATTCAGGATTGGCAGAAATTCAAGTTCAGAGTCGGGGTCGAACATAGAAGTTGGTTCGTCCAAAATTAGAAATTTTGGTTGGCGAAGTAAAATTCTACATATATTTAATTTTTGTCTTTGCCCGCCAGACAAATTAGACCCCAGCGCTGTAATTTGTGTATCTAACGCATTAGGAAGTTTTTCAACCCAAGGCCACAATTCAAATTTTTGAAGCTCACTTTTAACATCTTCTTTAGTTTTGCTCACACTGTCATGGCCAATTGTAAGGTTTTCAAAAACACTTCCTTTAAAAAAGTTTGAATACTGAGGCAAAAATCCAATACTTTTTCTAATTCTAAATAGTGACAATTCTCGAGCCTCTTTACCGTTATAGTATATGCAACCACTATCGGGTTCCATAATTCGCATAATTAACTTAGAAACTGTACTTTTTCCAGCACCGTTTTCTCCCATTATCAGAATTTTTTCACCTTTTAAGATTTCAATATTGCAGGCCTTAAGTACTGTTTCATGTTTGTTATAGGCGAAAGATACTTCGTCAAATTTCATAGAAGAGATCTCTAGAGGCTCTTCAGGGTTGGAGCCTGTTTTGGCACCAATCTCATCATCCAATGATAAAAATATATCAATTCGCTCGATTGCTGCTAGCACTTGATGGCTTAGACCATACAGTCCAGCCAGCCCACTAATAGGCCTAGTTATTACCAAGCCATATAAAAGCAATGTAACTATTTGTGATAGAGAAAAGGTATCTTTTAAATTGAATATATATATCGCAACAACAACAAATATTAAAGCTACACTACCAGACAGTTGAGCAACAGGAGTTAATACGTTCTGTCTGATAAGATATTCTTGAGAGATCTGCAAGAGGTTTTCGCTGCTTTGCCGAAATTCCATTTTACGATTCTGTTCGAGTACTAAAGTTTTAATCTCTTCTGCTAGCTGAATGTCTTGTTCGAATAGTCCGATATTTTTCTTTGTTTGTTCCATTACTTCTGTAGCAAGAGGTCTAACCCTTCTACCTAATAGTTTGGAAGTTGCGACTAAAACCAACATTAATATTATGATAAGCAAGCCAAAATAAACGTTGATATATAACAGAATGACTGTCGCCCCAACGAGTGTAAATAATTGTGGTAAAAATGTGGCTAACTGATGGCTAAAAAAATTACTTACAAGCATTGACTCGTTTCTTAGTAAGGAGACGAAATTCCCATTACTATGCTGCAGCGATTTTTGTTGTTTTAAATAAAGCAATTTATTGTGAATTCGTAGGCGAAAATCTGAAAATATATTTTCCCCGATTGCCCCAACTCTTATTAAACCTTGATATGATGCCAGTTGCTGAACAACTAATAAGCTCAATAACAGTCCTAGTGATCCAATGAAGCTATAATGGTTTCCAGCTAGTAGAGACAGAGCTTGTACGATATTGCCCAATACCCATGGTATCGCTAACTGAGCGATCGTTGCGATGAGCATTAAAGATACAGCAACAAAGTACTGCCGTTTGTATGGAGTTAGAATTCTCTTTGAGTTTACAAGCAAATTGGAAATTGTATTATTAACCACTATCGACAATGTTTCCAGCGCAACATAAACATCAAAATAATAAAGGTGTCATTTAGCTCAAATCAACTAACTTAAGCTTTTGATTAGTCCGCTGATAAAATTATTGATATCGCATGTGACTTCATCAATGCTCTTTTCATACTCGCCGGCTAATTCGGATGCCAAATCTTCGATCAACGACTCTTCTGAGTATGAAGATTTGTCCAGCTTATTTATAGATTCAACAACCTGCGTTCCTAGTTCATTTAGGGTTATGATTTTTCCCGAGTCTAAACTAATGAGTGCGGCTGTTCCGTCGCCCAAATCGCTGAATTCGAAATTGGCTTTTTCCAGAAGGTTTTTTAACGAGCGAGGATTCATTTGTTGTTGGCCCAACAAGATGCGCAGCAAAGGCTGTCACTTTATCATTGGCGTTTATGATTCACAATGCAGAATAGCTAAGAATGAGAGACTGCTAACGATCTAGATTGCTCATCATGTGAGAAAACGTACCACACGAAAATTTAACGGTTAAACAGATGTTTGTTAAAAAATTAACTATTTTTCTTAAAATAATGACAACATTATAAATAGGTTTCGTTAATATGTGATATTTATCACACCACTAACCAAATAGGTAGTTGCTGAAGTGATTTAATTTAGATTAGGCTATGGTTTCCTAAGTTTTTTCAATTCGCTCAATTATTATAAAGTAGGGTTAGAAATGGATATAAAAGTGTACGAAGCACCTGAATTTTCAATTGTTGATGTAACGGAAGTTGTCAAACAAGGCGACGGTCAAAATAAAGGTAATAGCATGCCGGTAGGTTAGTTCTGAACCTATGTTAAATTGTAAAGCTGCCGCAATGGCAGCTTGTCAATGTTTGTAAAAACCAGCTTTATTTTCGAACCTCTAGAAGTCGTATTTACGGTTAGACATGCTAGTTGGGTAGATTTGTCTACACTTTTCAAGCAATTTCCGAGCAAAATTCAGAAATTTAGCGATTATCGTGAAGATTGCACGTTACACATTTCTGAGAATGTTCTTGAGCATGTAGATCAAGCACGATCAGGTGTTTATCCGATGCTGCAAAGCGACTCTCCACTTTGTGCTAATGGAAAATCTTTCTTCAGTTACTTCGATATGTCCAAAGTTAACTGGTATTCAGATGGCACCAGTGAAGTGTTTATCGATAGACTATGCTACAGCGATAGTCGACTCTACTTGCAAAATTTGTTACTGAAAGCCTTTAGGCACGCTTTGTTGTCCAAAGGGTTTTTAGTTTTACATTCGAGCCAGTGCTCATATCATAACAACGGTGTGCTAGTTATAGGGGCTCAAAATACTGGCAAATCTTCTTTTTCTGTTTTGACAGGTATGCTTGGGGGGAGCGTAATATCCGATGATATGGTCATTGTTGGACAAATGAATAACTCAATTATAGGGAGGGCGGCGCGGGAAAAAATAGCTCTCAGAGAGACGATGATTAAAAACCTGTTTTCCGAACAATTGAGCCATTTTAAGAAGTCAATTTTCCAACCCAGTGGAGAAGTAAAATATCTGCTTCCCCGACGCAACGGGCTTATAGATACAAAACTTTATGGTCCAATAAATTATATTTTTATTGCTAATGCCACTGATGCAGTTGTTGATGTTAATGACTTAGTAGAATTGAAGAAACAACAATCATTGCGTTTGCTTATTAATGATATTTGCGGTCAATATGATTCGCCAATATTTAAATTTCCATCAAATATGGAAAAAATTTTGGTTGGCATAAAAATGCTCAACGGTTTGCCTGTTTTTGACTATCGAAAATCAACGAAGTTTCTTCAAAACCCCGTTAAATATACTCAGCAATGCCTTAATAGTATTTGTGCATGATGGGCCGGAATAATGCAGTAATGCAAGTAGAAGATTTGGTTAGAAACTGCAGAGACCTCGACCTGGGGTCTCTCTGGTTCAAGAATCTGTCCTGCCTATATAGCTTTTCTTTAATGATAGCCACTCAATTTATTTGTAGTTGACTAAGTCACACTACGGCGTATTTTCGTTTTACTTGTTGTTTTTTGAGCCGTTCAGGCTAGGGTCTGAGCAATTTACTTAATAGCATGGAAATGACACGGCGCTTGGTTGTACAAACAACCACCACAATCAAAGCGGTTGCAGTACGCTTGCTTCTGATTTATCTTTTTGTATTCTCCACGCCTTTTGTCTACGCGGGTTTTGGGCCTCAATTTATTGAGGACTTTGACGTAGAGGCTGCCCCCATTGCATGGTTGCCCGGCGAACGATACGACTTAGTTAAGGGGACATTAGGTTTTTCGACTGTCGACCTTCACTTTGCAGGTAATGGTAGCTTGCCGATTGTGATACGAAGATCGTTTCGCCAGCCAGCTCTCAATTCTGAGGCACAAATATACAATAGCTAGCCGACCTATACCATTGTATATTTGTGCCTCAGAATTGAGAG